>NZ_CP167995.1:5975000-6292437 GCF_040224095.2 Pseudomonas caspiana | reverse complement strand
ATCAGGAAGAGGATCACTAACGAAATGGGCGGGCATTTTAGCAGGCTATGGCGATTGTGCAGCGACCGTCCGCCAATGAGTGACGTCTTATGTCGCCCGCAGCTATCTAATTTTTTTGGTTTTGTTACATTTGCGCATCCGAATGCTGAATGATCGCTCTGTTTGGCCCTTGTCCCGGCCTTCTGTTTGTCTCTTTTCGAGTCTAGGGAGCTAGCTTGCCTACGCCTGTCCAACCCTTGCGGTTGTTAGTGCTGGCCCACGAGCCGGAATGGCTGGTATTGCTGCGCAGTTGCCTGACGCCTGAGCAGAATCAGGCAAATCCGTTGTCCTTCTCGCACTGGAACGACATCAGTGCCTCTCTAGTCGACGACAACCACACCGTACTGCTCACCACGCCAGAACTGCAGCCTCCACCCGGCCGCTGCAACCTGCCAGTGATCATGCTGCTTGAAGAGGAGCCGGTGATTGCGCCACTGGGCGCCAGTGACTGGCTGATCCGCAGCGAATTAACCCCGGTGAGCCTGCGCAGCTGCTTGCGCCATGTACGCGAACGCGCCTTGCTGGAAAGCACGCTGCAACGTCTGGCCGAGCAAGACACGCTAACCGGTATCGCCAACCGCCAGGGTTTCCAGACCTTACTGGCGGCACGCTTGCTGGAAAATGACGGCCGTGGCCTGGCGCTGGGCCATCTCGATCTGGACAACTTCCGCCGCGCCAACGACGCACTGGGTCATCAAGCTGGCGACCGGCTGATTTTACAGGTGGTGGCGCGACTCAAAGGGCAGCTGGAACCCTGCGATCAGATCGCCCGCTTGGGCAGCGACGAATTCGCACTATTGATCGACACCCGACGAGCCCCGGACCGGGCTGACTGGATGGCCGAGCGCATCACCGAAGCCCTGTCCGAGCCTTACTGGGTCGACGGCGAAAGCCTGCTGATCGGTTGCAGCCTGGGGATCGCTCATGCCCGTGCCGAGGCAGGCGCCGATCCGCTGATGTGGCATGCACATATCGCCATGCAGCAGGCCAAAGGCATTCAGGGCTGTACCTTTCATGTCTTCAACGACCGACTCAACCGCAATGCTCGCAGCCTCGCAGACCTTGAAAGCGAGCTGCGCCGGGCACTGCGTCGTGACGAGCTGGAGCTGCATTACCAGCCGAGGCTTTGCCTGACCAGCGGACGTATTGTCGGTCTGGAGGCACTGGTGCGCTGGCGTCACGAGGAACGAGGCTTGTTGCCACCCAGCGAATTCGTGCCGCTGGCAGAACAAAGTGGCCTGATCGTGCCATTGGGCTACTGGGTGATATCCCGGGCACTGCGTGACATGCAGACCTTGATCGAAAGCGGTCTGCCGCAGCTGCATATGGCTATCAATTTGTCATTTCGCCAGTTTCAGGACAACCAGTTGCTGGCAACGTTGGGCCGATTGATTGCCGAGCGCGGGATTGACGCGCAATGGCTGGAGTTCGAACTGACCGAAACGGCTGTCATGCGCCGTAGCGATCTGGTCAAACAAACCATGGATGCGCTCGGACGGCTTGGGGTTCGGTTCTCACTGGACGACTTCGGCACGGGCTTTTCATCATTTGTGCACCTCAACAACCTGCCCATCACCCTGTTGAAGATCGACAAAAGCTTCGTAGGTGAAATGGAGCAGCGCGATGAGAACTGCAAGCTGGTTCACGCCATGATTAACCTGGCCCACAACCTGAGCCTTGAAGTGGTGGCTGAAGGTGTCGAAACGCCTGCCCAACTGGCGTTATTACGCAGTTTTGGCTGCGACCAGGTTCAAGGCTACCTGATCAGCAAACCACTGCCGTTATCGCAGTTGATCAAATACCTGACCTTCGATCAGCAAGCACCGGAGGCGTTGAGCGGGGTTTGAAACGCGCTGTCTTGCGCCAAACGATAGACCTGTAGCACCGCGAGGCCGCGATAGCGGTTTATCAGGCAGACCGCTATCGCGGCCTCGCGCTGCTCGTGCGCTCCTGCAGGGTCGTGTTTGGCAGGAGGCAAAATCAACATTCCTCACCCCATCACCGGCACTGCTGCCGCTTCCCGCCGCAACAACCGCGAGGTCTTTCTTTCGAAGGCCCAGGTCAGCGCAATCGCTGCACACAGCAATCCCAACGCCAGCCCCCACCAGACGCCCTCGGCGCCGTGGTTGGTGTAAAAACCAAATATCCAGGCCGCAGGGGCAGCCACCAGCCAATAACTGGCCAGCCCGATGAGGAAGGTCGTCCGCGCATCCTTGAAGCCACGGATCGCGCCCATGGCAATGGTTTGCGCGCCATCAAGAATTTCAAACCAGGCTGCAATCGCCAGCAGCTTGACCGTCAACTCGACGATCTCGGCGAATTTAGGGTCATTGATATCCAGGAACAGACCGATAACCAAATGCGGTGCCAGCCAGAACAGCATGCCGAACATCAGCATCACCAATGAGCCAAAAATAATGCCCGCACGCCCGGCGGTGCGCGCCAGCAGCAGATTACCCGCGCCATAGTGCAGACCAATACGCATGGTCACTGCGTAAGAAATCCCCACCGGAATCATGAATGCCATCGACACCGATTGCAGGGCGATCTGGTGCGCGGCCATCTGCACGCTGCCCATCGCCCCCATACAAAACGCAGCAAAGGTGAACAGGCCAACCTCGACGGCGTACGTCCCGCCAATTGGCAAGCCCAGCTTCCATAGCTCTTTGAGGTGGCTGCTCGACAGCTGCCAGAAGCCTTCACGGATCGGGTAGGCCGCGTAGGCCGGATGACGACGGATATGCAGGGCGAGAATTAACGCCATGCCGTTGGTGACTACCGCTGTGACCAGGCCAATCCCCATCAAGCCAAGATTCGGCAGCCCGAACACTTGATGGATAAAGGCATAGTTGAGAACGAAATTGGCAATCGCGCCGCCCACGCTGATTGCCATGACTGGCCCTGCACGCCCCAGCGCGCTGGTGAAACCGCGCAGGGCCATGAACGTTAACAAGCCGGGCAACGCCAGTGGCAAGGTGATCAAAAATTGACCTGCCATGTGCACGTTGGATTCGGTTTGGCCAAAATGCAGCAGGACCGGCTCAAGGTTCCACAGGATCAACATGGCAATCAATGCCATGCCCCACGCCAGCCAGACACCGGCCTGGACCAGTTGCGCAGCGCCTTTGCTGTCCCCCGCACCATGCCGGATCGCCACAAGCGTACCCACTGCCGCCATGACCCCGACGCAGAAGAACGAAATAAAGTTGTAGGTCGCCGCGCCCAGCCCCCCGCCCGCCAAAGCTTCAGGGCCAATGTGCCCCATCATTACCGTGTCAGTGAAGACCATCAGCATGTGTGCCATCTGTGAAGCGATCAGCGGCCCGGCGAGGCGCAGGATGATCCAGAGTTCTTTGATGGCAGGTTGTTGCATGGCGCGACGCTCGATTTCAAGGGCAGTTATGAGCCGCTCATTCTCTGCACTTAAATGCGCGAGCACAAAGGGATAAATAAGATCGTTATCATGAGTAAAACTCATCTGTCAGCTTTTTAGCTAAAATCGGCGTCAACCGCAGCAGGAGCGTCCTCAATGCCCCGTAGTCTTCCACCTCTTTATGCACTGCGCGCATTTGAAGCGGCTGCGCGGCACAGCTCGTTTACGCGAGCAGCGGAAGAATTGTCGATCACCCAAAGTGCGGTCAGTCGGCACATTCGAACCCTTGAAGAGCATTTTGCCTGCCGACTGTTTCAGCGCATCGGGCGCAATATCCAGCTGACCGAAGCCGCGCGGACACTGCTGCCGGGCGTGCGCGACGGCTTCTCTTCCCTGGAGCGCGCCTGTAACACGCTGTCTGTCGACGAAGGGATTTTGCGCATGAAAGCGCCGCCTACCCTGACCATGCGTTGGCTGTTGGCGCGACTCAGTCGCTTTCGTCACCTGCAGGCGGGCAATGAAGTGCAGTTGACCAGCGCGTGGATGGAAATCGACGTGGTGGATTTCAGTCATGAGCCGTTCGACTGCGCCGTGCTGCTCAGTCGCGGCCATCTCCCGGCCGATTGGGAGGCGATACATCTGTTCCCGGAACTGCTGATTCCGGTGGGTGCGCCAAACCTGATGGACGATCAGCCCTGGAACATTGAGCGCCTGGCCAGCGCAGAATTGCTGCACCCCACGCCAGACCGCAGAGACTGGCGAAGCTGGCTTGAGCGCACGGGCTTATCGGAGCACGTTTCACTCAAGGGCGGACAGGTGTTTGACACGCTGGAATTAGGTATGATCGCCGCCGCTCGCGGGTACGGGGTTTCCATGGGGGATCTACTCATGGTCGCCGAAGATGTCGCCCAGAAGCGTTTAAGTCTGCCTTGGCGCACCGCCGTCTACAGCGGCGAAGACTATTACCTTGTCTGGCCTAGAACCCGACCCGGCAGCGAACGGCTGCGTCGGCTGGGAGATTTTTTGCAGAGCGAAGTCAGCGCCATGGAGCTGCCTGAGGTGCAAATCCTCAGGGAATAGTGGCAATGCGACATATTTTGTAACCGAATCCTACAAATCCGGGAACCTTACTCAAGTATTACGCCGCAAGGCCGATGTGTAAAATTGACGCCCCCTTGTACAAATTCTGTACAACCAAGGCTACCTAACTTAATCAAATTCAGCTGAACGGCTAATAGAGGTCATTAAAAGACCCGGCGTTCGGCCAGGAGTCGTCATGTCCAAGCCCCGTGCCCGAATTGCTTCGCAACTCGGTATTGCTTTGGCCGTTATTCTGGCAGTTGTCATCTCCGGCAGTACTGTCTTCGCGTTGCGTTCACTGGACTCAGCCAACCTCGTCATTCGTGAAGAGCACATGGCGAGCGAGGCACGCTTGCTGGCCGACCAGCTCAACACTTTTCACAGCACACTGCGGGTTAGCACCCAACGTTTGAGCGGGTTGTTTGAGAAGCGTTTTGCCAGCGGCCTGACTGTTCAGGCGGACCAGCCAGTTACAGTCGCCGGGGTACAAACTCCAAGCCTGGTTCTGGCGGACCATGTGCTGAACAACAACTTCAGAGAAGTTGACGAGTTCCGCCAACTGACTGAAGGCGTGGCTACGGTATTTGTGCGCAGCGGCGACGAGTTCATCCGCATCAGCACCTCGCTGACCAAGCAGGATGGCAGCCGCGCCATCGGCACTATGCTCGACCGCAAAAACCCGGCGTACGACCGATTGATGTCGGGCCAGAGCTACGTCGGTAAGGCAGTGCTGTTCGAGCGCTACTACATGACGCAATACACCCCCGTGAAAGACAGCTCCGGCAAAGTCATCGCGGTGTTGTTCGTCGGCTTCGATTACACCGACGCGCAAAACGTCCAGTTTGAAAACCTGAAGAACTTCCGCATCGGCAAGACCGGCTCGCTGGCCCTGCTCGATGATCAGAACCGCTGGCTGGTGCCGCCAGCAGGCGTGCAGGCACTTGATCAGGCTGGCAAAGCTGTTGCTGATTTCGCCAAACAGCCAGGTAAAGGACAGTACTGGAGCGATACCAGCGAAGACTTCTACAGCGTTGCCCAACCTTTCAGCGGCGGGCCTTGGACCGTTCTGGCGAACATGCCCAAGGATGAAATCAGCGCCGTGACCTGGAACGTCGGTACGCAACTGGCCATCGGCAGCCTGCTGGCGATGTTGATTGCAGTGAGTTCGGCTATCTGGTTGCTGCGCAGTAAACTTCGTCCGCTGTCTGAGCTGGTGCGTCAGGCTGAAGCACTGGGTGCAGGTGATTTGAGCGTGCGCTTGAACATCACCAGCCATGACGAAATCGGCCAACTGGCAACCAGCTTCAACAAGATGGGTGAAGCGCTGTCGACCATGGTTTCGCACATCCGCACGGCAGCTCAACAAGTCAGCAGCCGCGCGAATGAACTGTCCGGTTTGTCGGGCGGCGCTTATCGCGGCATGGAGCAGCAATCGGGTGAAATCGTCAGCATGGCGGGGGCGGTTGAAGAGTTCAGCGCCACGTCGTTGAACATCGCCGATAACATGGGTAATACCGAACGCCTGGCTCAGGAAAACGCGCAGCAGACTCGTATCGGTCGCGCGTCGATGCAAGAAGCGTCGTCGTCCCTTGAGCAGATCGCTGCGTCTATCAACAGCACCGCTGCTGTGATCAATACCTTGGGGCAACGCTCTCAGGAAATCGGCAGCATCGTGGGCGTCATTACATCGATTGCCGACCAGACCAACCTGCTGGCGCTCAACGCAGCCATCGAAGCAGCACGGGCGGGTGAACAAGGCCGTGGCTTCGCAGTGGTTGCTGACGAAGTTCGTAGCCTGGCGACCCGTACACGCGATGCCACCAATGAAATCTCCGGGATGATCACCAGCATCCAGCAAGAGACCGGCAACGCCATCTCCACCATGCAACAGGGCAATGCCCAGATGCAGGAAGGCCTGGCACGTAACGCCAAAGTGGCCGCAGCGCTGGCGCAGATCGACGAGCAAAGCCGCTCGGCCGGTCAGCAATTCGCCGCGATCACCACCGCCACCCAAGAGCAAAGCAGCACCGCCACCTTGTTGAGCAGCAACCTGCAAAGCATCGCCATGGCCAACAGCGAGCAACGTGAAGTTGTCTCGCACCTGGCCATTACCGCAGAAGAACTGAACACCCTGGCTGCAGATTTGCGCACCGAGGTTGACCGGTTTCGTTGATGGTTAAGTGATAAAAAAACGCCCTTCGGGGCGTTTTTTTGGACAGAACATGGTTGCGCGGCGAACGTACATCCGTAGGAGCTGCCGAAGGCTGCGATGGGGGTGTATCAGGGATAACGCTATCGCAGCCTTCGGCAGCTCCTACAGGGAATGCATTTCAACGCGAGAGATTGCATGTTGGGTTCTACAGACCAACCGGAGCCCCGACAAACTCCGCATACCCACTCACCACCACATACACCGCGAAGTAGGCAAAGATCAGCGCCGACGCGATGTACGTGTATTTCATCAGCTTCTCACCGATGAGCCGGCCGCCCTGGTAGGCCACCGCGCACAGTGAAATCGACCACAGCAAACCCGCAGCAAAAAAGCCTGACAGGAACAGACCTGCGCTCGCCACGTCATGGCCTTGGCGCGCAATGATCGCGCCGCCCACAGCGGCAAACCACAGGATCGCGCTGGGCGAAGACATCGCCAGCATGATGCCCTTGGAGAACAGCGCCAGATTGGTCTTGCCCCATTGCTCGCCGCTCTGCTGCATCGTCCCGTCAGTCTTGAAAGCACTGAGCAGCATTTTCACACTCAAGAAGCAGAGCACCAGCGAGCCGCCGATCCACAGCACCCAACGCACCGCCTCGAACTGCAAAAGCACCGCCATGCCCATCATCGCCAGCACGGCATAAATCAAATCGCCGACGCAGGTGCCCAACCCCAGCCAGACGCCCTGCGCAAAGCCGCGCTGCATGGCGATATTGATCATCGCCATATTGGCGAGGCCAATTTCCAGGCACAGCGACAGGCTGAGCAGGAAGCCGTTGTTGAATTCCATTTGATGTTTCCTCGCTTAAGTGCGCGCCACTTTAAGCAGGAGGCAGGCGGGTCGCAAGATACAGTCCGTGACGCCAACTGTATGGCTTACGCCAGCAATCGCCGCCACCACGAAGCGGTCTTCCCGGCACTCTGCCGCGAACGCTCCAGCAAAATCTCCGGCATATCCCGCACACGAATCCACGAGTCGTTCTGCCAGTTCAGCAGGCTCAGGGTCATGTTGGGCCAATGCATCAAACCCAGCACCGGGCGTTGTGATGTTGGCACTTGATCACGGTCGCGCACGGCTTGCACAACATGATGCTCAAGCCATTCGCGCAGCGGCCCGTTGTGAGCGCCGTGCTGATAGAGCAATAGTGCATAAACCCCGGACTCGCTGATCATCAGCGTTTCCTGCACTACGCCATAGCGTTCCAGCAAAATGGTTTTGCGCTGGTCGGGTGCCAGTTTGCGAGCGCGATGCTCATCCAGAAATATCCCCATCAGGTAACCCAGGTCGCGCGCGCAGAACCAGACCTGGCCTTCGAGGCAAATGGCGTGCATGTGTTTTTTCTGGCGGATGAAGAGCATGGGGATGTGGTGCGGGTTAGTGCATGTATTCAAAAGTGCATCTCCTTGTTGGGAGCCACCGCTTCTCGTCGCCAAACGATAGGGTGGCAACTGCATGCGGGTTGGCGAACCGGTAAGGAGCGACCGGCAGACCCGAAGATCTCCCGCATACAGCAGCCATAACAAGGCGCAGGCAAATGTGCCCGCTTCGTATGAACAGCAGTATCACTCCCTTTTCCAGATCGCCAAATCCAGTAGCTGAATATTCAGCCGGGAGAGAGGTTAATTCGTTGAGGCGCACACGACTGTCAGCGCAGGACACTGGCGACCTGTGGATAACTCCGCTCCTGCTGTAGGACCGATCCTGTGGAAAACCCAAGGCTTACCCACAGCTTGAAGAGCACTGCAAATTTTCTGTGGGAGCTGGGCTTGCCCGCGATAAGGCCACTTCGGTATCTCAGACAAACCGCGATGCCCTTATCGCGGGCAAGCCCGGCTCCCACAGAACCTTCACAATTCAGTGGGACCATCAAACTCATGGCGCCAACCTGCTGATCATCCACTCGCCGGCCGATACTGCAACGCCTCGGCCACATGACTGCGGTTAATCGCATCCACCTGCTCCAGATCGGCCAACGTCCTCGCCACCTTGAGCAACCGATGTGCCGAGCGCAGCGACAAGGTCAGTCGCTCACACGCCGTTTCCAGCCAAGCCTCGTCCTCTCTGGATAACCCGCAATGCTTGCGCAGCCCCGGCATATCCAGAAAGGCATTGGCGCAACCCTGACGTCGGTTCTGGCGATCCCGTGCTTTGGCAACCACAGCCGCAGCGCTGGCCGTGGTTTCACCGTTTTGTACGCTGGGATTGAGGGCAGTGGTTTCTCGGGCGACGGTCAGGTGCAGGTCAATACGATCCAGCAACGGCCCGGACAGTTTGTTGCGGTAGCGCTGAATCTGCTCCGTGGAACAACGGCACCTCCCGGTCGGTTCGCCAAGGTATCCACAGGGGCAGGGGTTCATGGCGGCGACCAGTTGAAAGCGGGCCGGAAACCGCACCCGATCCCGCGCTCGAGAGATCACGATATGGCCTGACTCCAGAGGCTCGCGAAGCACCTCCAATACGCGCCGATCAAACTCCGGCAGCTCATCAAGAAACAGCACGCCGTGATGGGCGAGGGTTATTTCACCGGGCTGCGGGCGACTGCCACCACCGACCAATGCCGGGCCTGACGCCGAGTGATGAGGCTGACGAAACGGACGTTGCGGCCAACTGGTCAGCGGGATCTGGCTGGCCACCGACTGAATCGCCGCCACTTCCAGCGCTTCGTACTCATCCAGCGGTGGCAGCAAACCCGGCAAGCGGCTGGCGAGCAGGGTTTTACCGGTGCCGGGTGGGCCGCTAAAAAGCAGGTTGTGCGCGCCAGCAGCAGCGATGATCAGTGCTCTTTTCGCAGCCGTCTGGCCCTGCACTTCGCTGAGGTCCGGATAAGGCTTGGCCTGGTGCAACAGCCCGCTGGACTGGTACGGCGTGATCGGCGTCTGCCCGTTGAAATGCGCCACCAACTCCAGCAGATGATTCACCGCGATCACCCGCAAGCCCGACGCCAGACACGCCTCTTCAGCATTGACCGCCGGAATGATCAGCGTGCGTTGCGCCGCCCGCGCTGCCAACGCTGCAGGCAACACACCCTGAATCGGCCGAATCGCACCCGACAATGCCAGCTCGCCAAGGCATTCCACATCCTGCAACGCGACGAGTGGAACCTGCCCGCTGGCGGCCAGCAAACCCAACGCAATCGCCAGATCAAATCGCCCGCCGTCCTTGGGCAAATCCGCCGGGGCGAGGTTGAGCGTGATGCGCCGATCCGGAAATTTCAGCCCCGAATTAAGAATCGCACTGCGCACCCGATCCTTGCTTTCCCGCACAGCACCTTCCGGCAAACCCACCAGCGTCAGCGCAGGCAGACCGTTAGCCAGGTGCGCTTCGACGGTAACCGCAGGCGCTTCAACGCCCACTTGGGCACGACTATGAACGATGGCCAGAGACATGATTCTTCCTTGAAATAACGACCCTCGCATCCTGCGACATTGGGCTGAGCTTTGAAGGAATGAATGAATACAGGGTGTTAATGTATCCCCGCGATAAACCTCTTGTGTCCCTGACACTGCGCCGCCGCGTGGTTTATAAATGACCTGTAGGAGCGCACGAGCACCGCGAGGCTGCGATAGCGGTGGATCAGACAGGACGCCATCGCTGCCTCGCGGTGCTCGTGAGCTCCTACAGAAAATTATTCAAATCAGTCAGTTACAGACAAAAAGAGCCCGCAATGCCAACCCCAGCCCAATCCATCGAACACTACATCCTCGCCAAAGACGGCAATCGCCCACACCTGCTACGCCAGTCATTCATCAGCGACGCCACGCTGGAAATGGTCGTCCACACCGGGGCCATTTCATTCCCGCCCACCGTTGAAGGCCGGGACGGTATCGCGGAGGTGCTGGTGCGGCGGTTCGGGCAGACCTATGAAAACGTCTACACGTTCTGCATTGGTGAGCCGCCGGCAGAGGAGGCGACCGAGCATCACTGCACATGGCTGGTGGGGATGTCAGATAAGGCAACCGGGGATCTGCGCTTTGGTTGCGGGCAATATGACTGGCAGTTTGATTCAGGATTGGCCACGTGACCGATTTGGAATTAGTTGATTGGGGGTAATTTCAAAAAAGGATTTGACTGGCTTCAACCCCTCGGCTGGCGCTCCCCATCATAGAGTAAAACATTTCAATATTGAGCATCCAGACTGGCTCCCACGTGCCTTCCAAAACGCTATCTGCGGTTAGCGTCACAATGGATAGACCTGCACACCTGTGCTTTCCGGAGGCAGGCTGCCGACTCCTTTGAAATTAGTATCGATCCATCAGTGGTTTTGCTTCGAGTCAGCCCTTAGCCGCGAACTGGCCGATATCCAGGCCTGCCCGGATGGCATTCATGCTGTTCAACTGTTGCGAGACGCGGGCGTCAAGCCTTCTTTCAAAACATACAGCCATGCAATTCAGGCTGTATCGGCTTCGCCGGCAGAGGTCTGGATTTTACTACGTGCTGTTCACGACCTGTCAGATCTTAATGTGCCCTGGCTAGCTTGATTGCAAACCGCACCCCACCTTCGACGTTTTTTACGTGAACCTCGCCCCCCATCTTTTTTACATACTGCTTGGCAACGAACAACCCTAAACCCTGATGTTCACCGTCCGAGTCACGACTGCTCACGCCGTACTCGAAAATTTCGTCAATCAAATAAGACGGGATCTGTGGCCCCTGATTACCCACCTCGATTAGAACCCAGTTTGAGTCGGCGAACACTTTGAGGGTGATTTCCGTGCCATTACTTCGGAACTCTTTGGCATTATTCAAGATTGCGGTCAGTGATGCTTCCAGCATGTCGCCGTCGGCACTGACATACAACGAGCCGGAAGAATAAGCAAAGGTAATCCCATCACTGGATTCGGCGGCATTTTCCAGATACTCAACCACGTTTTCTTTGGTGAGGTGACCACGAGATGCGCTAATCGCTTCCTTGGGGCCAAGCGACTTTTCCGAGCTCGGCGACGTAGAGTTACCGGAGAGCATTTTTAAGGCATAGGACATTCGCTTAAGGCTCTTGGCACTGGGATCGTCGGGTTTATTGTGGCGTATCAGCAGCTCTTGCAATGGGGACTTGATTTCATGGCCAATGGCGCGAAGGATATCGCTTTCATTCTTGGCGTACTCCAGCGCCTCACGCCCATATGTGGTAATAGACTTGTGCAAATCTTCAATGCTGGCCCATAGTACGCCCACTTCGTCATGCTGGTTTAAGATCATATACGGCAACTTGAAATCATCCGCATCCGAGTAACGCCCCCGCATATAGATAGTGTTACGCCTGACCTTGTTCAGAGGTGCCAGAACATAGTGGTGAATTGCGAAACCACTTATCACCAGGAGAGTGCCGAGGATGGCTGCAAACGCCAAAATTGCTTTTGCTGCAGCGCTCCACCCGCCTAATACCAAGGCAGGGTTTCCGCTCAACTCTATCCTGCCGCCGTTGGAGAGTACGAGGGCTTTCTGAGTAGCAATCGAAGGCGTCACCAGCTCAACGACCCTGTTGGCCAAGCGTGCCAGCGCAGAGCGGCTTTCATTGCGGCCTCCGTGGTTACCGGCAAACACCTCGATAGGCTCACTTCCTGGAGAAGAAATGAAGCGAAGGCTTTCTCCCGGTGACAAGTACTGCGACATTGACTCAAAAGAGAATACAGGTCGCTCGTTGGTTTCTAGGCCATTCATGAGTATCTGGCCTTGCCCGTCACCGATAGGTCCAAGCAATTTCAACGCGACTCTCGCCTGAGAAATGTCTTCAGGAGGCCAGATCATCTGCGTATCCGGCGCTTCGAGGTAAGCATATAAGGGTAATTGGATAATGAACTCGTAGCTGCTGACCGCTCCTTCAGGGGTCAGGTGAGCCAGAATACGACCCTTGATATCGCGCTCACGGGTAAAATCATCTGCCCCTTGCTTGGTGGTTTTGAAACCGGCAATGCTCCATGCTGGAGAGAACAGCTTGGCGGTCGAAGCATCCGCTCGTCGCACCGGATCGAAGGTAGCAACAAAGTGGCTGGTGCGACCCCGTGCGGTCACCGCCACGCTGAAGTGGTGGGCCTTGAAGGGGGATTTCGCATAGGTCGGTGAAGTCAGCTCACTGTCGACATGAAACGTACCGCGAAGATACACCAGTGCACCATAATCGCGATTTTCTAACACCCCAGCGCATAGTTGATCGCGTGAATCCTTCAGGGTTTTGAAGCTGCAGCCTAGAAGCGGCTTGAGATCTTCGACATGTCCAGGTATGACATTGATAAATTCAAGAGGCAATTTTGCCACGGGTATACCGTGCCCATCTGAAGACTGCTCTCCGAAGTTAGAAAATGCAATGTTACCATCCAAACTTTCGAACTCAGCCGCGACGCGTTGTAACGTTCTCTGAATCGCTGCCTGGTATTGCTGTGCTACTGAAACATAGCTGAACCGCAACACTGCAATTGTGCCAAAAAAAACCAGCAAGACCATTCCGGCCATAATGCCCACGATCAACACCCGAGCCTTGGCTCGGTAAAGATTTTCTTTTAACTTGCTTAAGGATTGACGCAGTCTTGCCATTGCACACCTTTCATCCTGATTACTACGACATGATCCGGCGATTCACCCACCTCCTCTAAAGCGTCACGAATATTCTTAACATGCTGACGGATAGCTTCAGGGTTACGGCCTGATTTCACCAACTCGAAAAAATCGGCATATGGGACATAAGAGCCTCGGCGTTCGTAGAGCCGCCAGAGAATATTCTTGGCCGTCTGAGGGATATTCAGCGCTTTATTCTTGAAGCGCATTCTCGTCGTGGATTGGTCGTATGTAATAAGCGCTTCCTTGTCCTCCATACTCGGCCCATTCTGGGCCCTTAGCACACGAACTACCAGTTCGACAAACTCTTGACCGTCCGGAGGAATGGGTTTCTCCATATAATCCCAAACATCCAGTTGGCGCATGACACCACGATACAATGAAGCATCAAGTCCGGAGACCACTATGACCGGTGACTTGTGGTTACTTATATTTGTTCGCAGTATTCCAACACCAGCGTTTTTTTCCGGCAGCAACTCGATATCCAAGACGATTAAGCTAAAGGTTGTTTCTACAATCGCCTTCTCGGCGCTTTCTCTATCAAAAAACTGATGAACTTCAATGTCCTTGCCAATGCTCTTGCAAAATCCAGCAAGGGCATTATTCGTGTCAGGAGAGTCTTCAATTATCGCAATTTTTTTCATGCTTATTACCTCGTGCGCATAATGGGCTAGGGTATCAGCTCTACAACCACCAGAGCTCAGCATCAACGTGAGACTTTGCTCACGTTTGAGGCTGAAAACTTGCATTGGCTAGTAAAAACCTCGCAAAGCAGTGGAGAAACAAGCGCCCGATAATGGATCCAATTGTTGGCGCCTAGCCCACTAACGACTCCTTGCGTAGCCTTTAGTTCAAGCCAATCACGGCCCACAACATGCGCGATTACCGCGCTTGTTCATTAATTCACAACTGATCCGAGGTTCACATGGCTGCACATTATGAGATTTTCCGCTCCCCCCAGAACAACCAGTATTACTTTCACTTGAAAGCGCCGAATGGCGAAATCATCCTAGCCAGCGAGGGGTATCTCCAGAAATCCGGCTGCGAGAACGGGATTGCTTCCTGCAAAACGCATTCGCCGTACGATCAGTACTACGATAAACGCGTTGCACAGAACCTGCGCCCTTATTTCGTACTGCGTGCTGCGAATAATCAGATCATCGGCACCAGCCAGACCTACAGCTCGGCATACGCCCGCGACCAGGGGATCGTCGCAGTAAAAACATATGGCTCGACTGCCACCACCATTGATCTGACCTAATGCTCTGAACGGGCCGCATCATCGCTAGCGGCCCTTCGACTCCTCCAATTACATTTCTGTCTGGAGCCAATCATGACTAACTTCACCGTGTCGTATGACCTCATAAAAAACAAGGACTACAAGCTACTGATCGATGAACTCAAACTTCTCGGGGCGCATCGCTCGCAAGAGTCCTTTTGGCTGATGGCCTATAACGGCACCGCAAAAGGCTTGCATGACCACCTCAGGAATTTCATGGATGGCGACGACAAACTCTGGGTATCCGAGCTGACACGCAACCATCACTACGCCCAAGCCAACAGTGGCACCAATGCTTGGATCGCGCAGAACCCGTCTGCCCGCTAGTTAACTGCGGATTGCGGTTGTGGCGGCAACAAGCCTCGACGGATCGAGGCTATGGGCGCTCTATACGTCAGCCCGCTGAAGTCGCAACGGTTCGAGTTCTAGTGGTGTAAAGAGATTGACTGATCGGCCCACGCGACACCCATACCCGTCGCAAAGTCATTCGGGTTGTCTTCTCAATATGTTGGATCGCGGGAGAAAAGACGTTCGCAAGTCTGCGCTACGTCTGGGGTTTCTGAATCAACAGTCGTCTGCGCGCCGACCGTGCCAGTTGCATCTATTTCGATATAGTTGCATCTATTGCTAAATGTCACACCGCGCGCCCGACCGGGCAACTAATGTCCGCGCCGCCACTGGCCAGCATTGAAACCGTCCTGCAATACCTGAGGGCATAAGCCACACGCGACTGGCGCCCCATCCCTTAAGCAGTTGCAAATTGTGCAGCGCTTTAACACAATGCGACTCATTATCATTTACACCGCGCTGGGATGGCGCGCCGCAATGCCTTCTCATCACGCCACTCTGCGCACGCTTTACATCGATCATCACGGCTGGCTCAACACCTGGCTGCGCAGCAAGCTGGGCAATGCAGCCGATGCGGCGGATCTGGCGCAGGATACTTTTGTCCGGCTGCTCAATCGCCACGAACTGCTTGAGCTGAAAGCACCTCGTGCGTTTCTGCGCACCGTTGCCAAAGGGATCGTCATCGATCATTGGCGACGCGAGGAGCTGGAGCGCGCCTATCTTGAAGCCATCGCTCATTTACCCTGCAACGAGTCACCTTCGCCCGAGTCCCGGGAGCTGGTTTTCGAGTTGCTGGAAAGCATTGCGAAGATGCTGGATGGCTTGAAACCGAAGGTCCGCCAGGCTTTTCTGCTGGCTCAATGCGACGGCATGCCCTACAAGCAGATCGCCGAACGAATGGGCGTGTCGGTGCGCTCTGTAGAACGCTATGTCGCCGACGCGTTGTATCACTGCTATCTGTTGCGGTATCCAGCGTGAGCGGCGTATCTGCTCCTGCGCGCTCGCGAGAACCCTCGCCGCAGGTCGTGAAACAGGCGATCCAGTGGTCGATGCGCCTCAACAGCGGAGGGCACAACCCACAATTGCGCGAGCAATGTGAGCGGTGGCGTGTCGCACATGCCGATCACGAATGCGCTTGGCAGCGTATCCAGGCCCTGAACGGCGAACTCAACAGTCGCTTTCAGCATCTGCCCGCCCCAGGCGCAGCCATCGAAGCGCTGGAAAACAGCGCACAACGACTGAGCCGCAGACAAACCCTGAAACTGCTGTCAGGCCTGGTCGTGGTGGGTTCAAGTGCGTGGCTGTCGCGAGAGGCCGTGCCTTGGCAACAATGGAGCGCTGATTTCGCGACCAGCGTCGGGCAGCGTGAGCGCTTTCAGCTCAGCGACGGCTCAAGCCTGCAATTGAACACCGACAGCGCGGTGGATCAGAACTTCAACGCCGAACGCCGCCTGATTACTCTGAATCGGGGTGAAATTCTTCTGGGGTGCGGTGCCGATGTCCAAAGCCCGACCCACAGACCGCTATTAGTGCAAAGTCGCCACGGGTTGTTCGAGGGCATCAACGGACGCTTCGTCGTCAGGCAGTATCCGGACCAGACGCGTATCAGTGTGCTTGAAGGGCAGTCGATCATTCGCTCGCCCGCCGCATCTCCCATCACTGTGAGCGCCGGGCAGCATTACCTGGTGTCGACTCGCGAAGCGGTTCAATTGCCCACGCTCAACATGGACGCTGGCGCCTGGAGCGAAGGTCTGATCGTGACGCGAAACATGCGCCTTAGAGACTTCCTCACCGAGGTCGGGGCTTACCGCCACGGTCATCTGGGCTGCGCTGACGATATTGCCGACCTGCGTCTTTCCGGTGTATTTCGGCTGGAAAACACCGACAAACTGCTCACGGTTGTTACCCAGACGTTGCCTGTCCAGCTCAGGTATCGCACGCGCTGGTGGGTCACGTTGCAGCGCCAAGCATGAAATTTGAAATTTTTTGGCGGGTTTTGCCTACAGGTCCGGCTTAGAGATCAGCCCCTCTGTTCTCTTCACTGACTTTACGGAATCGCCCATGACCCGGCCCCTAGATAAACCGCAATCAAGCCTGCAAAACGTCGCCGTTGACGCGCGCGCAACACACCTCGCCACAGCGGTGCGCGCGACATTGATATGCGTGGCTTTGGGCACTGCCGCGTTGCCTTTAGCGGTTCACGCTCAAGACGGTGCGGTGGCGATCGGCGCTGTGCGCAGCTATTCCATCGCCGCCGGCCCCTTGGGCGAAGCCTTGAACCAGTTCGCCCGGCAAGCGGGTATCACCTTGGCCGCCACGCCAGCTCAAACTGCCGGCAAGCAATCGCCGGGCCTGCAAGGCAGCTATGCCCCGGATCAGGCGCTAAGCATCTTGCTTGGCAGTAACAGCCTGCAAGCTGTCACAGAGGATGGCAGCAGTTACGTGCTGCGCGAAACGGCGGGTGAAGTACTGGCATTACCCAGCACCGACATTCGCGGCTTCGCACTGGGCAACGCCCTAGGCAGCATGGAAGGCTACAACGCGACCCACAGCCAGATCGCCACCAAGACCAGCACGTCGGTGCTTGAAACGTCGCAGTCTGTGTCGGTGGTCACCCGCCAGCAAATGGATGATCAAGGCTCACAAACCGTATCGCAGGCCATGCGTTACACGCCGGGCGTGTTGACCAACCCTTACGGCGCGACCCATCGCTACGACTATGTAGCCTTGCGCGGCTTCAACGACGGCTCTGTGGATAACATTTACCTGGACGGCCTCAAGTCCATGGGCGATAGCGGCACCTACAGCACGATGCAGGTTGATCCGTACTTTCTGGAGCGGGTCGACATCCTGAAAGGTCCTTCTTCAGTGCTGTACGGCCGCAGTTCGCCGGGTGGTCTGGTGGCATTAACCAGCAAAAAACCGTTGTTTGAGCCGTACCATCAGGTTCAGGCCACCGTCGGCACGCAAGGACAACGCGGCATGGGGTTCGATTTCAGCGGGCCTGTGGATGAAGACAAGCGCATCGCTTATCGCCTGACCGGGCTTGTGGATAAGTCAGACACGCAATTCGATCACGTCGAAGAGAAGCGCTACGCGCTGGCGCCGACCGTCAGCATCGACTTCAGCGAAGACACATCGCTGACCCTGCAAGCCTATCTGCAACGCGACCCGGAAGGCGGCTATCACGGCGGCGTACCGGCCAGTGGCACGCTGCGCAAGCGTAACGGGCAACGTATCTCCGAGCACTTCTTCGATGGCGAGCCTGGAGTCGATGGCTTCAGTCGCGATCAACAATCCTTCGGCTACCAGTTCGAGCACCGCTTCAACGATGTGTTTACCGCCAGACAGAACTTCCGTTATCTGGACTCGAAGGTGAAGAACGATCAGATCTACGCCTACGACTGGACGACGCCCACCAGCAACGAGCTGACGCGCTATTACTCAGGTGGTGACGAGCGGCTGCACGCGTTCATCGTCGATAACATGTTGCAGGCTGAGTTCTTCACCGGTTCGGCCAAGCACACGGCGTTGCTCGGTGTTGACTACCAGCGACGCAAGACCGTGGTGGACTGGACCAGTGGTTCGGTCGCATCGCTCAATGGCTTCGATCCGGTTTATGGCAATTCGGCGATCAGTTACTTCAGCCCGACCAGCTACGTACGCCGTCTGGAGCAGACCGGCGTTTATGCACAGGACTTGATCGAGCTGGATAAATGGCGCTTCTCGCTGGGCCTGCGTCAGGACTGGGTGGAAACCTCGGACGAGAACCGACTGGCAGAAGCCGGGCGGCCAGAGGGCACCGAAATCAGTGATCGACGCACCAAGCTCACCGGCCGGGCAGGTGTGCTGTATCTGTTCGATAACGGTATTGCGCCGTACGTGAGCTATTCAGAGTCGTTTAACCCGAACTCGTACGCCGACAGTGATGGCAACCCTCTGGCGCCAACAGACGGCACTCAATGGGAAGCAGGCATCAAGTACCAGCCACCCGGAACGGACAACCTGTTTACCGCCTCGGTATTCCGGATTGATCAGGAGAATCTGGCTTCCAAACTGCCGCAAGAGAATTTCTATCGCCCTATTGGCGCGGTACGCTCCCAGGGTCTGGAGCTGGAAGCGCACGTGCAGTTAACCGACAACTTCAAAGTGTTGGGCGGCTACACATTGACCGACATCGAATACTCCAAATCGATGATCAGCACGTTGAGCACGCCCACCAACGTCATCGAGAACAAAGGCAACTCACCGACACAAGCTCCTAAACACATGGCGTCGGTCTGGGGCGACTACGCCTTCAACAGCGGTGCGCTGGATGGCTTGCGTCTGGGCGCAGGGGTGCGCTACGTCGGCTACAGCTGGGCAGATGCTGAAAACATCCTGAAGGTGCCGTCCTACACACTGTTCGACGCTTCAGTCGGCTATGACCTGAGCAAAGTCGGGCTTAAAGGCGTCGACGTACGGGTTAACGCGAACAACCTGACCAACGAATCTTACGTCGCGTCCTGTGCAAGCCTGAGCTACTGCTATTTGGGTGAGGAGCGCAACGTCAGCGCCACGGTCAGCTACACCTTCTAACCGGTCGCTAGCCTGTTCCCACCCAGGGAACAGGCCTAGCTACGGGGCAACGGCAGCGCCGTCGTGTATTTCAACTGCTCCATGGCGAAGCTGGAGGTAATGGTCGAAAGGCCTTCAGTGCTGCTGATCAGCTTTTTGTAAAAGCGGTCGTAAGCGGCCATGTCGCTGACGACCAGTCGCAGCATGTAGTCCCATTCGCCCGCCATTCGGTAGAACTCCATGACCTCTTCGTACTGCATGACGGTTTGGGCAAATTGCTCAAGCCACTGAGTGTCATGGCGCTGGGTCTTGAGCTGGACGAAAACCGACAACCCCAGCCCCAGCTTTTCCGGATCAAGAAGCGCAACTCTGGATTTGATGTACCCGGCCTCTTCGAGCTTTTTGACTCGCTTCCAGCAGGGCGTTGTTGAGAGGTTGACGGCTTCAGCAAGGTCTTTGAGCACGATAGAGGCATCACGCTGCAAAATACTGAGGATATGGCGATCAAGACTGTCCATTTTTCAATTCAGTCCTTTGGGAGAATATTTTTCTATATAAGAAGCTAAACAATAGAACAAAAAGAAATCCTTTTTCCCAGCATTCAGTAACATTTGCCATCAAGAATAGATGTGATTTTGCTGAGGCGCAGAAGAGATGAATGACTGGATTCGTACCGCGATCAAAACCCTCAACTGCGATCAGCAGCGCTCGGCCGATACGCACATGCTCAAGCTTGATGTTCCGGCACTGAACGGTATCGATATCTACATCAAAGACGAAAGTACTCACCCCAGCGGTAGCTTGAAGCATCGTCTGGCGCGCTCGTTATTTCTTCATGCAATCTGTAGCGGCAAGATTCGCCAAGGCACGCATGTAGTGGAGGCCTCTTCCGGCAGCACTGCAGTATCGGAGGCGTATTTCGCAAAACTGCTGGGGCTGCCTTTTACCGCAGTCATGCCGCGTCATACCGCGAGCAAGAAAATCCAGCAGGTTGAGCTGCTTGGCGGGCGCTGCCACTTTGTGGAGCAGTCCTGCGACATGTATCCCGAAGCTGAACGTCTGGCCCAGGTCGACAACGGCCATTACATGGATCAGTTCACCTACGCCGAACGGGCTACAGACTGGCGCGGCAATAACAACATCGCCGACAGCATCTTTGATCAGTTGAGTGGAGAAGAACATCCCATTCCGACGGCTATTGTGATGAGCGCAGGAACGGGCGGCACGTCATCGACTATCGGTCGGTTCATTCGCTACAAGGGCCATGCCACCAAACTGATCGTCGTAGACCCGGAGAATTCGGTGTTCTACGACAGCTACCGCAGCGGTGAGACCAGCCTGACCAGCCTCAAGGGCAGCCGCATCGAGGGCATTGGACGGCCGAGGGTAGAGGCGTCGTTTCTGCCGGGCGTGATTGACGACATGTTGCAAATCCCCGATGCAGCGAGCATTGCCACACTCGGCTGGCTGGAAAAGCTGATCGGCAAGAAGCCCGGTGGCTCTACCGGGACAAACGTATGGGGCGCGCTGACGGTAGCGCTACAAATGCAGGAGCAGGGCCTGAAAGGCTCAGTGGTGACGTTGATGTGCGACAGCGGCGAGCGCTATCTGGACACCTATTACGACCCGCAATGGGTCGAGCGCACCATCGGTGATCTTTCGCCGTATACGAAACGGCTGGAGCGGTTGTTGATTGCAAGGTGAGGCAGATGCCAGAAGGGGATGCACCATTTTGTGTCCGCAGGAATGTCCTTTTAATACTGACACCACCCTGTCATGCGGAAAGCAAATCCCTGTGGGAGCGAGGCTTGCCCGCGATATAGACGCCTCGGTACTCAGGTAGACCGCGTTATCATTTATCGCGAGCAAGCTCGGCTCCCACAGGGATGATCGATATCTGTGGGGAGGATTGCCCGCGATGAAGGCGCCGCGGTTTATCAGAAACCCGCGTCATCGTTCATCGTCGGAATGCCGCCCAGACCAAGCTTGGCTCCCACAAAACCGTCGCATGTCAGCTCTACTCACCCACAGGCGGATTCGACTTCGCTTCCATCTCTGCAACTTTCACCTCAAGCGCTTCAAGGCGGGCACGGGTGCGGGCGAGGACGGCCATCTGGCTGTCGAATTCTTCCCGGCTGACCAGATCCAGTTTGCTGAAGCCGCTTTGCAGCAGGGCTTTGAACTGGGTTTCAAATTCGTTACGCGGGATCGGCGTTTCGCCATTGAACAAGCGCGAGGCGTGGCCGCTCAGGGCATCGAGGAAAGCTTTGGGCGCGAGCATGTCTACCTCCGGTTTCAGATGGGCGGCAGTGTAGCACGGAGCGTCTATAGTCATTTCCAGCGGCATCGGGCGCACGATAATGGCGCACCAGCGCGTGCACGAACGCACTTTAGTTGTGCGCCAATACGCTTCACAGGGAGGCTCAGGTGCCTGAAACAGGGATCAAGGGCCTGTATTCAATGAAAATTCACGAGATGGCAAGCTTTCTGCTTAGTCGCTGATGACCCATGCACTGATGCAGTCGTGTTGACGAATACAGTGCGGCAGGCGGAGCGGGGAATGTTTCGTCAAAAGCGGTTTTCTGGGGTTGGTCGGACCTCCTTCAGGCGACCGATGCGTTACAAAGCCAGGCACTGCGCTTAGACTTGAGTCGGGTTTGTTTTCCTGGGGCAAGTCCACCAATTCGGGAGAAAGTTTCATGAAGCTAGTCACTGCCATCATCAAGCCGTTCAAATTGGACGACGTGCGCGAGTCGCTGTCCGAAATCGGCGTGCAGGGCATCACCGTTACTGAAGTCAAAGGCTTCGGACGTCAGAAAGGCCACACCGAGTTGTATCGCGGTGCGGAATACGTAGTCGACTTCCTTCCCAAGGTGAAGATCGATGTTGCTATTGACGATAAGGATCTGGATCGCGTTATCGAGGCGATAACCAAAGCAGCCAACACCGGCAAGATTGGTGACGGCAAGATCTTTGTTGTGAATCTGGAACAGGCCATTCGCATCCGTACCGGCGAAACCGATACCGACGCAATCTAAGCCGCCAACCCAACGCCCCAGGAGAAAACAATATGACTCTGCGTCAATTCGCAGGGCTAGGAGCCCTGTTGTCCCTCGTAACCCCTGGCTTGGCCATGGCGGCAGACGAAGTGGCAGCCCCAGTCCTCAACTCAGGCGACACCGCCTGGATGCTGACTGCAACAGCCTTGGTGCTGTTCATGACCATCCCCGGCCTCGCGCTGTTCTACGGCGGTATGGTCCGTTCTAAAAACATTCTTTCCGTGATGATGCAGTGCTTCGCTATCACTGGTTTGATCAGCATCCTGTGGGTCGTTTACGGCTACAGCATTGCGTTCGACACCACTGGTATGGAAGAAGGCGTCGTCAACTTCAACTCGTTCTTCGGCGGCATGGGCAAAGCGTTCCTGGCAGGTGTGACACCTGCGAGCATCACTGGCGCTGCGGCTCTGTTCCCTGAAGCGGTGTTCATCACCTTCCAGATGACCTTCGCGATCATCACTCCAGCCCTGATCGTCGGTGCTTTCGCAGAACGCATGAAGTTCTCCGCAATGCTGATCTTTATGGCTATCTGGTTCACCCTGGTCTACGCGCCAATCGCGCACATGGTCTGGGGCGGCGTCGGTGGCTTGATGTGGGACTGGGGAGTCCTGGATTTCGCAGGCGGCACCGTTGTTCACATCAACGCTGGTGTGGCTGGCCTGGTGGCGTGTCTGGTACTTGGCAAGCGTAAAGGCTTCCCTACCACTCCAATGGCACCGCACAACCTGGGTTACACCCTGGTCGGCGCAGCAATGCTCTGGATTGGCTGGTTCGGCTTCAACGCCGGTTCCGCCGCAGCTGCCAACGGCACTGCAGGCATGGCCATGCTGGTTACTCAGATCGCGACCGCCGCTGCTGCACTGAGCTGGATGTTCGCTGAGTGGCTGACTCACGGCAAACCAAGCGCGCTGGGTATCGCTTCGGGTGTTGTTGCGGGTCTGGTGGCTATCACTCCGGCTGCCGGTACTGTTGGCCCGATGGGCGCTTTGATCATCGGTCTGGCGGCAGGCGTTATCTGCTTCTTCTGCGCCACCAGCCTCAAGCGCAAGCTGGGCTACGACGACTCCCTGGACGCTTTCGGCGTGCACGGCATCGGCGGCATCGTCGGCGCAATCCTGACCGGCGTATTCGCAGCCCCTGCTCTGGGCGGCTTCGGTACTGTGACTGACATCGCGGCTCAGGTCTGGATTCAGTTCAAAGGCGTGGCGTTCACCGTGGTTTACACAGCGATCGTGACCTTCATCATTCTCAAGGTGCTGGACGCGGTCATGGGCCTGCGTGTCACCGAAGAGGAAGAAGCTGTCGGCCTCGACCTTGCGCAACACAACGAGCGTGGCTACAACTTGTAAGCCACTGTAAAAAAATGCCCGGTTTACCGGGCATTTTTTTGTCTGGAGTTTGTCGATAGATTGCCCGGCAAAGCGTTTGGCCAGATACTCAGGCCGCTTTGCAAGGGGCATTCCTGACAGTTTGCAGAGTTCCTCGCCACGTTGGCGAGCAAGCGTCGATGGCTTACAGAAAAGACGGATTATTGCGCGCTTTGCTTTTTCTACCAGCGCGTTAGAATGCGCGCCGAATGTGCGGAGAACTGTATGTGGCAACAGACCAGAATTACCCTGCGGGCCAAGCCACGCGGGTTTCATCTGGTAACCGACGAAATTCTTGCAGGCTTGCCGGAGCTGCGGGGGTGCCGAGTCGGGTTGTTGCATTTGTGGCTGCAGCACACCTCGGCGTCGTTGACCGTCAACGAGAACGCTGACCCGGCTGTACGTCGTGACTTCGAGCGCTTTTTCAACCGTCTGGTGCCACAAGGCACCCACGGCTTTGAACATGAGGACGAAGGCCCTGACGACCTGCCGGCGCATTTCAAGGCCAGTTTGCTAGGCTGCCAGTTGGTTTTGCCGGTCTCGGCGGTTCGATTGGCCTTAGGCACCTGGCAAGGTGTTTATCTGGGTGAGCACCGTGATGCTGGCGGTGCTCGCAACGTCCTGGCCACCCTTCAGGGTGAACAGGCATAACCGCTGTTTTGCAGCGGATGTTGAATTTTTTCCGGCAGCATTCGAAAACGTGCACAGCTGGGCTATAACTAATCTGCTTTCGCAAGTCATGAGGTAGAACATGAGCGACGATGACAACGACGATCTGGTTGATGATCTGGAAGGTGAAGAGGACGGTGAGGAGCTTGCAGCTGCTCCCGAAGACGATGGTGCTGAAGCCGATGACGGTGCGGAAGCTTCGGTAACGCCGACCAAAGGCAAGGCCAAGGCCGCTGTCTCGGTTGATGAACTGCCTAGCGTTGAAGCCAAAAACAAAGAGCGTGACGCTCTGGCTCGCGCCATGGAAGAGTTCCTCGCCCGTGGTGGCAAGGTGCAGGAAGTGGAGGCCAACGTGGTCGCCGATCCGCCCAAGAAGCCGGACAACAAATACGGTAGCCGCCCTATCTAAGGGTGTGATGCCGGATAAGAAAAAGCCCGCTGTCGCTGCGGGCTTTTTTTTGGCAAAAATCTGGCTGCGGGCTCAGGCCTGAGCAGCCCAAGCAAGACCGATGATGACTGTGGGAGCTGGGCAAGCCCAGCTCCCAAAATTCATCACCAGCCGCCACATCATCTATGCCCAGCGACTCAATACCTCCGGCAGCTGCGTCAGGCTGCTGATCTCGGCGTCAGGCAGTTTGTCGCCTTCCCACGGCTTACCAGCCGGGTTGTACCAGATCGCTCGCATACCGGCTTGCTGAGCGCCTGCGATGTCGTCGCCAGGGTGATCGCCGATGTGCACCGCAGCGCCCGCATCGACGTCGGCGCGCTTGAGTGCTTCCACGAACGGAGCAGGGTCAGGCTTGCCGATGCCCAGGTCTTCAGCACACAGCGCAAAGGCGAAATAATCGGCCAGCCCCAGGCGACGCACATCGGCATTGCCGTTGGTGATCACTCCCAGGGTGAAGGTCCTGGCCAGAATCTCCAGCGTCGGATGGACCTCCGGGAAGATCTCGACCTGATGGCGGCCATGCAGGAATACTTCAAACGCCTGATCAGCCAGCGCCCCAGCTTCAACCGAGGGGTAACCGGCGTCTTCTAGCGCATGGAACAGAACGCGCCGCCGCAGGGCGCTGATGCGGTACTTGAAAGTGGGGTCGGCTTCTACCAGACGCGCACGAATTTCCCCCAAATGCTCGACTGGTACCGGACCAAGCTTTGGCGCATTTGCCGCGAGCCATTCGCGCAGGATGGCCTCTGCGCCGACGATGGCCGGTGCGGTATGCCACAAGGTGTCATCCAGATCGAAGGTGATCAGCTTAATCATGGTCAGAACCTTTGCGTTTAGCCCGCGGATGGGCGCTGTCGTAGACCGACGCCAAATGCTGGAAATCCAGATGGGTGTAGATCTGCGTGGTTTTGATGTCGGCATGGCCGAGCAATTCCTGAACAGCGCGCAGATCCTGGGAAGATTCGAGCAAGTGGCTAGCGAAAGAGTGACGCAACATGTGCGGGTGCAGGTTCTGCCCTAATTCGCGCTCGCCGGCGGCCTTGACCCGCTTCTGGATAGCACGCGGCCCTAAACGTCGACCTTGCTGGCTGATGAACACAGCGTCATCTTCAGGGTTAGCCAGGGCACGCAGTGCAATCCACGCCTGCAGCGCCTCACGGGCCTTCCTGCCCACTGGCAGGACTCGGGTCTTGCTGCCTTTACCCAAGACTTGCACCAGACCTTCGCTCAGGTCCAGTTGCTCCATGTTCAAGCCGGTCAGCTCGGACAAACGCAGCCCTGATGAATAGAACAACTCCAGAATCGCCTGATCGCGATGGGCAAGGAAGTCATCTTCAACACCCCCGTCCAGCAATTGCAGAGCGCGATCCGTATCCAGGGTTTTCGGCAGGCGTCGTTCGCCTTTGGGCGGCGACAGGCCGTTGGCCGGGTCATGCTCGCAGATGCCTTCGCGATTGAGGTAGTGATAGAGCCCACGCACCGCTGACAGCAGACGCGAAAGGCTGCGCGAGGATTGCCCTTGCTGATGCTGGCGGGCAATCAGGCTGCGCAGGTGCTGAATGTCCAGCGCAGCCCAACTGTTGAGTTGCTGCTTCTCGCAATACGCCAAAACCTTGTTGAGGTCGCGGCGATAAGCTTCGAGTGTATGGGGCGACACTTGGCGCTCACTGCGCAAATGTGTGCAGTAAGCGTCCAGCTGTCGTTCCATCACTAGCGAACCGAGCGTAAGGAGTGGGTGAAGCGCGGCAACAGACGGCTGAGCACATCGGCGATGTAGTTGAGGAACAGGGTGCCGACCGAGCTTTTGTAGTGTTGCGGATCGCGACTGCCGATGGCCAACACGCCATGCAGGCCAAGATGGCTAAGAGTCGCAACAGCGGTTGAACCGACTTCCTTGCCCTGCTCAGCGCCAAACAGGAAGGTCAGCTCATGCTCACGCAACGCGCCGCACACTGTCTTGTCGCCAATCAGCCCACCAATCGCTTTTTGCGCATCGGCGCTGCTGACCCAACGGCCAACCGGCATTGCGCTGTCGCTGAACAGGATCAAGCTGACGAAGGGCACCTGGAAGTCCTGACGGAGGCTGTCTTCAACAGCGATCACAATCTCTTCGAGACTGCTGGCGTCCATCAATGCAAGATTAAGGCGGCGGGTCTTCTCGAACAGCCGGTCGTTATCGCGGGCAACGTCCATCAGTTGTGACAGACGATGGCGCATCTCGATGTTGCGCTCGCGCAGCAGCTTGAGCTGGCGTTCAACCAGCGAAACAGTGTCGCCGCGCTGATGCGGGATACGCATCGACACCAGTAACTCGTCGTGCTCGGCAAAGAAATCCGGGCGTTCAAGCAGGTAAGCGATGATCGCCTCTGCTTCAAGATTTGGCGCTGCGTTATCGACCGGCGATTCGCTAGGCTTGTCGGTTGAAGTCTGAGGCTTGTCAGTCATCGCGTTTGCTCACTCATAGACGAACTTGGCCTTCATATACCCGGACAGCGGGGCCGGTCATCAAAACCGGATGACCGGGGCCTGCCCATTCGATCGACAGACGACCACCGGGCAGATCGATCAGCAGTGGCGAATCCATCCAGCCCTGGCTGATAGCCGCAACGGCTGCCGCGCACGCGCCGGTGCCACAGGCCTGGGTTTCCCCGGCTCCGCGCTCCCAGACGCGCAACTGCGCCCGCTGACGATCGACAACGTAGAGAAAGCCAACGTTGACCCGCGCCGGAAAGCGCGGATGGTGTTCAATTTTCGGACCCAGCTCATGCACCGGGGCACCGTTGATGTCGTCCACGCGCAATACCGCATGCGGGTTACCCATGGAAACAGCCGCCAGTTCCACCGTTTGCCCGTCGACATCAAGGCTATAGCTCAACGCCTGCTCGGCGGCCTGGAACGGGATGTCCGCCGGCACCAGCCGTGGTGGCCCCATATCGACGCTGATCTGGCCGTCGTTGCGGATTTCCAGCTCGATGATGCCGCTCTTGGTTTCGACCTTGATCAGGCGCTTGGCGGTCAGGCGCTTGTCCAGTACAAAACGGGCAAAGCAGCGCGCACCGTTGCCACACTGCTCAACCTCGGAGCCATCGGAGTTGAAAATCCGATAGCGGAAATCGACATCCGGGTTAGTCGGCGTTTCAACCAGCAATAGCTGATCGAAACCGACACCGGTATGCCGATCACCCCATTGTTTGGCATGTTTGGGCAAAATATGCGCGTGCTGGCTGACCAGGTCCAAAACCATGAAGTCGTTGCCCAGGCCGTGCATCTTGGTAAAACGCAGCAGCATGGGTTACTCCGGCAGCAGGCTTTCGCCAGCAAACAGCTCGGCAACGGTCTCGCGGCGGCGTACTTCGTAAGCCTGCGAGCCGTCGACCAACACTTCGGCGGTACGGCCGCGGGTGTTGTAGTTCGAGCTCATGACAAAACCATAGGCACCGGCCGAATGCACGGCCAGCAGATCACCTTCAGCCAGAGCCAGTTCGCGACCCTTGGCGAGGAAGTCGCCGGTTTCGCAGATCGGGCCGACGATGTCGTAGGCGCGAGGCGCGCTGTCACGCGGGCGAACGGCAGTCACGTCCATCCAGGCTTGATACAGCGCCGGACGGATCAGGTCGTTCATCGCCGCATCGACGATGGCGAAATCCTTGTGCTCAGTGTGCTTGAGGTATTCGACCTGAGTCAGCAGTACCCCTGCATTGGCGACGATAAAGCGGCCGGGTTCGAAAACCAGTGACAGGTCACGACCTTCCAGACGCTCACGAACGGCCTTGATGTAATCAGAAGCCAGCGGTGGCTCCTCATCGCGATAGCGCACGCCAAGACCGCCACCCAGATCGATGTGGCTCAGCAGGATGCCGCAATCGCCCAGACGATCCACCAGGGCCAGCAGGCGATCCAGCGCGTCAATGAACGGCTCAAGCGTGGTCAGTTGCGAGCCGATGTGGCAATCGACACCGACGACTTCCAGGTTAGGCAGCTGTGCAGCGCGGACGTAAACGTCTTCGGCGTCAGCAATGGCAATACCGAACTTGTTTTCTTTGAGGCCAGTGGAGATGTACGGATGCGTGCCCGCGTCGACATCCGGATTGACGCGCAGCGAGATCGGCGCGCGAACGCCCATTTCGGCAGCAACAATCTGCAGGCGCTCAAGCTCATCGGTGGACTCGACGTTGAAGCAGTGCACGCCCACTTCCAGCGCGCGACGCATGTCATCACGGGTCTTGCCGACACCGGAGAAAACAATCTTGTCGGGACGGCCGCCAGCAGCGAGTACACGTTCCAGCTCGCCACGGGACACGATGTCGAAGCCCGAACCCAGACGCGCCAGAACGTTGAGCACGCCCAGGTTGGAGTTGGCTTTGACAGCGAAGCAGACCAGATGCGGCATACCGTTCAGGGCATCAGCGTAGGCGTTGTATTGCGCTTCGATGTGAGCGCGGGAGTAGACGTAAGTCGGCGTGCCGAAACGCTCGGCAATGGCAGACAACGCTACTCCTTCCGCGAACAGCTCACCGTCGCGGTAGTTGAAGGCGTCCATGGAATTCCCTTAAAGATGCTTGTGCGATTGCGACTTGGCTTGATCGTCGGAAGACTTCTGGTCATCCGGCAGGTACAACGGGCCCTTTTGGCCACAGGCGGTAACAAGACAAGCGACCGCGACAAGCGCAGCAAGCGAAGAGATCAGGCGCTTCATGGCGAAATCCTTTGTAAAAGCATTAATTGCGCCCGAGTATACCGGCCACCCAGCGGCTTGCCTACGTAGCCGGGTTCCCGTCCGGCGGGGCTTTGACGCTACGCTAGCGTTTTATGACAGGCAGGGCGAATTATTGGCGTCTGTGTTGCTCGTTGGGCGGGTAAGCTTTGCATTTGCCTTTAAGCGACCGTATCTTGCGTCGCTGCGCCAACAGCCGACACTTTTTGAGGTTCCCCCTGATGAGTTTGACCGAAGCCCGTTTTCACGATCTGGTCGATGCAACCCAGCAAAATCTGGAAGATATTTTCGATGACAGCGGCCTGGACGTGGACATTGAAAACTCGGCCGGCGTGCTGACCATCAAATTCGAAAATGGCACTCAGCTCATTTTCAGTCGGCAGGAACCCCTGCGGCAGCTCTGGCTGGCAGCGCGTTCCGGCGGTTTTCACTTCGACTATGACGAAGAAGAGAAGCGCTGGAGCTGCGATACCAGCGATGAGCTGTTGAGCGAAATGCTTAAGCGCTTCACGCTGGAGCAGGCTGGCGTCGAACTCGACTTCGACGAGATTTGATCGTGACGACTGCCGCCGTACGCCCGCCCAAGCCGCTGTACAGTAACGTCAGCCCGGCTGTGCCGTCGCCTTGCATCAGCCTGTGCCGTCTGGATGAGCAGAAGGTCTGCCGGGGCTGCTTCCGCCATGTCGAAGACATCCGTGAGTGGCGCTCGGCGGACGACAACCGTCGCCGGCAGATTCGCGCCAGCGCGGACGAGCGCCGTGCAGCCGCTGATTCAAATCCTGCGCCCGACGCTTAGGAACGCTGGTGGGTTGTGTATCCCTCACGCTGTGTTAGTGTCCAGACATGCTTCATCGATGAAGCCCTTCAAAACCCCGCCACTTCAGGCGGGGTTTTGTTTTATGCAGCGCAGAAAAGGAGCCTGCCAACATGTCGACACAACCTTCCATCATCCTGACCCGGCTGGACGTGCAGCGTCTTGAACAGTTGATCGAGAGCCTTGAGGACAACACTCCCGGCCTAGAAGCCCTGCAAGCCGAACTGGACCGCGCCGAGCAAGTGGTCAGCCACGAAGAAGTGCCCGCCGGTGTTGTGACCATGAATTCAAAGGTGCATTGCCGCGAAGAAGTCAGCGGCAAGGATTACCACCTGAAACTCGTTTACCCGAAAGATGCTGGCAACGAAGGCACAGTGTCCATCCTCGCCCCGGTCGGTTCAGCATTGCTGGGCCTGCAGGTCGGCCAGCACATCGACTGGCCCGCGCCGGGCGGCAAGACCCTCAAGCTGACCCTGCTGGCGGTGGAGTATCAGCCGGAGGCGGCGGGGGAGTATTTGTAAGCTTCGGACCCGTTCGAAAATCTGCACCGCCCTGTGGAATGCTTTTCTGTAGGAGCTGACGAGCACCGCGAGGCTGCGATTGCGGTGTATCAGACAGAAAGCCATCGCAGCCTCGCGGTGCTCGTCAGCTCCTACAGGTTTGTGCTTGCCGCGCGACGGGGCTCCCAGAAAATTAAGCCCTGTGCAAAGTCGCCAGAAAACCAGCCGCGCCCACAAACAGACCGGCAAAGGTGCGGTTCATGCGGCGTTGCTGTTTTGGGGTCTTGAGCGCGCGCAGCACCCTTGAGGCCAGCCCGGTGTAGCCAGCCATAACAATCATGTCCACGGTCACCATGGTTGCCCCGATAGTCAGGTACTGAGCAAGCAGCGGTGCGTTCGGGTCGATGAACTGCGGCAGGATTGCGAGCATGAACACCAGCGCCTTGGGGTTACTGATGTTCACCAGAAAGCCGCGTGCGATCAGCGCCAGCGGCTTACCGATAGGGCGAATGGTCGAGTCTTCGGACAGATCGGCAGGCAGTGCCCGCCATTGTTTGATACCCAGATACACCAGATATGCCACACCAAACCATTTGATCAGAGTGAAGGCCATGTCCGAGGCAGCGAGCACAGCGCCGAGGCCTGCGGCGACAATCGCGATCTGTGCAGCCAGTGCGATTTGCAGGCCCAGGGCGTTCCAGTAGCCGCGCCAGAAGCCATAACGCAAGCCGCTGGACATCGACGCAATAGCGCCTGCACCTGGCGAAAGACTGATCACCCAACAAGCAGCAAAAAAAGCCAGCCATGTATCGAAAGACATCACACACCTCGGACAAACACCAATGCCCGATAAGCTATTAGCTTCTCGGGCAGTTGACTAGGTTCAGCAGGGGTTGCCGCGAAATTAATTTTCCGGCGTTTTATCGACCGCAATGGTCGGGAAGCCGTCCGTACCGCGCCAACGGCGCACCGACTTCTGGAAAAACTGGCTATTGGGGACCTGCACCAGCGCGCCACCGGCCTCGGGAGGCTCGATCAGCGTGGTGAACATCAGATTGATTTCCAGTACTCGGCCTTTGACGCCCGGCTTGTCGAGGGTATCGACCAGCTCGACCACATCGCCAATTCGAAACGGGCCGATGGTGTAGATCAAAACGGCGCAGAGCAGGTTGGACAACACACTCCACATAGCGAAGAACGCCACGGCGGCAACCGCGACGAAGCCTGAGAGCGCGGTCCACAACACGGTCGCAGAAACGCCGAGCTGACCCAGCACGATCACGAACGCACTGCCCATGATGAACCAGCGCAAACCGCCGCGCAGTGGCAGCAGCAACTCAGGCGGCAACGGATAACGCTCGCCGAGACGGGTGAGAAAGCGCCCAACCAACCGCTGTGCCATGTAACCAGCGACCAGGATCAACAGGATCTGCAACCCCAGCCAGATCGGCTCCACCCAATGCGGCGGAACCAGTGATCCAAATGCGTCCATCAATCCCTCGCCTTGTTCACGAAAGTGCTTCCAGTTCAGCCTGCATGGACTCCAGCAACTCCAGAGCTTCCATCCAGGACTCTTCCAGCTCGGCTTCACTCACTTTGAGCTTCGCTTGTTCAGCCAGTAAATCACGCAACTTGTCTTTATTGGCCGCCTCGTAATTGGCGCTGTCGGCCAACTCCGCTTCAACCTTGGCAAGCCGCTCGTGCAACGTGCCGAGGTCGCGCTCAAGTTTGTCGGCCAGCTTTTTGTGCGGGGCTAACTGCTGACGCAGCGCCGCTGCTTGTTGGCGCTGGGCCTTTTTATCAGTCTTGTCGACGTTGACCGGCGTGTTGCTGACTGGCGCATTGCGCAGCCGGTAATCAGCCAGCCAGCGTGCGTAGTCTTCAAGATCGCCATCGAACTCCTGAACGCGGCCGTCAGCGACCAGCAGGAAGTCATCGGTCGTACTTTTGAGCAGATGCCGATCGTGAGAGACCACCAGTACCGCGCCACTGAATTCCTGAAGAGCCATGGTCAACGCCAGGCGCATTTCCAGATCCAGGTGGTTGGTAGGTTCGTCGAGCAGCAACAGGTTCGGCCGGTCCCACGCGATCAAGGCCAGAGCCAGACGCGCTTTTTCACCACCCGAGAAATTCAGTACCGGCTCATCAAGGCGCCCGCCGCGGAAGTCGAAACCACCGAGGAAATCACGCAACGTCTGCTCGCGCTCTGTCGGGGCGATACGCTGCAGGTGCAGCATTGGACTGGCCTTGGCATCCAGCGAGTCCAGCTGATGCTGGGCAAAGTAACCCACCACGGTGTTCTCGCCACGAGCCATGTGGCCGCTCAAGGGTTCGAGTTCACCTGCAAGGTTTTTGATCAGTGTCGACTTACCCGCGCCGTTCGGCCCGAGCAAGCCAATGCGAGCGCCAGGGGTCAACTGCAACTTGACCTTCTCCAGCACGGCCCGATCGCCATAACCCAGACGCGCATCAGACAGATCCAGCAGCGGGCTGGAAATCTTGCTGGACTCACGGAAGGTGAAGTCGAACGGCGAATCCACATGCGCGGCGGAGAGTTCTTCCATCCGCTCCAGAGCCTTGATCCGGCTCTGGGCCTGCTTGGCCTTGGTGGCCTGAGCCTTGAAGCGCGTGATGAATTTTTCCATGTGCGCGCGCTGCGCCTGCTGCTTCTCGTAGGCTTGTTGCTGCTGGGCCAGACGCTCGGCACGGGCGCGCTCGAAAGCACTGTAGCCACCGCGATAAAGCGTGATCTTGCGCTGCTCGACGTGGGCGACATGGTCGACCACGGCATCCAGAAAATCCCTGTCGTGGGAAATCAGCAGCAGAGTGCCCGGATAGCTTTTCAGCCAGTCTTCCAGCCACAGGATCGCATCGAGATCCAAGTGGTTGGTCGGTTCGTCGAGCAGCAACAAATCCGAAGGGCACATCAAGGCTTGCGCCAGGTTCAGACGCATCCGCCAGCCACCGGAGAAATCCCCAACCGGCTTTTCCATCTGTTCGTTGGTAAAACCCAGCCCGGCCAGCAGCTTGCGTGCCCGTGCATCGGCGGTGTAGCCATCGGCACTGTCGAGCTCCGAGTGCATCCTCGCCTGGGCTGCGCCGTCCTGAGCCGCCTCCGCTTCAACCAGCAAGCGCTGCACTTCGCGCAAGCGCAGGTCACCATCGAGGACATAGTCCACGGCGATGCGCTCAAGGGTGTCGACCTCTTGGCGCATATGCGCGATACGCCAGTCGGCAGGTAGCAGACAGTCACCGGCGTCGGGGGTCAATTCACCCCGAAGCAAAGCGAACAGGCTGGATTTACCGGCGCCATTGGCACCGATGAGGCCGGCTTTCTGACCGGCGTGCAGGGTCAGCTCGGCGTCTTCTAGCAGACGTTGCGGGCCACGCTGTAAGGTAAGGCTTTGAAGTCGAATCATAATGGCGGCGGAGTCTACCAGCTTCGTCTCAAACAGGTAGCGCACTATGCCTTCAGACCTTTGGAGTTTCACCCTCGATTTGTACGCCCGGCCCGGCGTCGAACAGGCTTGTCTGAGCCTGCAGGCCAGCGGCGCCAATGTTTGCCTGCTGTTGTGCGGCGTATGGCTGACCCGGCGCGGCATCGTTTGCACTCACGAACGCGTCAGGGAAATCGGACAGTTGGCCACGCCCTGGCATGACAACGTGGTGCGCCCGCTTCGGGAATTACGCATGCAGTGGCGCAATAGCGCTCAGCACGACACACCCTTGAGCGTGCTACGTGAGCAAGTCAAAGCACTTGAGCTGGAAGCGGAACGGGAACTGCTGACAAGGCTGGAAGCGCACACACTGGAGTGGTCCGCACAGAAATTGGCAGAGCAAGGGGATTGGTTGATTTGCCTGGCGGGCGAGGCCGCCGGGCAAAATCACGACGCGCTGCAGGTGCTGCGCGTCGCGATGAACCAGCCTTAGGAAGCGCTGGTTGGAGTGCTGCTGTTGGATGCCGAAGGCGCAGGTGTCGCTGGTGCAGCGGGCGCCGCAGCAGGCGCTGGGGTCGCAGCAGGAGCAGCAGGTGTTGCCGGCTTCGCAGCGGCTGGTTTGGCAGCTGCAGGTTTAGCGGCTGGCTTCGCTGCTGCTGGCTTGGCGACAGCTGGTTTAGCGACAGGCTTTGCAGCTGCTTTGACTGGAGCCTTGGCCGGTGCTTTCACAGTAGGCTTGGCGGCAACGGTTTTAGCCGCTGGCTTGGCTGCGCTGGCAGCAGGCGCTTTAGCGGCAGGCTTCGCAGCGGGTTTGGCCGCGGCAGGTTTGGCTGGCGCTTTAGCGGCGACAGGTTTAGCTGCTGCAGTTTTGGCCGGTGCTTTAGCGGCGACAGGTTTTGCTGCTGTAGTTTTAGCCGGCGCTTTAGCGGCTGACGCTGGCTTTGCAGCGGCAGTTTTGGCAGGTGCTTTGGCTGCCGATTTAACGGCTGGCTTGCTCACTGGCTTTGCTGCAGCAGCCGGAGCTTTGGCGGCAGGTTTTGCCGCTGCTTTGGCTGGTGTTGCCTTGGCTGGCGCTTTGGCCGGGGCCTTCGCGGCAGGCTTGGCGGCCGCTACTTTGGCAGGTGCTTTGGCTGGAGCCTTGGTCGCCGTTTTTGCGGGTGCTTTTGCAGCACCGGTTTTGGCAACAGGAGCTTTGGCTTTGGCAGCGACAGCCTTGGCCGGTACTGCTTTGGCTGGAGCCGGTTTAGCGGCACGGCTGGTCAGGGCCTTGCTGACAGCTTCTTTGACTCGGCCAATGCCTTGAGCCAGTTTCAGGCTTTCCTGGGCATCACGCTTGAGTTGCAGAATGTAGCCGCGGGTTTCGCTTTGGCGCTCTTTCAGCGCGTCCAGCAACTCTTCGAGTTCGGCAACGGCGGACTTGGCTTTGACCTGAGCCTTGGCTTTACCCGCACTCGCTGCGTCTTGCAATTTGGTACGCGACTTGTGCAGTTTTTCTTGCGCTTTGCCACGCTGTTTTTCAAGTTTGGCGAGCAGTTTTTCCGCATCAGCCAGCGCTTGGGAGCAGGCGTCTTCAAGGTGTTCGAGCAAGCTGCTCGACAGCTGTTGTAGCAAATGCAACGGAGTATTTACTGGCTTGTTCTTGGCCGACATGACTTACCTCCAGGCTGACTGATTTGCGGCTCATACTAGACCTCTGCCCGCAGCGCCGCTAGGGCATCTTGACAGTACGAAACGTCCGCTGTTGCATAGGGGGATAAATGCTTGTAGCAGTCAACTGCGAACCTACGCGAAATTCATCTTCAAACACCCGTCCCACAAGGCCATTGCACTGGCATAATCGCTGCCTTCCCAGGCCGGAGAGCATTCATGTCGCGCTACCTGTTAACGTCGTTGTTCGTCTTGTTGCCGGTGGTTCAGGCTGTACAGGCCGCCCCCTCCAGCGAGGCGCACGATCTCGCTTACAGCCTTGGCGCAAGCCTGGGCGAACGCTTGCATCAGGAAGTGCCGGACCTTGATTTGCCTGCCTTGATCGAAGGTTTGCAGCAGTCCTATCAAGGCAAACCTTTGGCATTGAAAAAGGAGCGCATCGAGCAAATCCTTCGCGAACATGACGCCGCTGTGGCCGAGGCCGAAGCGTCAGGCAACGTCGAGCCGCTCAGCGAAGCCGCCATGGAAGGTGAGCAGAAGTTCATGGCCAGCGAAAAAGCCAAACCCGGTGTCACTGAGTTGGCCGACGGGATATTGATGACCGAACTGGTCGCAGGCAAAGGCCCCAAGCCAAGCGCTGATGGCCGGGTTCAGGTTCGCTACGTCGGGCGCCTGCCAGATGGTACGGTCTTCGATCAGAGCGCCCAGCCGCAGTGGTTTCGTCTCGACAGCGTGATCAGCGGCTGGACTACTGCGCTGCAAAACATGCCCGTCGGTGCCAAATGGCGTCTGGTCATTCCCTCGGCAGAAGCCTACGGCGCAGAAGGCGCAGGTGACTTGATCGACCCGTTCACGCCGCTGGTGTTTGAAATCGAACTGGTTGGGGTGTCGCAGTAGGAACCAACACCAGACGCCATCAAAATACTGGATTGAAGTGGATTTTCTGTAGGCGCTGCCGAAGGCTGCGAAGCTCTTCTCCTGACACATCGCGATCGCAGCCTTCGGCAGCTCCTAAAGATCCTGTGGTTGCTGCGCGACAGTTCCGCAGAAACGAAAAAGGGGTGCCCAATGGCACCCCTTTTTATTCACGCAGAAGTCATCAGGCTTGAGCAGCCGCTTCTTCCTTGTGAGAGTTGTGAAGCACCTCAATCAGGCAGTCCTCCAACTCGAAACGCTCATGCAGCAAGCCACCCAGCTTGTTGAATTCCGCAGCAACGACGGTGCAATCAGAGCAGTCACCTTTGTCACAGCGGTCATTGAAGGCCAGCGCGGATTCGGTGATGACTTTCAGACGCGGGTAGATGGTATCTGCCAGCTCAAGGCCACGCTCATCATTGAATGCCTTGGCTTCGCTGTTGAGCTGTTCATAGATTTCAAAGTGACCGGCCGAAACGTAATCGACCAACACTTCACAGAATTTCTGCAAGCCTTCACGATCGGCAGCCAGCGCTTCGGGCGTATCACCGAGAGCATCGTAGACGCGGACCAGTTCAAGGCGTTCCTGCAGCCAGCGATCAATCAGCTTATTGACCCCACCCCAGCGTTCCTGCGCGTTCTGACAGCTTTCCAACATGATGATCTCTTCCCTTCAGGGGCACGCAGTCTGTGCAGGCCTGGTTTCGAGCTCGTCGGTGGACGACACAGGCTTTATAGGCAACAGATGATGCATATTTCCAATAACGCTTGCGGGCCAGATTATGCCCGCATGACTAGCCCATCAAGGTACGCAGGAGAGAAAGTTCATACAAGTGTTTAATCCTCGACCCGACTTTCGGCAGTTACAACCCGGGCCGAAGCCCTGAAAAGCGCATTGAGCATGAGCAATGCCAACCCGACGAAAGCCAGCAAACTCCACTCCGGCAAGCTGATGCCAAACAACGACCAGGAAATTTCTGCGCAGATCGAGGCGTCGCCCCGCAATCCGTCGACCAGATGGTGCAGAGAAACGGTATCGAGCAGCCATTCAGCCCAGGCAATCACCGCGATGGTTTCATCGGCGGATGCTGTCTGCAGCCACACCTGGCCACCAGCAATTGCAGCACCGGCTAACGTCAGCAGCAGAATGATCACACTGTAAGCGCGAAACCCTTTACGGTCTGGCGCATGAAGCGTAGCGATCAACGCCACCAGGCCGCTGGCGGCAAGCGCTGCGCGTTGCCACAGGCACAGTACGCAAGGTGAGAGGCCGACCACACACTGCAAGTAGAAAACAGAGCCGATGATCATTGCGCAGGCAATGAACACCAGAAAAAACAGGGAGCGCGTGTGAGCCAGTTGCATGGCAAATCCGTAACAAGAGACGAAGGCAGTTACGGTAGAGAAAGCGTCACCCCCTTTCAAGGCGCTGCCGTAAGGATACGTCCCTGTTTAGGTGGGCATTTGTAGACAATGGATGACGGCTTCATCACCGCCCCGTGAAGGAAATTACCTACAACGAGCGAACACCCAAGATTATTCCTACATTGCCGCCTGCGCCCCCATAGCAGAGACAGCCCTTCTGGCTGACCCTGTCAGCCTGCCAGCGCAGGAAGCGGTCGTGCCAGAAGGCGCTCGTCGAGCAAGCTCAAGCCTTCCTGAAAAAGCTGATTGCTACGCTCGGTCTCACCCAGTTGACCCAGCAGACGAGCCAGCTCGGCACAGGTTTCCGGATTGCGCTGCAAACGCAGACTGGCCTCCAGATAATCACGTGCCTTGCCCCACAAACTGCTTTGCAGACACAACCGTCCCAGCGTCAGCAACAAGCTCGGATCGTCAGGATGATTTTTCAGCCAACCCTCTGCCGTCTGGAGCTGGCGCCCCGGATCACTGCCGCGCACCAGGCCATACAGACGAGCAAGATGGCTGTTGTATTCACGCTTGAGCGCACTACGCAGTGCTTCTTCAGCTTGCGCGTCCGCACCCAATCGACGCAGTTGTTCAGCGTAGGCCAATACCAGCTGTGGCTCCTGACGTTGCGCCGAGGTCAGACCTTTCCAGGCGTTATCCAGACCGGGCAAGCCAGCCGAGCTGCCATCGTCTTCCTGCTCGCGGTAAGCCGCCAGCGTGAGGTTTTCACCCCAGGCACGGCGCTCTAGCTCTGCCAGTTCTTGGGGTGGCAGAACCTTGTCCTTGCGCAATTCAGGCATCAGCTTGATCAACGCAGACCATTCGCCGCGCTGACGATACAAGCGCTGTAGCTGACGCAGGATTTGCGCGTTATGTGGATGACGCTCGTTCATGGCCTGCAAGGTAACCAGCGCACCATCGGTGTCGCCTCGGTCTTGCTGCAACTGGGCGTGACTTAGTGCAATCGCCAGCTCTGCCTGGGGCTGACGCTCGAGTGCGCGCTCCAACAAGCTGTCGCTTTCATCGTAACGACCTTGCTCGTTGGCAGCGCGAGCGGCGCCAAGGTAGTAAAGCAACGGTTGCGGTTCTGCCTCGGCGGCACGATGCAGATGACGTTGTGCGCTGGCCCAACGACCCTCCACCAGGTCCATCTGTCCTTGCTCAATTGCAACCTGCACACGGCGGCTGCGGTTGCGCCGCGACCATGGATTGGCAACTGAGCCGGACGCTGTGAGCAGACGGACCAGCAGACGCACCACGACCAGCACCAGCCAGATGGCAAACAGCAGGCCCAGCGTGGCCCAGAGGCTGGATTCATAGCGGAAGTTTTTATAGGCGATCAGGACGTAGCCGGAATGCTCGGCAATCGCCACACCAATCGCCGCAGCTACGGCAATGGCGATGAACAACAGCACATAGGCACGTTTCATGGGCTCGTCCCCTGACGGGCTTCAGCGGGCTGGCTGTTCACGGCACCCGGCGCATCGGCCGAGGCATGACGCCGCTCAAGGTAGGCCTGAACGGCGCTGAGGCTCTGCGCAAGGTCAGGCGTCATCACCGAAACCGGCTGTTTGGAAAGTTCGTCCAGCCGCGCGGAGAGCATTTTGCTCTGGGAGTCATCCTGATTGAAGTTGGTGCGCAGCACCTCTTTCGCTTCGGCCAACGCCTGTTCAAACACTTCTGGCTGGCCATTCAGGGCGGCCCACTGTGCCTGCTCGAGCGCAAGGCTCAATGCCAGACGAACCTGGGTGAGGCTTTGCCCGGCCAATAATGGGCGGATGTTCTTGTCGGCATTGAAGTCGATGCGAATGTAGTGAGATATCTCGTTCCACCACTGCACCAAATGACTGTCTTCGCTTTTGGCGTTGGTCAGGCCCAGCAGCGACTCACCCTTGTCTTTGTATTCCGGGGCCAGTTCATTGAGCTGTGCAACTTGATCACGCAGCGCTGCGAGCTGTAGAAACAGCCCGGTGCGGTCCGGCTGGTCGATGCTGCGCAGTGATGCCAGGCTTTTCGCCAGTTGGTCCCGGGCAGCAAATGATCCGGGATCATCCTGCTCACGAAGAATTTCATCAGCGCCCTGCACCAGCGCCTGAGCGCTGTTGATGTCCTGCAATGCAGACAGACGCAAGCTCGCCAGACGCAGCAAATGCTCGGCCTCGGCAAGGCGCCAGTCCTTGCGGCTGGCACCGAGTACGGTTTCCAGTCGTTGACTCAAGCGCTGCTGATCGCCTTGCAACTGCGCAACCAGACGACGGCGTTCTTCCAGCTCATCGGCAGGGGGAAGTTGCGCCAGCCGCTCAGAGAGCTGTTTCTCGCTGGTTTGCAACGTCAGGGTTTGCGCGGCGATGTCCTGCATTTGCGTACGTTGCAGTTGGTGACTGGCCTGAACAGCGCGCAGTTGCCATACCCCCCAACCGGCGACAGCAATACCTCCAACGCCAAACAACAAGGCCAGCACAACCAGACCGTTACTGCGCCCGGCTGGACGCTCAGGCCGCAATGGATCGGGGGTCGGTGGTGTCAGCACAGATTCAGAATCATCTTTAGGCAAGGCTGTTTCGCTCACGTATCCATCCTTTGCATTTGGGCGTAATCCGTAAAAAACATCACGTCGATCAATACGCCTGAAGAGCAGGCCCGGGTTGTTCCCGCAACGCTGCCAGCAAAGCCGCAGCGCTCGCGCCACGGCAATTCACCACTGTTCGGGCTCCGGCCTCACGCGCCATTTCGGCAACCCGTGGGCTCGGCACGAATAAAGTTAAAAGCGCCAATTCAGGCCAGGCATTGCCTGCCAACTGACGCAGGTGTTCAAAACCCTGCCCACTGCTGACCACCACCGCGTTCAAGCGTTCCGCCTGGATACGCTGGGCCAGCGTCGAAGATGGATAATAGGGCAAGTTGCGCTTGTACAGCGGCAGATAATCAACACTGGCGCCCAGGCTGCGTAAGCGCTCGGCGAGCAACTCCCGACCGTCTTCACCGCGCATGATTAACACGCGCGAACCGGGTATGGCGATGGATTGTTGCAGTCGAGATAAATCAAGCAAGGCCTCACTGTCATCGCCATTCTCTGGCCAACTGACGTCGAGGCCATAGTCCTGAAGAATCTGCGCGGTGCCTGCGCCAACGCTGAACCAGGGCAGAATGGGAGTCTGCGGCCACAGCTGCGCAACCAGCTTCAAGCCCAGGCGCGCGGCGGGTTTGCTGACCACAATGACGGCACTGTAGAGGTCAAGATCCTGAACCATTGAATGCTGTTCGGGACTGGTCGGCAGCGGTTCGATGTCGAGCAGCGGCAAGCTGCTGCTGAATATCCCGGCGTCAGCCAGAGTCTGCGCCAACGCGGCGGACTCTTCTGCAGGACGGGTCAGCAGCAGTCGCCAATCGCTCATTCTCGTTCTGCCTCGCCGTAGACAGCCTTGAGAATGGCTTCTGCGCCTTGCTCCAGCAGCGCGTCGGCAACCTGAACACCCAGCGCCTGAGCATCGGCTTGCGGCGCACGCGCTTCGGCACGCAATAACAAAGCGCCGGATGGATCGCCCACCAGACCGCGCAACCAGATCTGCTCACCTTCAAGCACGGCATAACACGCGATAGGCACCTGACAGCCGCCGTTGAGGTGTTTGTTCAGCGAACGCTCGGCAACCACCCGGATGGCTGTCGCATCGTGATGCAAAGGCGCGAGCAGGGCATGGATTTCAGCATCAACGCTGCGGCACTCGATACCGACTGCACCCTGGCCACCGGCAGGCAGACTGTCGTCAACACTGATGCTGGCAGTGATCCGGTCTTCGAAGCCCAGACGAATCAGGCCTGCAGCTGCAAGAATGATCGCGTCGTATTCACCCGCATCGAGCTTGGCCAGACGTGTGTTGACGTTGCCGCGCAGGAATTGAATTTTCAGGTCAGGGCGACGTGCCAACAGTTGGGCTTGGCGGCGCAGGCTGGAGGTGCCGACTACGCTGCCAGCGGGCAACGCTTCAAGACTGGCGAAGTGATTTGAGACGAAGGCGTCGCGCGGGTCTTCCCGTTCGCAAATGCAGAACAGGCCAAGGCCTTGCGGAAAGTCCATCGGCACGTCTTTCATGGAATGGACCGCAATGTCCGCACGCTCTTCCAGCAGAGCGGTTTCCAGCTCTTTGACGAAAAGTCCTTTGCCACCGATTTTCGAAAGCGGGGAGTCGAGCAATTTGTCGCCACGGCTAACCATGGGCACTAATGTCACGATTAGCCCCGGATGAGACTGTTCCAGACGTGCTTTTACGTATTCGGCTTGCCAGAGGGCCAACGCACTTTTGCGGGTGGCGATGCGGATTTCGCGAGAGGACATGGATCAATCCGTACATGATAGTTGCGACGGATAATAACAGTTCAGACAAAACGGCTCAGCGCTGTGTGGTCGCAGTCATGATTCAGATCAGTGATCTCGAGCCTGTAGGAGCGCACGGGCACCGCGAGGCTGCGATCGCGGTGCATCAGGCAGGCTGCGATCGCGGCCTCGCGGTGCTCGTGCGCTCCTACAGTCAGGATTCATTCATACCGCCAAATCAAAGCTGCTGCATCATCTTGCGCACACCGGCCACGTGGCGGCGGCTGACGATCAGTGCATCGCCATTCAGACCTTTGAGGAACAACTGAAAATGCCCCAGAGGCGTACGTTGCAAGCGCTCGATGCGCTCGCGTGAAACCAGCGCGTTGCGGTGGATGCGCACAAAACGATCGCCGAATTCGTCTTCCAGCGCCTTCAACGGTTCGTCCAGCAGGACTTCACCGCCTTCATGGCGCAACGTGACGTACTTGTGATCTGCAATGAAATAGATCACATGATCCAACGGGATCAGCTCGATACCTTTGCGGGTCCGTGCACTGATGTGGCTGCGTGGTCCGTTGCCGCTTTCCGCCGCGGGGCGCGTCATGGCCGCCAACTGCACGCGGTTGGGACGCTCTGCTTTTCTCAAAGCATCAACCAGATGCTCCGGCCGCACGGGCTTGACCAGATAGCCAACCGCGCTGACCTGGAAAGCTTCAAGGGCAAACTCGTCGTGCGCAGTACAAAAGACAACAGCAGGCGGGGTATCCCGCTCGCACAATCTGGCAGCGACCTGCAGACCATCGAGGCCCGGCATGCGGATATCCAGCAAAACGATATCCGGCTTATGGCTTTCAATAAGCGCCAAGGCTTCTTCGCCATTGGACGCGCCGGGCTCCAAAACCCGGTAACCCTCAATTTCACTGACCATCCGGCTTAGCCGTTCGCGGGCCAGCGGTTCGTCATCAACGATCAGGACATTCATATAGCTCTGGCTTCCTGCGTGAGTCTCGCACAAGGATAGCGTAGACAGGTGAAGTGACGACCGTCACGGCGCTCCACGCTCAGACTGGCCTGCGGGCCAAAAAGTGCCGTAAGACGAGCACCGATATTTACCAGGGCCTGTTGAGTGCCGTTGGAAGTCTGCCGACTGGCAACTTCGTCATAGGGATTGCTTACACACAATATGAACTCTCCCCTTTCATAATCTGCTTCAACCTTTACGACACCTCCTTCGACGCGAGGTGCAATCCCGTAAAGCAAAGCGTTTTCCAGTAATGGCTGCAAGGTTAGCTGGGGAATTGGAAGATCGTCCGGAATTCCACTGATCACCCAGTCCAACTGTAGACGCTCGCCAAGACGATATTGCTCAATCGATAAATATCGTTTTGCCAATTCCAGTTCATCGCGCCACGTAACAAGACTTCCAGGCTTGGCCAGACTGGCCCGAAAAAGGTCGGACAGATCCAGCACCGCCTGCTCGGCCTTGGCCGGATTGGTGGCTACAAGGCTCGCAATGCTGTTGAGCGTATTGAACAGAAAGTGCGGCCGGATGCGCGCTTGCAGCGATTCAATACGAGCGCGCAACTCGCCTTGCTGCTGCTTTCGCCACTGACTCTGCAAATAAAAGTACCGCAGCATCAGTGCCGACATGATCAGGGCGATCACGCCATAGCGCACGTAGCGCTCCACCATCACACCAAAAGTCACCTTGCCCGTAAGCTGGCACACGTCAGTGACTGCGGTGCAGAGCAGCGTGATTGCTACGACCAGCAAACAACCAAACACTCCCGCACGACCCGCTGGCAGACGCGCCAACCAAGGCCGAAGCCCGCACAACAACGCGGCCGACAGCAGCACAATCCATTGCACGAACAGCGACATCAGGGCCAACCGAACCCAATCAAAACTCGGGCGCATAGGCTCGACCAGCACCAAAACCAGCACCAGTAACTCCGCGAGCAACACCAATACCAGCAGCGCTTGTGGCAGGCACAGTTCGGGGAGAAAGAATTCTTTGCCAGGCCCTTTGGGCGAGGGTTGTTTCGGTAAGCTATTTCGCATGGGTCCAGTCTCGACTGTGCTGGCTCAGGCGGCAAGCTGCCCACGAATAAAAAAATCCCAACCTGTTATTATCGCGACTGTCCGGCGAGCAGACGCGGGCATGTCATTCTTCAGCAGATCACGAGCGAATCCATGAGCACCGACAAGACCAACCAGTCCTGGGGCGGCCGCTTCAGTGAACCCGTCGACGCCTTCGTCGCGCGCTTCACGGCCTCCGTCACCTTCGACCAACGCCTTTATCGCCACGACATCATGGGCTCCATTGCCCACGCAACGATGCTGGCGAAGGTCGGCGTTCTCACCGACGCCGAGCGCGATACCATCATCGATGGCCTGAAGACCATCCAGACCGAGATCGAAGCAGGCAGCTTCGAGTGGCGCGTCGACCTGGAAGACGTGCACATGAACATCGAAGCGCGTCTGACCGACCGCATCGGCATCACCGGTAAAAAACTGCACACGGGTCGTAGCCGTAATGACCAGGTGGCAACGGATATCCGCCTGTGGCTGCGTGACGAGATCGACCTGATCCTGTCGGAAATTACTCGCCTGCAACAGGGCCTGCTGGGTCAGGCAGAGCGTGAAGCTGAAACCATCATGCCGGGCTTCACCCACCTGCAGACCGCGCAACCGGTAACATTCGGTCATCACATGCTGGCGTGGTTCGAAATGCTCAGCCGCGACTACGAGCGCCTGGTCGACTGCCGCAAGCGCCTGAACCGCATGCCCTTGGGCAGCGCGGCACTGGCCGGTACGACTTACCCGATCGACCGCGAACTGACCTGCAAACTGCTGGGCTTCGACGTCGTAGGCGGCAACTCGCTGGACAGCGTTTCGGATCGTGACTTCGCCATCGAGTTCTGCTCGGCCGCCAGTATCGCGATGATGCACTTGTCGCGCTTCTCGGAAGAGCTGGTGCTGTGGACCAGTGCCCAGTTCCAGTTCATCGATTTGCCAGACCGTTTCTGCACCGGCAGCTCGATCATGCCGCAGAAGAAAAACCCTGACGTTCCAGAACTGGTCCGTGGCAAAAGTGGCCGCGTGTTCGGTGCATTGATGGGCCTGCTGACCTTGATGAAGGGCCAACCACTGGCCTACAACAAGGACAATCAGGAAGACAAGGAACCGCTGTTCGACGCCGCCGACACTCTGCGCGATTCGTTACGAGCCTTTGCCGACATGATCCCGGCAATCAAGCCAAAGCACGCCATCATGCGCGAAGCCGCGCTACGTGGTTTCTCCACCGCGACTGACCTTGCGGACTATCTGGTGCGTCGTGGTCTGCCATTCCGTGACTGTCACGAAATCGTCGGCCACGCCGTGAAGTACGGCGTTGAAAGCGGTAAAGATCTGGCCGAGATGAGCCTGGAAGAACTGCGCAAGTTCAGCGACCAGATCGAGCAGGACGTTTTTGCCGTGCTGACGCTTGAAGGCTCGGTGAATGCCCGCGATCACATCGGCGGAACCGCACCGGCACAGGTCAAGGCAGCAGTAGCTCGCGGACAAGCGTTAATCGCTGCGCGTTAATCACCTCTCCTTTGTGGGAGCTGAGCTTGCTCGCGATTGGAACGCCGCGGTTTGAAGTAATACCGTGTCATCGTTCATCGCGGGCAAGCCTCGCTCCCACAGGGACCGCGGCTAACCATCACACTTATGCGCTCCGACTAAAAATTCTCAAGGAAACACCCCATGACCGACACCCTCGACAACGATGAAGAAGAATTCGCTGAATCGACCCTGGTTCAGGCAATCGAAAACCAGATTGAAAGCGACAACCCACCTGCCGCCAAAGCGACGTTCAACAAGCTGACGCTGGTTGGCTATGAGCGTGAAGAAATCCTGCAGTTGATGGCCCATGTTCTGGCTATCGAGATTGACGCACTGCTGGAAGAAGATCGTCCATTCAACACCGAATGGTACGAAACAGCCTTGCGTGCTCTGCCTGAGTTGCCGCCAGAGGCATGAGCTGACGTGCTCACCGGCCAACTGACGGCCGGTGGCGAAACCTCGGCAAATCATGCTCGGCAAAATCTCCAGACCAGGTCTACACTGCAAATGCCTCGCTGCCACTCGAACGACGGGGCTACCACGCCAAGCCGGCTTTAACGGTCATCCAGAACCGACAAGCGCAGCACACCCGTTGGTTCCAGAACTTCCGCCAGCCAGTAAGGCGTATTACTAGAAAAAGTCTGGAGCACCTATGTCGTATACCCCTGAGCTGGTTGCCGAACTGGAAATCCTTGCACTCTTCAACCTGGGCAATACCCTTGAAGGACTCAAAGTCCATCATGTAGCCGCCCCGACAGCTGTTGCTGCCGCACAAAGACTCTTCGAAAAAGGCCTGACAACTCAGGTCGATGGCGGATACCTGACCAGCCTGGGGCTGGAAGCCGCCGAACATGCCCAGTCGCTGCTGACTATTCTGAACGTTGCCAAACAAGCCGCTTGATCGCCTTGAGGGTCCGCATTCCAAAAAAGGTTTAGCGGACCCTTCATTTGTGGAAAACTGCGCCGATAAAAAATTGGCGCCAGACAATAAATGACCTGAAAGCCTCCCGCTCTCACGTCCTCCTGACCGCCGTCTAGCTCAGCATTTCAACGCTGCCTCTTTCGAGCCCGGCCGCCGGTTTGAGTTGTAATGACGCGTAACTCCGAAATCCGTCCTGACCTGGATGAAGGCATCGACCGTAAGGTGCTTTCCCAGCTACGCAACCGTTTCCTGACCCTCAACAGCGGGCGGCTTGCGCGTGCCATGGAGGGTCTGTCGACTCGCCAGCAAACCGTGTTGAATCTGCTGCCGCTGTTTTTTCACGTCAACCACCCACTGCTACCCGGCTATGTTTCCGGAAGTACGCCGGCGGGTGTATCTCAATACGAACCCAGCAGCCTGGCCTTGGCCGAGGCTCAACGCCTGACCCGCTCGTTTTCGTACAAGGCGCGGCTTGGCAATGCCCGAAATCCTGTTCACGGCCTGTTTTTGATGGGCAGTCTGGGCACTCTCGCGCAGGCCGAAGAAAGCGATATGGACGTCTGGGTCTGCCACGACTCTGAACTCAGCGCCGATGAAATCGCCGAGCTGCACAAGAAATGCCTGGCACTGGAAGCCTGGGCAGACAGCCAGGGCGCTGAAGCGCACTTTTTCCTGATCGACCCGAAACGTTTCGTGGCAGGCGAGCGCGATACACAGCTCAGCTCAGACAATTGCGGCACGACTCAACACTACCTGCTGCTGGATGAGTTCTATCGCACCGCCATCTGGCTTGCTGGCCGCACGCCCATGTGGTGGCTTGTACCGAGCTATGAAGAACAACGTTACGCCGACTACACCCACACCCTGCTTTCAAAACGCTTTATCCGCCAGGACGAAGTGCTTGATCTGGGACATATGGCGCTTATTCCGCCCGGAGAGTTTCTGGGCGCGGGCTTGTGGCAGCTGTTCAAGGGCATCGAGTCACCCTACAAGTCGGTACTCAAGCTGCTGTTGACCGAGGTGTATGCCAGTGAGCATCCGAAAGTTCGCTGCCTGAGCCTGCGCTTCAAGAAGGCGGTTTTTGCCAATCGGGTAGATCTGGATGAGCTGGATCCGTACATGGTCGTGTACCGGCGCATCGAAGAGTATCTGATCGCGCGTGGCGAGCTGGAGCGCCTGGAACTGGTACGGCGCAGCCTGTACCTGAAAGTGAACAAGAAGCTGACCGGCACATCGCGGCTGCGCAATACCAGTTGGCAGCGCCAGTTGCTGGAGCGCCTGACGCGGGAGTGGGGTTGGGACGAACGTCAATTGCTGCTGCTCGACAGCCGCAGCCAGTGGAAGGTGCGCCAGGTGGCTCATGAGCGCCGGGTACTGGTCAACGAACTCAACTACAGCTATCGCTTTCTGACTCAACTCGCTCGCCAACAAAACGTGGCAAGCTCGGCCGATGCACGCGACCTTAATGTGCTGGGCCGCAGGCTGTACGCAGCGTTTGAACGAAAGGCGGGCAAGGTCGAGTTCATCAACCCTGGCATCGCGCCCGATCTGGCCGAAGACACTTTGACCCTGGTGCAGTCGCCCAACAAGCGCGAGCCGGGTAAAGTCCAGTGGGCTCTGTATAACGGCAATCTGGGCGCGCATGACTGGATAAATTTTTCGCCGATCAAACGCAGCCGCGAGTTGCTTGAACTGCTGACCTGGTGTCACCGCAACAACGTTATCGACAGCTCCACACGGCTTGCGCTGCACCCCGGCAGCAGCGATCTGAGCGAGTTCGAGTTGTTCAATCTGATCGGCGCGCTGCAACAGCAGATCCCGTTGCCGCTGGAAATGGTCAGCGAAGAACGCCTGCTGAGCCCCGCAGTGCCAAGCGAGATTCTGTTGCTGGTCAACGTGGGGGTCGATCCGCTCGGGCATCATCGAGACCTGAACATCCTGATGACCACCGAGCGAACTGACTCGCTGAGCTACGCCGGTGTCAGAGAGAATCTCGTACTGACTCTGGATCAGATCACGCTCAATAGCTGGAACGAGATTCTTGTCAGTCGTTATGACGGTGTCCACGCACTGCTCGACTGCCTGAGCGAGTTACTCAGTAATCTGCCTGAAGGCGCAGCGCAGCCTGCGGTTCGCGTGCGCTGCTTCTGCCACAACCGCGCCCACGCCATCGCTCAGCGGGTTGAAGAACTGGTTTCGACCGCGCAATTGCTGCATGCCGCAGGTTTGAATCATCGCTATCTGATCCAGGTTCAACAGCAGTATCACGTACTGGAAATGGTCCCGGCCCAGCCGGTGACCCATGTCGTGATCAACAGCCTTTCAGGCTTATTCGAATATCTGGGTGAAGAGCTAGCGCGGTATAGCCCGCTGCATTTGGACCCCCACGCGCTGAGCGATCACGATTTAGCGCTGATCCTGCCCCATGGACAGCCCGAATGCATTCAAGTGTTTTACAGGGTCAACGAAAACGAGGCCGAACTCTATGCCCTTGATGAGCACAATGCGCTCTGGCATCAGCGTCTGCCTTATCACGACGAGTTGAGCCTGTTGCAGCCCTTGCAGCGCTTCTTCAATGCGCTGGCTTATCGACGCAACGCGGTGCTGCCTATGAACAACGCTACCGCGTCCGATTCCCTTGAAACGCTGTATTACCAGATCCTGCCATCTGGAGCGGGACGAGCCCGACGCATCGAGCCACGCAGCACGCCAACGGCTGCGAGCAAGCCGTTTTACGACGTGCAGGCGATTGTCGAAGAAGCATCCCCTGGACAGGTCAGCGTGACGCTGTACTGCAATAACAGCGAATTCTCCGAACTGGAACATGGTGACCAGTTGTTCAGCGTCGTAGCCAGACAGATCCTTGAGCGACGCACCGAACCCGAACGCTACCGCTGCTACATCACCGACCTGGACCTTTCAGGGCTGCTGGACGATGCTCGCGGGCAGACGATCCTTTACCTGCGCTACAAGGCACAACTGGAGAAGGCGCTCAACGACGCCATGGAACAGGCTTGAGCCAGAAACAACAAACCCCGGCATGCCGGGGTTTGTTAGGGCGATACGAAACCTGTGCATGAGCTTGAGGTTGCTACCCAACTGTGGGAGCAGGGCTTGCCCGCGATTCAGGCGCCGCAGTATGCCTGTTTAACCGCGTTGTTCTTATCGCGGGCAAGCCCGGCTCCCACACAGCCTTTATGCGTTGTTCGATGAAACCGGCTCGGCCTCCGGAACAGCTTCTTTGCTGCGCCAGTGCGGCAGGGAGTTCCAGTAGCGCTCGCCTTTGGCATCGTCGTACATGCCTTCCCAACGCGAGATGACCAACACGGCCAAGGCGTTGCCAATCACGTTCAGCGCGGTTCGCGCCATGTCCATGATCCGGTCTACACCTGCAATGAACGCCAAACCTTCGAGTGGAATCCCCACGCTACCCAGCGTCGCCAGCAACACGACGAAGGAAACACCCGGTACGCCTGCGATCCCTTTGGAGGTCACCATCAGTGTCAGAACCAGCATCAACTGTTGGCCGATGGACAGATCAATGCCGTACAGCTGGGCAATGAACATGGCGGCGATGCTTTGGTACAGGGTCGAGCCGTCGAGGTTGAAGGAGTAACCGGTCGGTACCACGAAGCTGCAGATAGACTTCGGTGCGCCATAGGCTTCCATCTTTCTGATCACGTTCGGCAGGGCGGTTTCGGAGCTGGCAGTGGAGTAGGCCAGGATCAGCTCATCCTTGAAGATGCGCATCAGCTTGATCACCGAGAAGCCGAACAAACGAGCAATCAGACCAAGTACCACGAATGCAAAGAATGCGATGGCCACGTAAACCAGGATCACCAGCTTCGCCAATGGCAGCAGCGAGGCAAAACCGAATTTAGCGACGGTCACGGCGATCAGCGCAAATACACCGATAGGCGCATAGTTCATGATCATATGGGTGACCTTGAACATGGTTTCCGAGACGCCCTGGAATACCTTCAGCACCGGCTCGCGCACTTCTGCGTCGAGACTCGCCAGACCGAGGCCGAAGATCACCGAAAAGAAGATGATCGGCAACATATCGCCGCGGGCAAGGGCCGCGAAAATATTGGAAGGGATCAGGTTAAGGAGCGTGGCGATGAAAGCATGGTCATGCTGCACTTCGGCAGTAGTCGCCATGTATTTCGAGATGTCGTCAGTACCCAGCGTGCTCATATCGATACCGGTGCCGGGATGGAAAACATTGGCCAGCAACAGCCCGACCACAATCGCGATGGTCGTGACGACTTCGAAGTAGAGGATGGTCTTGAGGCCAATACGTCCCAGTTTCTTGGCATCACCAACACCTGCGATCCCCACGACCAGCGAGGCAACCACAATCGGTACGACGATCATTTTGATCAGGCGGATAAAGATATCGCCCGCGGGCTGAAGGATATTACTGATCCACCACGCCTTCTCTGCGCTGAAGTGGTTAAGTAGTGCGCCCAGCGCAATCCCGAGTGTCAGACCGATAAGGATCTGCCACGCGAGGCTCAGCTTTGCCTTCTTCATGTCGTTACCTTTTTTCAAGTGGCTCGCACTTCTCTAAGCACACATGCACAACGTTGCTGATCCACAGCAGCGGCGAGGCATCGGTTACCGGTTAGAGCAGTCCCGAGTAGATGCAGCAAGCGAGCATCCGGCTCTGTAGCTGACGAAAAAAGGCGCAACTATTCCCACGCATCAGCGCAACGTCTAATGCCGTAAACGACTACCCCATACCGAATCGGCATAATGTTTGCGACGAAAAACATATCTGAAAACGACCTTCCAGTACCGCGAATCGGCTCAAAGGTGGCTAATTCGCCCTCTAGAGGCCATTCAGGAGAATCAGGCAGGTGTATCAGAAGGGATATGGCGAGAGAAAGAAGGGCAAAGTTCTTACATGAAATGTCGGATGTGCGGCGGCGTGAGGCGAGGTGGAACGATAAAACGCAACGCAAGACAGCCGATCGTTTCCCGAGATTCGAGATCACAATCATGGACTTGCGTCGCGGTTCTTCCTGACCCGGCCCTCATCGGGAGTACTCCCTGTACTCCTAGGTCACTTCGATCCGAACGATCAAAGCATCCCGGCCCCCTGGTCATGCGCAATTCTTTTCAAACCGCGCATCTAAAGAGCATCCCGAACATGGACGCTCTCTGTTCTTGAATACCGTGATCAATACCAGTTGGGATCCTTGCGCAGCTGCTCCTGGAGCATGTCCTGCATACCCTTGTCGGGTTCACCCAAGTACCGATAAGTTGCGTGACGTGTCGGCGACTTGTCCGAAGGCAGGCCAGCCGGCACATCTACCAGCAACGCATAAGCTTTGTCCTTGTCGAGGCGAAAGGCCACGAGAAGGCGCTGGCTCTTGCAGGTCTCAGCCGTTTTGCACAGAGGACCTACAAGGTAGTTATCGCCATCTTCAGGCACAGCGGTCATCTGCTGCTCGCTGGCGCCGGACAGATTGATTACCCAATCGGGCAAACGCTCTTCCTTCTTGATCACTGAGGTCCAAGTGGATCGGTACTCGGGGTCAGATCCCAGTAGCTGATTGACCCGAGACTGTCCGTCATTGGCAGCCATCGCCGTCGCACAACCGCCCATTAACAGGGCGGCAGCGATTGAGTGCAGAGACGTGCGCATATTCAGCCTCGGCCGCGACGGCCAAAGAAGAAAGAGACCACGAACATAACCAGGAATACGACGAAGAGGATCTTCGCGATACCGGTTGCGGTGCCTGCGATACCACCGAAGCCAAGTACTGCGGCGACAATGGCAATAATCAGAAACGTGATTGCCCAACTCAACATGATGACTCTCCTTAGCTGCTTTTAATGGATGCTGCGTTTACTACGCGGGTCAAAAAACCCAGGTTTGCTGGCGCTGCACTTCACTTACAGGCGCTTTGCGATCAACGGGTGTGAGGCTAAGCGCAGTATCCCGAGCCATCGACGCACTGGCGTTGGTGTAGGACTGGCTGTAAGTGAACGGCTGCTTGATCTGCGCGGCTTCGCGGGAATTGTCCCAGTGCTGAAACTGCTGAATTGCAATCAGAGTGACCATCAGCGCCAGGCTGGCGAACAAGCCTTGCTGAATGTGCAAGGGCGAAATACGCAATTGAGTAAGACGCTGGCGGTTCATCTGAGTGCTCCTGACGCCACGTTGGGCTGTCAAACTTGATCTTGTTGCCGATGTTTCACGGCTTCTATAAACAAGATATTGCAGCCTGCGTGCCAGCTTTCAACCGAGATAAATAACCATATAAATCAATAACTTATAAGTACTCCAGAAATTCTTCTGCGAGCATCCTGCACGATCAGCCCTGGTGGGTCGTGCAGGATGCACGAACGTCCCGATGTACGTTGATTAGCCTGTTGTCCGCGCCATCACCTTCAACGCATCTGCGTTGACGCCTTTCACGCCGCGAATATTTCGCGCGATCTCGACAGCGAGTTCTTTTTCCGCATAGTTCGCGACGATGCCGTTAAGGCTGACCAGACCACTCTTGGTGTCGACCTTGATGTTCAGGCCATCCAGATTGCGGCTGTAGATCAGACTGGATTTGACCTTGCTGGTAATCCATACATCACTGATGTCTTCAGCCGGGCTGGGGGCCTGCGGGTCAACCCGCGAAGCAATGGAGTCTGCGGCACTGATGCTGATCAGGTTATTAACGGTAATCACGCCATCAGTATTGGTCGCCAGGCTACCCGCCACCTCCTTGGCTTCCGGGCTCTGCGCTCGGCCTTTGAGCGTCACGACACCCTCTTTGGCATCTACATCAATGTTGAGAGCTTCTGTGACGCTGCTCCACAGCAGCTTGGACTTCACGGTCGCGGTCAGCGTGGAGTCTTCAAAACGCTGCGCCATATTGGCCTTGGTACCAGGCTCGGCGGCAACATTTGGGTCGATCTGCAGTTGATTGTCGACTTTGTCGATGCCCTTGGTATCCAACGCGATGCGTTCGGCCAGTTCACGATCAACCTGGTTTTCAACCTTGCCTTTCAAGACAGCCGTTCCCTGCTCGACGCTGACGTCGATCTTGAACGGGCTCAAATGCTTGTTCAAAGCAAACGCGGTCCAGATCGAACCTTCCTGACGCGCTTCGGCAAGCTGGCTAGGCAAATCGCCCTGAGCAGCACTGGCCATCAAAGGGTTCAGGCCCAGCACAGTGATTGTGGCTGTGGCCAGAGCGAGCTTTTTCAGCGGGTGCATGGCACTTCTCCGTCTTTATAGCTGTGGAAAATTTTCGAGCAACTCTGCAGGAACTGACTTCGTCCGGGAGGGCATTGTTCCTGAGGAAAAGTTTCCAACGATTGCGCTATGCCTCTCGGGGCTGCCGTCAGCACGCCGTAGGCATAAGAAAAACTGTGGGAACTAGCTTCACTCCCTACACGCAATACACGGACCATGAACGAAGCGCTTATTGAAATAATTTCCTATTAATATCAATTAGTTGCGTCTAATTCGGTCAGATAGCTACCATCCAGCCCGCATAATCAATCAGAATCAACCATGCAACTTGCCCGATTATTCCGACACTAACGCAAGACTATTCATTAAGGAGCGTAGGAAAAATGGAAGCAGCCACTGAGAATCAGGGCCGTATTCTGCTTGTGGATGACGAATCCGCGATCCTTCGCACGTTCCGTTATTGCCTGGAAGATGAGGGCTACAGTGTCGCCACCGCCAACAGCGCATCCCAAGCGGAAACGTTGCTGCAGCGCCAGGTCTTCGACCTGTGCTTTCTGGACCTGCGGCTAGGCGAAGACAACGGGCTCGATGTATTGGCCCAGATGCGCGTCCAAGCACCCTGGATGCGAGTGGTGATTGTCACTGCTCACTCAGCGGTAGACACAGCGGTTGATGCTATTCAGGCCGGTGCGGCGGACTATCTGGTCAAGCCATGCAGCCCCGACCAATTGCGTCTGGCCACCGCCAAACAACTGGAAGTACGCCAGTTGTCAGCGCGACTGGAAGCGCTGGAAGGCGAGATACGCAAACCCAAGGATGGCCTGGACTCCCATAGCCCTTCGATGATGGCTATCCTGGAAACTGCCCGCCAGGTAGCAACCACGGATGCCAACATCCTTATCCTTGGCGAGTCAGGTACCGGTAAGGGTGAACTCGCCCGCGCCATCCATGGCTGGAGCAAACGCAACAAGAAGTCCTGCGTGACCATCAACTGTCCGTCGCTGACGGCTGAGCTGATGGAAAGTGAGCTGTTTGGCCACAGCCGTGGCGCGTTTACCGGCGCGAGCGAGAGCACCTTGGGTCGCGTCAACCAAGCTGACGGTGGCACGTTGTTTCTTGACGAGATCGGCGATTTTCCACTCACATTGCAGCCAAAATTGCTTCGCTTTATTCAGGACAAAGAATACGAGCGGGTCGGCGACCCCGTCACTCGCCGCGCCGATGTGCGCATTCTCGCGGCCACAAACCTGAATCTGGAAGACATGGTGCGCAACGGTCGTTTCCGTGAGGACCTGTTGTACCGCCTGAACGTCATAACCCTGCATTTGCCTGCCCTGCGCGAGCGTACAGAAGACATTCTGACCTTGGCGGATCGCTTCCTGGCGCGCTTCGTCAAGGATTACGCCCGCCCTGCACGGGGTTTCAGCGATGAGGCCAAAGCCGCGCTGCTGAACTACCGCTGGCCCGGCAACATTCGCGAGCTGCGTAACGTGATTGAACGCGCCAGTATCATCTGCCCACAGGAGCGAGTCGAAATCTCTCATCTGGGCATGGCCGAACAACCCACCAGCAATGCTCCGCGAGTCGGTGCCGCGCTGAGCCTGGATGAGCTGGAAAAAGCTCACATCGGTGCAGTCCTGGCGACCAGCGACACCCTTGACCAGGCGGCCAAAACACTCGGAATCGATGCTTCGACACTGTATCGAAAACGCAAGCAGTACAACCTATGACTAACCCGGCATGAAACTGGCCATGAAGTTGCGCACAAGGTTGTTCTTCAGCATTTCGGCCCTGATAACCGTGGCGTTATTGGGGCTGGTGCTTGGGCTGGTCAGCGTCATGCAGATGGCGAACTCGCAGGAGTCGTTGATCCACCAGAATTTCGTGACCCTGGATACCGGGCTGAAGCTTCGGCAAAACCTCGGCGACCAATTGGTCATGATGCTCAATGAAACGCCTGAACCGGAGCGCTTCAGCAAGCTTCAGGACCAATTCCGGGTCCTGCTGGAGCAAGGCGTTGAGCACGACGAACTTAACAACGTCGACAACGGGTTCCACGAGGCCCGGGAGGACTACCAGAAATTTATCGATGCTTACGAAGAGTCCCGTCAGTCGGCACGCTCGATGCGCGATAACTCTGAATTGACTGAAGCCTTCAACAACCTGCGCAACAACCTGCTGATTGCACACCGCCAATCACTGGAAAACATCAGTCAGGTGGAAGTGCACTCACGCGAAAGGGCGTTATGGGTTGCCGGCTTACTCGGGCTGGTAGGCATTGCCGTGCTCTGCATCGGCTTCATTACCGCCCACGGTATCGCTCGCCGTTTCGGTGCGCCTATCGAAGCCTTGGCCAAAGCCGCAGACAACATCGGCAAAGGCAACTTTGAAGTGACCTTGCCAATTGCCTCGGGCGCCGAAATGAACTTGCTGACCCGACGCTTCGGGATCATGGCGGAAGCGTTGCGGCAGCATCAGGTGACCAATGTCGACGAACTGCTGGCCGGCCAACAGCGTTTGCAGGCTGTACTGGACAGTATCGACGACGGCCTGCTGATGATCGACCGCCAAGGTCGTCTGGAACACCTCAATCCGGTTGCCCAGCGTCAGTTGGGATGGGAAGAGCCCAAGCTGGGCCAGGGGCTTGGCAGCGCCCTGCAGCGCCCCGAGCTGGATGAACAGCTTTACTTGACGCTGCGCGGTGGATCGCTTGAGCGCGCGCCGGAAGACCTCGAAATAGAGGTCGATGGTGAGTCGCGCTTGCTCACCTACAGCCTGACTCCTGTCAGCCATACCAAGGGGCACATTCTCGGTGCGGTGATGGTTCTGCACGATGTGACCGAGCAGCGAGCGTTCGAGCGAGTGCGCAGCGAGTTTGTCTTGCGCGCGTCTCATGAGCTGCGCACGCCAGTCACGGGCATGCACATGGCGTTTGGGCTGTTCCGCGAGCGGGCCAAATACCCTGCGGACTCGCGCGAGGCGGACCTGCTGGATACGGTCAACGAAGAAATGCAGCGTTTGATGCAACTGATCAATGACCTGCTGAATTTTTCTCGTTACCAGAATGGGCTACAGAAGCTGACCCTGGCGCCCGTGTCCATCGAAGAAATGCTGGAGCAGGCGCGACAGCGTTTCGATGATAAGGCTCACGAACAGAACGTTGTCTTGTCCATCGAGACCCAAGACCCACTGCCCCGTCTGCATGCGGACCGGGCTCAGCTCGAACGGGTACTGGATAACCTGATGGACAACGCCCTGCGCCACACCCCGGAAAACGGCCTGATTCGCCTGCAGGCACGGCGTCATGGCGAGCGGGTGATCATCAGCATAGAAGACAACGGTGAAGGCATCGCCTACGGTCAGCAGGGGCGAATATTCGAGCCCTTCGTCCAGGTCGGCCGTAAGAAAGGCGGCGCCGGGTTAGGTCTGGCGCTGTGCAAAGAGATCGTGCAACTGCACGGCGGGCGAATGGGCGTCTATTCGAGGCCGGGGCAGGGCACCCAGTTTTATATGGCGTTGCCGCTGTAGGTTTAACCTTCACCGTTACGCCACATCCTCGGCCCGCCGCCCTTGGCTACGGCGCCCGCCGGTGACCAGTTCGCTGAATTTATGAGCGCTCAGCGGCCTGGCGAACAGCCAGCCCTGGCCGTATTTCACACCCTCACTCATCAACAGCCGAGCCTGAGACTCAAACTCGATGCCCTCGGCAATCACTCGCAATTGCAACGCATGAGCCATCCGGATGATATGCGGCGCCACCCCGCTACTGGCCGCGTCATGCCCCAGAGCATCGATAAAAGCCTTATCGATTTTCAGGCAATCCACAGGCAACGTTTGCAGATAAGCCAGGCTGCAATAGCCTGTGCCGAAATCATCGATCAGCACTTGGTGCCCCCTGTCGCGCAAGGCCTGCAAGTGATTGCGCGCAATCACAACGTCGATCAGCCCACGCTCGGTCACTTCAAAGGCAATCTGCCGGGCTGACACCTTGTGCACAGCCAGCAGCTTGGCTGTAACCCGTCCGATACGCGGCGCCATCACATCGCACGCCGCCAGATTCACGGAAATGTAGAGCTGCGGGTTGGCGCGCAGCAGCGGCCCCAACTGTTCAAGTAGCTGCTGCAAAACGAAATCCGTGATCTGCCGGATTTGACCGGTATTTTCTGCCAACGGAATAAACAGATCCGGGCTGGTCAGCGTGCCATCCGGCCTGCGCCAGCGAACCAGGGCTTCGGCCCCCACACACAGACGCGTCTGCAGATCAAAGATCGGCTGAAAGAGCACCTTCAATTCACCGCGCCTTAATGCTCCCTGCAACTCCCCACCCAATGATTGCTTCTGGCGCACCAGCTGTAACACCAGCCCGCCCATACACAAGGCAATCAGCAAACTTGCAGGAACCAGCAACCACCAGGCGCCGGTTACTTTCTCCTGAAGGCCAGCGCGTGGCGCAATCATCACGAGCTGATATTCGGGACTCTCGGTCGGCATGCGATAGATCAGTCGTGTGTCGGTGATCATCAGTTTTTGGGCGCTGGTCGACGACCAAGGGACGCTGGGTGGCCAGGACTGATCAGGCCCGAGCACCGTCACCGCTTTGGCACCGTGATTCAGCACAACCAACAAGCTGCCGCCACTGGGCAGGTCCACCACATCGGTCAAATGCCCTCGGGAGGTTGAAACCCGGAAGCCCCCGAGCCCAAGCACCAGTGCTGCAAGGTTGTCATCAGGCTGGGCGGAGGTATTGAGCCAATAATCGTAGGTGGGCCCGCGAATATCCGGCTCACGAGGCTGACCGAGATGACTGGGGCGCGAGCTGCTGGTGCAAACTGTGAGGTCGCCTACAAACGCAGCTTCATAAATGAATCGATAGCTGGAGGTCACCTGACGTAATCGGTCGACCATCTGCGGACCGCAGCGACGCAAAGGCTGCGCATCGAGCTGATCAAGCCCTGCGCGCAACTGACCAAACAGTTGCTCCATCCGCACCAGGAAACGCCCGCCCTGGGCACTCATCTGCTCACTTTCGTTCTGTCGCGCCTGATGCACAGCCAATGCGAAACTGCCCACCAGCAACACAGCCGCGCTTAGCAAGGCGGCGAGCAAAGCCATCAGCCAAGGACGAAAGAGGGTCATGCGAAAGGGTGTTGCCGCATCGCGCATCAGTTGATATCCGGAGGAAACCCTCTAGGTATAGCAACAAGCGCGCAAATAGCCCGTCTGATTGGGGCTGCGGCAACGATTTAGTGCAATTAGCGCTGGCGGTTGAGCACCTTCAGGATTGCCGCACTCTGCACATCGGGCTGTCCGTCAAAACGTGCGGGCCGATAATGCATCTGAAAGGCGGCCAACACATCTCGTGTCGCGACATCCAGCTCACCGGTCTGCGGTGTGGTGTAACCCACTCGAGCAAGCTGCTGCTGAAACCAGGCAATGTCCGGCACGCTATCGAGCATCAATGCCTGTTGCTCCGCCACCAGACGCTCGTCTGGCCAGACACCCAGGCCTTCCTGCGCCAGCCGTTTCCACGGGAACAGCGGCCCCGGATCAAGCTTGCGCGCCGGTGCAATATCGCTATGGCCGATGATGTGACGCGGGTCGATATGGTTACGCTTGACGATGTCCTTGAGCAGTACGATCAAGGCCTGAATCTGGCCTTCGGAGTATGGATACCAAAGCCTGCCTGTCGGTGTGTCGCGGTAGCCAGGATTGACGATTTCGATGCCGATAGACGCAGAGTTTAGCCAGGTACGCCCATCCCACTCACTTTCACCCGCGTGCCACGCTCGGGCGCTCTCATCGACGAGCTTGTAGATGGTCGGCGGCGTATCACCGATCAGGTAATGCGCGCTGACCTCGCCGTGGGTCAACAACTCAAGGGAGCGCTCTAGCGTCGCCGAGGTGTAATGCACCACGACAAACTGCACGCGGTTGTCGTAATTCACCGAGGGATGACTGGTGTCGAGTCGTGGCCCGCTGGTGCAAGCGGTCAACGTAATGAGCAGCAGGGCAGATAAAAACAGCTTCATGAAAACCTGAACACTTAGGCAATAAAAGAACGGAGCATAACGCACTCCAGTGACAACGCTCACGACCAGGAGATCAACGTCAGCCCTGTTCAATACGGTTTCGGCCATTTTCCTTGGCACGGTACAAAGCCTGATCAGCGCGTTTGAGAGCCACATCACTGCGCTCGCCAGGACGTAACGCGGTCACGCCGGTAGACACAGTGATCGTTACTGGCTCACTTTTGAAGTGGAAAGGACACTGCTCGACAGCGGCTCGCAACTGCTCAAGCAAAGCCAGGCCGGCTGTTACTTGAGTTGCCGGGAGCAGAATCACAAACTCTTCCCCCCCGAAGCGAGCAATGAAATCCGTGGAGCGCAGCTGTTTTTTCAGCACCTTGCCCACGATCTTGAGGACCCGATCACCGGCCAGGTGTCCATAACCATCGTTAATGCGCTTGAAGTGATCCAGATCCAGATCCAGAATGCAGACCAGCAGATTGGTTTTATTCTTTTGCCAGAGGGCCATTTCATGCCCAAGACGCTCTTCCCACGCCGCCCGATTGGGTAAGCCGGTCAGTGGATCGATCAAAGCCTTTTGTCGCTGCTCTTCAAGATTGGCCCTGAAGCCAAGCGCTTCCTGCTCCATGGTTGCGACTCGACTGGCGAGACTCTGCAGACGCGCCGCAACGTCCTGCTCACGCTCATCACGTGCTTTCTGGTGCTGATCCATGGTGCCCAGCAAGCCTTCCAGGCGGTCTTCCAGGACCTTCTTCAGGCTAGGTAAATCGGCCGCGTCCTGAACACTGTTTTGTAAGCCGTCTACTTGCAGGCGCAGCTCATTGTTCAGCTCACGCGAGGCAGTCTGCTGACCGACATAATCCTCACTGGCAGCCTGAAGGTTGCTCTGGAAAGACTCCAGGCGCTCATTGAGTTGTTTTAGGTAAACCTCGAACTCATGCTGACCACTGTCAGTGATTGCCAACATCAAGACCGCAAGATCGTCGAGGATGGGCAGCAGTTCGTACCAGTTCAACCCATGTTCAAGACGCAAACGCATCGCCTCGGCTTGCGGGCGATGGTGCTCGGGCAGAGTCAGGTCATTCAGCAGACCCAACAGGGTGTCTTCGATATGCGCTGCCACCGAGCTGTAACTGGGCTCGGGTGAACTCGGCAACGCGTAAACCGCATCCTCATCACCAGGCTCTGACTCTTGCGCCACATCGTCTTCAACGACTGCGGCTGCAGGCGGCTCCGGCGCATATTCGTAAGGCACTGCGGGGGTTGGCGTGAGCAAGTCCTGAAGCGGAGCGACTTGATCCGCAGGAGCAGCGGCGGCCGCGGCAGGCGTTTGCGGCTCAGGAACAGGAACAGGAACAGGAACAGGAACAGGAACAGGAACAGGTTGCGCCGGCGCCGGCGCCTCCGCCACAGCAACGACCGTCGGTTCAATCAATGGGCTCGACACGCCTGGCTGCTGGACTTGCAGCGCAGAAGTCACTGGAGGCGGTGCTTCCTGAGGGACTGTCACCGCAACGACTGGTGGAACAGTGTCGGCTTCCGCTCGTTTCGCTGCGTCTACGGGCTCTTCCCAGTCATCGACCTCTATCGGAGTCGGCGCACGCTCGGCTCCCTGCTCTGCGTCAGCAGCCGGGGCCACAGTTGCGTCAGCCGCTTTGACAGCGGCATCGCTTGTTTCATGTCCGCCAAAAAGACGCTGCAACAAACCCGGACGATGCGGCTCCTCTGGACGCTCTATTACGGTCAGGGCCTGGCCCTGCAGGCCGCTTAACTCCCCCAGCAATAGAGGCAGCTCCCGCGCCTGGGAGGCACGCTCTTCCAGATCCTTGGCGAAACGTTTGAGGGGTTTGCGTACGTCCTTGGGCAGTTGCAGAGACTGCAGCTGCGTGACCAGCGACACCAATGCGCTACTCACCTGAGCAGCACGCTCTTCGCGGCGCTGCTCCGAATCCAGTACCGCTTTTTCCAGCTTTGGAATCAAAGCGGCAAGGCCTGCGTCCATGTCGTCCTTACGGACGATTTCGCGCATTTCCTTCATGCACTGGTCGACAGCCCTATCCGAGCCCTCGGCCGCCAGACTGCTGCGCACCAGACCGCGGCGTAACAGGTCGAGACGGGCATTCCAGCGTTTTTCGAGTTTGTCCTGTTGTTCGATGCCTTTGAGGTACTTCTCTCGCCAGCGTTCTGCTTCGTCGCTCATTCAGGGGATCCGCGATGACTGATAACGGGCAGCGAGTCGCCACTCAATGAAGCAGGCAGGCGGATCTCTACTGCAACGGGTAAATGATCAGAGATTGGCTGAGCCAGTACCTGAACCCGTTCCAGAGTGAGTGTAGGACTGAGCAGAATATGATCAAGGCAGCGCTGTGGCCGCCAACTCGGAAATGTCGCTTCAACTTGTGGCGCCAGCAGCCCCAAGTCACGTAACGGCGAGTTTTCAAGCAGGTCGAGCGCATGAGTGTTCATGTCGCCCATCAATACCTGATGACGAAAACCACCGATCAACTCCCGGATATACGCCAGTTGGCGTGTACGGGTGCGAGCCCCCAGGGCAAGGTGCATCATCACAACGACCAGCGCATCTTCACCTTCACCGAAGCGAAGCAGAATCGCACCGCGCCCGGCAGGTCCCGGCAGCGGGTGATCCTCGATGGCCCACGGGCGCAAACGACTGAGCACACCATTGCTGTGCTGACCGAAACGACCAAGGTTGCGATTGAGCTGCTGATACCAGTAAGGGAAGGCGCCAAGCTGGGCCAGGTGTTCGACTTGATTGACGTAGCCAGAGCGCAGACTGCCGCCATCGGCTTCCTGCAGGGCGACCAGATCAAAGTCGCCCAGCAAGTCACCTATCTTCTGTAGATTGCTGGCCCGCCCCACGTGTGGCAGCAAATGCTGCCAGCTGCGCGTGACGTAATGCCCATAGCGACCGGTGCTGATACCGACCTGGATGTTGAAGCTGAGCAAGCGAAGCCGGCCATCAGCCGGCAGACCACTGGCTTGCAGGTGATCTTCGTTGACCCGCGGATCATGCAGGCCAACGCTTCGTGCTTCTTTCCTGCGCCGCATGGCAGGCGCTGCTTACTTGGCCGCTCGCTCTTTGGCGATGAGCTGATCGGCTACTTGCAGAGTCTGCTCAGGACCACCAGCAGAACCCAGATCGAAGCGGTACTTGCCGTTGACGATCATGGTCGGTACACCCGTGATTTCATACTTCTTGGCCAGTTCTTTGTACTGGGCGATCTTGCCCTTCACAGCGAAAGAGTCGAAGGTTTTCAGGAACTCGTCCTTGTCGACACCTTGGGTAGCCACGAACTCGGCCATGTCATTTTTGTCGGTCAGACGCTTGCCGCCTTTTTGGATCGCGTCGAATACCGCAGCGTGAACCTTGTGCTCTACACCCATGGTGTCCAGCGTGATGAACAGTTGACCGTGTGCGTCCCATGGGCCGCCGAACATGGCAGGGATGCGGACGAAGTGAACGTCGGCTGGCAGCTTCTCAACCCATGGGTTGATGGTCGGCTCGAATGCGTAGCAGTGCGGGCAGCCGTACCAGAACATTTCCACGACTTCGATCTTGCCTGGCTCGGAAACAGGAACAGCGCTGCTCAGCACGGTGTACTGCTTACCGGCTTCGATAGGCTCGGCAGCTTGTGCCGTGATACCGAACAGACTGGCGGCAACCAGTGCGGCGCTGAGGATCAGATTACGCATGCTTTACTCCTGAGGCTGATTTGAGTCGCCTTGAAACGACCGGACTTCGACCGACCGACAAGGCGCGAGTTCGCTAGTGTAACGCTGGCAAGAGCAAAAAAGGGTGGCCGAAGCCACCCTTTTTGAGTTGAAAATCTGTTCGAGCCCAGCCTGCCCGCGAAGAACGGTAACGAGGTGTTTCAGTATCTGGGCAGTGGCGCTTCATGCGAGGCAATTCCGGCCCACGTAATCAATGATCCTGTGGGAGCCGGGCGGCTCCCACAGGATCAGCCATCAATGAAGCCCCTGGATGTACTGCGAAAGCGCTTCGATATCCTTGTTGCTCAACTTCGCAGCAATGGAGCGCATGACCATGGTGTCGCCGTCATTGGTGCGTTCACCTTCGCGGAAGGCCACAAGCTGCTTCTTGATGTAATCAGCATGCTGGCCGCCCAGATGCGGGAACCCTGCTTGTTCGTTGCCTACGCCATTGGGCGAATGACACCCGGTGCAAGCCGGCATGCCTTCACTCAAATTGCCGCCTCGGAATAGCGCTTCACCGCGAGCGACCAGATTTTCGTCAGCTGCACCAATAGTGCCTTTCTGGCTGGCGTAAAACGCGGCGATGTCGTTCAGGTCCTGTTCATTGAGACTGGCCAGCAAGCCGGTCATTTCCAGCACGACGCGTTTGCCGTCTTTGATTTCATGCAATTGCTTGAGTAGATAACGTTCGCCTTGACCTGCCAGTTTGGGGAAGTTTGGCGCCAGGCTGTTACCGTCAGGGCCATGACAAGCACCACAAACCACGGTTTTGGCCTGGCCAGCAGCCGCGTCGCCGACTACCTTTTCAGCCGCCTGAGCCGTACTGCAGACGGCCAAGCTCAACGGCAGGGTCAACAGCAGCCTCAAGAAAATTTTGTTCATCAGGTAATCCAAATCGGCTAAAGGTGAATAGTTATATAGAGGTGGACTCGCTCATCCAGACGGATGAAGGTTCACGAATCCCCGCTATTGCGGTCCCTGCACAATCCACGCGACGGCATCGCTTTGAACTCCTGAACACAGGCGGCTCCAAAGCCTTCATACTCAGCAACCCTTTCAGGTTAAAAGCGGACTGCGTTCTAATGCGCTTATAGTTCTCGCTTGGCTGATGTAGCTCCCGGTGACCGGGACAAAGCACACACAAAATCTGCGGTAATTATATACTGGCCTCACTGAAACGGAAACGACACCTCTTGCCGCACCCCTTGCTGGCACCGCTCTCACCGGAAATCACATGCAACTCAAGAATCCCATCCTCGGCTTGTGCCAACAGGCAACCTTCATGCTCAGCGCAGCCAAAGTCGACCAATGCCCGGACGACGAAGGCTTTGAAGTGGCCTTCGCAGGGCGTTCCAACGCGGGCAAGTCCAGCGCTCTGAACACGCTGACCCACGCCAGCCTGGCCCGTACATCGAAGACGCCAGGTCGTACTCAGCTGCTGAACTTCTTCAAACTGGACGATGAGCGGCGTCTGGTCGACCTGCCGGGTTACGGCTACGCCAAGGTGCCAATTCCGCTCAAGCAACACTGGCAGCGTCACCTTGAAGCTTATCTGGGCAGCCGGGAAAGCCTGAAAGGTCTGATTCTGATGATGGACATCCGTCACCCGATGACGGACTTCGACATCCTGATGCTGGACTGGTCGATCGCCAGCCACATGCCGATGCACATTCTGTTGACCAAAGCCGACAAGCTGACTTACGGCGCAGCCAAGAACACGCTGCTCAAGGTTCAGTCAGAAATCCGCAAGGGCTGGGGCGATGCCGTCACTATCCAGCTGTTCTCGGCACCCAAGCGTATGGGTCTGGAAGAGGCCTATACCGTGCTTGCAGGCTGGATGGAGCTGGAAGACAAGGCACCTGCCGAGTAAATCGCAGGCAAAAAAAACCCCGGACTTCATATGGGGGAGGGGAAGTTCGGGGTTCAAGTTCCAGACTTCCAGGGAGGGAAGCCGGATATCTGCCAACACTTAACACAACTAGGAGCATGACTGGCTTCGCAGCCAATCGAGTTCTCTGACTGGCTTTTCGAGGCGTAAGTTCCTGGCCGGAGGAAATTCTCCGAACGGTCCGTCTGGTACACCGCGTTATCGTTTATCGCGGGCAAGCCCGGCTCCCACAGGAAACCGCATGCTTGCCCGGGTTCAGCACCTTGATCAGTGCGCCTCGTCCCAGTTGTTGCCGACACCAACTTCCACCAATAGCGGAACATCCAGCTGTGCCGCGCCACTCATGTGCGGACGGATCTGCTCGCTGATCTGTTCAACCAGATCTTCACGAACCTCCAGCACCAGTTCATCGTGTACTTGCAGGATCACTCTGGCGTCTAGCCCGGACTCTTGCAGCCAGCCATTTACCGCCACCATGGCCTTCTTGATGATGTCTGCCGCCGTGCCCTGCATAGGCGCGTTGATCGCCATGCGCTCGGCGCCTTTGCGCAGAGCCTGGTTCTTGGCGTTGATGTCTGGCAAATACAGACGACGGCCAAAAATGGTCTCAACGAAACCCTGCTCAGCCGCCTGCGTACGGGTGCGCTCCATGTAATCGAGCACGCCGGGATAGCGAGCGAAATATCGATCTACATAGGCCTGGGACTGTTTGCGATCAACACCGATCTGCTTGGCCAGACCGAAAGCGCTCATGCCGTAAATCAGGCCGAAGTTGATCGCCTTGGCGCTGCGACGCATGTCAGTCGTTACCGCTTCGAGCTCGACGCCGAAAACTTCTGCGGCCGTTGCCCGGTGAACGTCCAGATCATTACGGAACGCGTGCAACAAGCCTTCATCCTTGGCCAGGTGAGCCATGATGCGCAGCTCAATCTGCGAGTAGTCCGCCGCCAACAGCTTGTAGCCCTTGGGCGCGACAAAAGCCTGACGAATACGACGCCCTTCTGCGGTACGGATCGGGATGTTCTGCAGGTTCGGGTCACTGGAAGAAAGGCGCCCGGTCACTGCCACCGCTTGATGATAGGACGTGTGAATACGCCCCGTACGCGGGTTGATCTGCTCCGGCAGGCGGTCGGTGTAAGTGCTCTTGAGCTTGCTCATCGAGCGGTACTTCATCAGGACCGTAGGCAGCGGGAAACCTTGCTCGGCCAGTTCAGCCAGCACCGCTTCAGCGGTGGAGGCCTGCCCCTTGGCGGTCTTGCTCAGGATCGGCATGCCGAGTTTTTCGTAGAGAATCACACCCAGTTGTTTGGGCGAGCCCAGATTGAACTCCTCCCCGGCAATCTCGAACGCCTCGCGCTCAAGAGCGACCATCTTGTCGCCCAGCTCGACGCTTTGAATGCCAAGCAGCTTGGCGTCTACCAACGCACCTTGCCGCTCGATGCCTGCCAGCACCGGCACCAATGGCATCTCGATATCGTTGAGTACCGGCAACAGGCTTGGAATGGCAGTGAGCTTCGCCTGAAGCGCTTCGTGCAGGCGTAACGTTACGTCCGCTTCCTGGGCAGCGTACTGCGCGGCCAACTCCAGTGAAATCTGGTCGAACGTCAGTTGCTTCACGCCCTTGCCAGCGATGTCCTGAATATTTCCGGCGGCATGGCCCAGGTATTTCAGCGCCAGGCTTTCGCGGTCATGACGGGTCGCGGTGGAATCCAGCACATAGGATTCCAGCATGGTGTCGTAGAGCAGCCCCTGAACCGCAATGCCCTGGCTCTGATCACCGTCGATGGCGCAGTTCGCGAGGATATTGATATCGAACTTGGCGTGCTGGCCGACTTTGATTTTGCTCGGGTCTTCCAGCAGCGGCTTGAGCTGCTTGAGGACATGGTCGCGGTCCAGCTGCTGCGGAACACCCATGTACGAGTGGGTCAGCGGAATGTAAGCAGCTTCGTGAGTCTGCACGGCAAATGACAAACCCACCAGTTGCGCACGCTGGGCGTCCAGGCCATTGCTCTGGGTCACGAATGCCACCAGCTTGGCGTCGTTGAGCTTCTTCAGCCAGACGTCGAGCTGGTCCTGCTCCAGGATGGTTTCGTAGCGGGACTCTGCCGGAGCCGGGGCTTCTTCGATAGCGATTTCCAGACCGACACGCTTGGCGTCACGGTGCAGTTCTTCGATCCAGCTTTTGAATTCCAGCTCGGCGTACAGCTCAAGCAGCGCTTCACGATCAGGCTCTGTGCAGTGCAGTTGATCCAGTTCGATATCCAGCGGCACGTCGATCTTGATCGTCGCCAGCTCATACGACAGGAATGCCATGGCGCGGTGCTCTTCGAGCTTGGCCGCCAGGTTCTTCGCGCCACGAATGGGCAGCGTCGCGACCATTTCGAGGTTTTCGTACAGCTCTTTCAGGCCACCACCGACGCCGACCAACAGGCCTACGGCGGTTTTTTCGCCCACTCCCGGCACGCCCGGAATGTTGTCGACCTTGTCGCCCATCAGCGCCAGGTAATCAATGATGTGCTCAGGACCGACGCCGAACTTCTCCTTCACACCTGCCACGTCCTGCACGCTACCGGTCATGGTGTTGACCAGCGTGATATGGCCGTCGACCAGCTGCGCCATGTCCTTGTCGCCGGTGGAAATGATTACCGGTCGGTCCGCCGCTGCACTGCTGCGCGCCAGTGTGCCAATCACGTCGTCAGCTTCGACCCCGTCAACGCACAGTAACGGGTAACCCAAACCTTTCACACAGGCGTGCAGCAGATCGATCTGCACGCGCAAATCGTCCGGCATGCTTGGCCGGTTAGCCTTGTATTCAGCGTACAGCTCGTCACGGAACGTACCGCCCTTGGCGTCGAACACCACAGCGAACGGGCTGTCCGGGTATTGCCGACGCAGGCTTTTGAGCATATTCAGCACGCCTTTCACGGCACCCGTGGGCAAACCCTTGGACGTGGCGAGCGGCGGCAGCGCATGAAAAGCGCGGTACAGGTAAGAAGAACCGTCCACCAGGACGAGGGGAGCTTGGCTCATGAGCAGAATCAACCTTTTCGGCGGGGTCGGCGCTAGAATGCGAGGACCATTGACGACAAAGGGACAAGGTTATCATGCGCACAACAAATCGCCTGTTGCTGGCCGGCCTGTTTACACTCTGCCCGCTGATTGCCGTTGCTGCCGATGAAGCACCGTCAGGAGACCCGGAAGTTACAATCCGCACCGAAGGTGACAGGACCATTCAGGAGTACCGCCAGAACGGTTTCCTGTATGCGATCAAGATCACCCCGAAAGGCGGTAAACCTTACTTCCTGGTGCGCGCCGATGGTACAGACGCCAATTTCATTCGTTCAGACCAACCGGATATGCTGATTCCATCGTGGAAAATATTCGAGTGGTAAGGTCCCACATTCACCTTTTTTGCTGGCAGCCCTGATATGTCCGTATTTACCCCACTGGCTCGGCCCGAGCTGGAAACATTTCTCGCCCCTTACGGGCTAGGCCATCTACGTGACTTTCAAGGCATTGCCGCCGGAAGCGAAAACACCAACTACTTCATTAGCCTGGAGCAGGGTGAGTTCGTACTGACGCTTGTGGAACGCGGTCCGGTTCAGGAAATGCCGTTCTTCATCGAACTGCTGGACACCCTCCACGAGGCTGATCTGCCGGTACCGTATGCCTTGCGCACCACGGACGGCGCTGCCTTGCGCGAGCTGGCCGGCAAACCGGCGTTGCTGCAACCGCGGCTGCCAGGCAAACACATCAGCGCGCCGAACACGCAGCATTGCGTGCAAATCGGTGAGCTGCTGGGTCATCTGCACCTGGCGACTCGCGACAAGATACTGGAGCGCAAGACCGATCGCGGCCTAGACTGGATGCTCGCCGAAGGCGCGACACTGATTTCTCATCTGGAAGCCGCACCCAGCGCGTTGCTCAAAGCTGCACTGGAAGAAATCGAACGCTTGAAGCCCAGGATCATGGCGCTGCCTCGGGCCAATCTGCATGCCGATCTGTTCCGCGACAACGCGCTGTTTGAAGGCACGCACCTGACCGGGCTGATCGACTTCTACAACGCCTGCTCAGGGCCGATGCTTTACGACCTGGCTATCGCATTGAATGACTGGTGCTCGGACGAAGAAGGCAAGATCGACGCGCCACGCGGGCGTGCATTGCTGGGTGCCTACGCAGGGTTGCGCCCGTTCACAGCGGCCGAAGCCGAGTTGTGGCCGACCATGCTGCGCGTAGGTTGCGTGCGTTTCTGGCTGTCGCGCTTGATTGCGGCGGAATCCAACGCAGGGCAGGACGTGCTGATCCACGACCCGATGGAGTTCGAGAAACGCTTGGCCCAACGGCAGGAAACGCACCTGCCGCTGCCGTTTGCGTTGTAAATCCACAAAGCTTCAAAGGTCGGCACTGTTAAACCGAATGCCAAGAACCTGTAGGAGCTGCCGAAGGCTGCGAATGGGCAATTCTGACACACCGCCTTCGCAGCCTTCGGCAGCTCCTACAAAAACTATCAACCGACCTCAAAGACTCTCCAGGCACCCCACCAAATCATCACCCAGCTTGTTCAGCAGCAGCTCATAACCGGTCGCGTTTGCCTGAGTATCTCCGCCCAGCGCATCCAGCTCAGCCAGTTTTGCAGGCAGCCCGGCCGTCAGGGTTTCGGCCAGACGTGGACGCAATGGCGGCTCGCTGAATACGCAGGTCTTGCCAACTTCCTTCAGCCGCGCACGCATGGCAGCGACATGCTGGGCACCGGGCTGAACCTCGGCAGCAACGCTGAATACGCCCGCATGCTTGAGGCCATAAGCGTCTTCGAAATAATCGAAAGCCTCATGGAATACGAAGTACGGCTTGCCCGCGATTCCGGCTACACGGCCTTTGATTCGCGCATCCAATGTGTCCAGACGCGCATTGAACGCTTTGGCATTACTTGCATACCGCGCGGCATTGGCCGGATCGGCAGCGCTCAGGTCGGTGGCCATTTTTGCCGCGATCACCCGGGCATTCACCGACGACAACCACAAATGCGCATCGAGGCTACCGGGCCGATGATCGTGGTCATGCTCGTCGTGGCCGTGGTCATCGTCTTCTTCGTGGGACGCGCTGTCTGCGCCGAAGTGGCGCAACTTCAGACCCGGTAGCGATTGCACGGCGACGACCGGCAAGGTCCGGTTTTTCAGGACACGAGGCAGGAAGCCTTCCATGTCCGGGCCGATCCAGTAGAGCAAATCGGATTGCTGCACGCGCCGTACGTCGGATGGCCGCAAAGCATAGTGATGCGGCGACGCCCCTGGCGGCAAAAGCACCTCTGGCGTACCGACACCATCCTGCACAGCCGCAGCAATCAGCTGCAATGGCTTGATGCTGGTGAGGACGCGGACATCGGCCTGAACCGGGGAAATTGTCAGCAAACTTGCGGTTAAAGCGACAAATAGAGCAAAAAGACGGTACACGTGGGCCACTCATAGAAGGCTAGAACGGGTAACATAATAACGTCTCTAGCAATTATCGTCGCCGCCCATGCCTATTACACCGTTGGCCAGTCGCCCTCACGACCACTCCCACTGCGTGCATACCGCGCTTTCCGAAGCCGATACCCTGTGCGCCCAGAAAGGCCTGCGCCTGACTGCCCTGCGCCGTCGCGTGCTGGAACTCGTCTGGCAGAGCCACAAACCGCTGGGTGCCTACGACATCCTCGCGGTGCTCAGCGAAGAAGATGGCCGTCGTGCTGCGCCGCCTACCGTTTACCGAGCGCTGGATTTCCTGCTGGAAAACGGTCTCGTACATCGCATCGCGTCCCTGAACGCCTTCACCGGCTGCAACCACCCGACTCACGTGCATCAAGGCCAGTTCCTGATTTGCCGTGAATGCCACGCCGCCATTGAGCTGCAAAGCCCGACCATCAGCGAGGCCGTGACCACTGCGGCTGCCGACGTGGGCTTTGCGGTCGAAGGCCAGACGGTGGAAATCATCGGGGTGTGTTCCGGCTGCAAGGCCGCCTGATGAGCAACGCGTTGATCAAGCTTGAGCACGTTGGCGTCGCCCTGTCCGGGCAGAACGTGCTGGAAAATATTCACCTGAGCGTCAAGCCTGGGGAAATCGTCACCCTGATCGGCCCCAACGGCGCGGGTAAAACCACGCTGGTGCGTGCGGTGCTCGGTTTGCTTAAACCGGACACCGGCAGCGTCTGGCGTAAACCGAAGCTGCGCGTTGGCTACATGCCGCAAAAGCTGCACGTTGACCCAACGCTGCCACTGTCGGTACTACGCTTTCTGCGTCTGGTGCCCGGCGTTGACCGTGGGGCCGCGCTGGCAGCGCTCGCTGAAGTTGGGGCCGAGAAGGTTATCGACAGCCCACTGCAAAGCGTTTCCGGCGGTGAGATGCAGCGCGTTCTGCTGGCTCGCGCCTTGTTGCGCAAACCGGAATTGCTGGTACTGGACGAGCCCGTGCAGGGCGTCGACGTCGCCGGGCAAGCCGAGCTTTACAGTTTGATTACCCGCCTGCGTGACCGCCATGGCTGCGGTGTGCTGATGGTCTCCCACGATCTGCATCTGGTGATGAGCACCACGGATCAGGTGGTGTGCCTGAATCGCCACGTCTGCTGCTCCGGCCATCCGGAACAAGTTAGCCACGACCCGGCGTTCGTCGAGCTGTTTGGCAAAAACGCGCAAAGCCTGGCGATCTATCACCACCATCACGACCACGCCCATGACCTGCATGGCGAAGTCGTTGAAGAGACCGCCGACCCGGCTGGTCACGCACACACACATGTTCACGGGGACAGCTGCAAGCATGGCTGATTTTCTTCTCTACGCCTTGCTAGCCGGCCTGGCCTTGGCACTTGTTGCAGGACCGCTGGGTTCATTCGTAGTCTGGCGACGCATGGCCTATTTTGGCGACACGCTTTCTCACGCAGCGCTGCTAGGCGTGGCACTGGGCTTTTTGCTGGATGTCAGCCCCACGATTGCGGTGACTGTCGGCTGCCTGTTGCTGGCGATTCTGCTGGTCACCCTGCAGCAACGTCAGCCGCTGGCATCCGATACGCTGCTGGGGATTCTTGCGCCCAGCACGTTGTCTCTTGGGCTGGTTGTGCTGAGCTTCATGCACGATGTGCGCATCGACCTGATGGCTTACCTGTTTGGCGATTTGTTAGCGATCAGCCCTAACGACCTGATCTGGATCCTTGGCGGATCACTGGCAGTGCTGGTATTACTGATAGCACTTTGGCGCCCACTGTTGGCGATTACCGTGCATGAAGAGCTGGCGAAGGTTGAAGGCCTGCCCGTCGCAGGCTTGCGCATGGCGCTGATGTTGTTGATCGCGGTAGTGATCGCCGTGGCGATGAAAATTGTCGGCGTTCTGCTGATTACATCGCTGCTGATCATTCCGGCAGCTGCGGCACAGCGTCACGCCCGCTCGCCGGAGCAAATGGCATTAGGCGCAAGCGTGCTGGGCATAGTCGCCGTGTGTCTCGGGCTGTCGATGTCCTGGTTCAAGGACACCCCGGCAGGGCCATCAATTGTGGTTTCAGCAGCGGCATTGTTTCTGCTGAGTTTTGTCCTCCCCAAACGAGCGGTGTAGACTTGCTCGTTTTTTGCGCAATTAGAGAATCGCAGGAATGAAGCCGTTCGCATCCCGTTATCTGCTGCTTGCCGCATTTTCCGCTCTGTTGGCGGCCTGTCAAAACACGCCGACAGTCGAAGCGCCTGCCCCTGCGACTGAAGCAGACGGCTTCGCGCAGCTTGAGCAGAGCATTACCAGCAATGAACTGGCCACAGCCGAAGACCAGTTGGCCAAGCTGCAAGCTGCAGCGCCAACGGATATTCGCCTTGAGCCGTTCCAGCGTCGTCTGGCAGAAGCGTATCTGAGCCGCAGCCAGATTGGCCTGCAGAAGGGCGACGTCAACGCAGCAGCCACGGCGTTGAGCCGAGCACGAGCCTTGATGCCTAAAGCACCCGCCTTGACCAGCGGCGTCAACGGCGCAATCGCCCATGCCCGCAAAGCCGAGCTGGATCAGGCCGAAGCGGAGTTGAAAGCAGCTGAAGCCAAGCGTGTCGCCAAACTGATTGATCCATCGGCAGAAAGCACGACTATCGAATTGAAGATCGGCGATATGGCGCAACTACGTCGCCAACTGGATGCGATCGCTGCTGATACGGTAGCGTTCAACTGCGTCGTTCTACTGCAAGTACCGCGCACAGACGATTACCCGTGGCTGGCCACTTTGCTGACCAAACGGGTAAACAAGATCAATCCGGATTTTGAACTGGAATTGCGCCGCAAGATTGAGCGCAATGAGTCGGCGACAGTCGTTCTGAAGCCTGCACAGCAATAGCCGAGCCCGCCACGCCTCGGGTCTATGGCACCGCGCTATCTCGCGTCAAACGGTAGATCTGTAGGAGCGCACGAGCACCGCGAGGCCGCGATAGCGGTTTATGAGACAGACCTCCATGGCTGCCTCGCGTTACTCGTGAGCTCCGACAGGATTTACGCAGGAATCGCTTTAGCCTTCGGCTCACGATCCCAGACCCGATGCTGGGCTATCGCGGTGAAGAAAGGCTTGAACGACTTGCTGTCAGACACTTCCAACAGCCCGGCATCCTTATCCAGATGCAGCAGATCAATAATCTGCTTGGCCTCACCACTTACCGAAATTGCCTTGAGGTGTTTGTAAGCCTCGAGCACATAGTGCAACGCGACACCATCGCCACTCAGTGCAGTTACCGAAGCAGCCCCACCTGGAATGAACACTGCGTCGAACGCTACCGACGGCAAGCCTTCCATGGAGGCGTCCACCGGCAGGCTCGCACCGCTGGCAGTTTTCACCGGCGCAGAAGTCGGACCCAGCACCTTGGCGTGAGCACCTTCAGCTTCCAGCGCCGCTTTCATAGCCGCAACAGCTTTGTCGTCGACACCATTGGCCACAAGGATCGCCACTTTGCGCGACACGATATCGCCCGACAGCAGATTCACCTGACTCAACAGCGGCGACTCTTCAAGCGATTGCTTCCTGGACGGCACGGTTGGAGCCGTTGGCGCAGGCAGACCTAGATTGGCGGCGACACGAGCAGCCAATTCCAGATCGATGTTCGCCAGGATCTCGTTCACCTGACGTGCACGAATGTGTTCGCGCTCGACCTTGCCCAACTCGAAGCTGTACGCCGCGATGATGTGCTCTTTCTCAGGGTGGCTCATGCTGTTGAAGAACAGCGTGGCTTGCGAGAAGTGGTCGGAGAACGATTCGCTACGCTGACGAACCTTGTGCGCTTCGATGCGCTCCGGATAGCTTTCAAAACCGCCATCCACCGGGCCAGCCGGGGTTTCTTTCGGCCAGCCGCCGTCAATCGAGTTCGGCTCGTAGGAAGCGCGGCCTTTGTCGATCGTGGTGCGGTGCTGAGCATCGCGCTGACCATTGTGGTTCGGGGCGACAGGGCGGTTGATCGGGATCTCGTGGAAGTTCGGCCCGCCAAGACGGCTGATCTGAGTGTCTGTGTAGGAAAACAGACGACCTTGCAGCAGCGGGTCATTGGAGAAATCGATACCCGGCACGACGTGACCAGGGCAGAACGCGACCTGCTCGGTTTCAGCGAAGAAATTGTCCGGGTTACGGTTGAGCACCATTTTGCCCAGCGGCGTCACGGGTACCAGTTCTTCAGGGATGATCTTGGTCGGGTCGAGAATATCGAAGTCGAACTTGTGCTCGTCCTCTTCTGCCACGATCTGCACGCCCAGTTCCCATTCTGGGTAATCGCCGGTTTCGATGGATTCCCACAGGTCACGACGGTGGAAGTCGGTGTCTTTACCGGCCAGCTTCTGCGCTTCGTCCCATACCAGCGAGCAAACGCCGAATTTAGGCTTCCAGTGGAATTTCACGAAGGACGATTTGCCCTCGGTGTTGATCATGCGGAACGTATGCACGCCGAAACCCTGCATGGTGCGCAGGCTTTTTGGAATGGCGCGGTCGGACATAGTCCACAGCACCATGTGCGCGGACTCAGGCACCAGCGAGACGAAATCCCAGAAGGTGTCGTGAGCGGAGCCACCGGTCGGGATTTCGTTATGCGGTTCAGGTTTGACCGCGTGAACGAAGTCCGGGAATTTGATCGCGTCCTGGATAAAGAACACTGGCATGTTGTTGCCAACCAGGTCGTAGTTGCCTTCATCGGTATAGAACTTCACGGAAAAACCACGTACGTCACGCACGGTATCGCCTGAACCACGAGGACCTTGTACGGTGGAAAAACGCACAAACACCGGGGTTTGCTTGGCCGGATCACGCAGGAAGCCAGCTTTGGTCAGCGCGGCATGGTCCTCGTAAGCCTGAAAGTAACCATGCGCGCCAGTGCCGCGGGCATGGACGATGCGCTCTGGAATACGCTCATGGTCAAAGTGCGTGATTTTTTCACGCATGATGAAATCTTCGAGCAGCGACGGGCCGCGGTCGCCTGCCTTCAGAGTGTTCTGGTTGTCGGAGACCTTCACACCATGGTTGGTGCGCAGCGCCTGCTGGGTCGCGTCGGAGCGAAACTGCTCCAGACTTTCCAGCTTGGCGTTGGTGTTGCTGCGGTCCGGAGTATCGGTTCCTGCGAGTTCGCTTTTTGCTGTTCCTGCGGTATTCGTGGGTTTCTTCGTAGCCATCAGACAAAAACTCCTCAATGACAGTCTGCCCTTTAGCCGGAACCGGCATGGGCTTATAAGCAAAAATCCCTGAAATCGAGCCCAGGGAAATCACGGCACTAAGAAAGTGACTGAGAAGAAAAACAGGCGTTCCGTGTTTTTTTCGAACATCTGTCGGGTGGCGCTCCCAACGGAGCGATTTCTTGTGGGAGCAGGGCTTGCCCGCGATAAGACTGGACGCGATATACCTGATATTTGCGGAGCCTCATCGCGAGCAAGCTCTGCTCCCACAGGAAATCCAGATCATTGCCACCCATCGCCTTATTCCATTTCGATGGGTGCGTTATGAAATAAATGCTAAATCGATTCCGGCGGACAGGCTAAAATGCGCGCCCGGCCTATCCAGCCGATGCCAATCAGCCGGCGCGTTCTGCCGCTGCGCTGAACTTTTAACGCGCCCCACAAGGTTCGCTAAGTGATCGAGTTCCATAACGTCCATAAAACCTATCGGGTGGCAGGCAAGGAAATTCCAGCCCTGCACCCCACCAGCCTGCGCGTCGAAGACGGCCAGGTGTTCGGTCTGATCGGCCACTCAGGGGCAGGCAAAAGTACTTTGCTGCGCCTGATCAACCGCCTGGAAACTCCGAGCGGCGGACAGATAATCGTCGATGACGAAGACGTCACGGCCCTTGATGCCAATGGCTTGCGGCGTTTCCGCCAGCAGGTCGGGATGATCTTCCAGCACTTCAACCTGCTGTCCTCCAAAACTGTGGCCGACAACGTCGCCATGCCGCTGACTCTGGCCGGTGATATGTCCCGCGCCGAGATCGACCAGCGCGTGTCAGAACTATTGGCCCGGGTGGGTTTGTCGGATCATGCGAAGAAGTACCCTTCGCAGTTGTCCGGCGGGCAGAAGCAGCGCGTCGGCATTGCCCGTGCTCTGGCGACCAAGCCGAAAATCCTGCTGTGTGATGAAGCGACCAGCGCTCTGGACCCGCAAACCACGGCGTCGGTCCTGCAATTGCTGGCCGAGATCAACCGTGAGCTGAAGCTGACTATTGTCCTGATCACCCACGAGATGGACGTGATCCGTCGCGTTTGCGACCACGTCGCAGTCATGGACGCTGGCGTGATCGTCGAGCAGGGCAAGGTCGCTGATGTGTTCCTGCACCCGCAGCATCCGACCACCAAACGCTTTGTTCAGGAACACGAGCAGATCGATGAAAACGAGCAGCGCGATGACTTCGCCCACGTCGAAGGCCGCATCGTGCGTCTGACCTTCCAGGGTGAGGCGACCTACGCGCCGCTGCTCGGCACTGTCGCGCGTGAAACCGGTGTGGATTACAGCATCCTGGCCGGACGCATCGATCGCATCAAGGACACGCCTTACGGGCAACTGACCTTGGCCATCACCGGCGGTGACATGGACGCCGCCTTCGCTCGCTTCACCGCCGCGGATGTTCATATGGAGGTGCTGCGCTGATGGACGCTCTACTGACTTTATTCCCCAACGTCGACTGGTCGGAAATCTGGATCGCCACGCTCGATACCCTGAACATGCTTGTCGTTTCTCTGGGCTTTACGGTGCTGCTCGGCTTGCCGCTGGGCGTGATTCTGTTCCTGACTTCGCCACGCCAGTTGCTCGAAAACAAGGGCCTGTATTCAGTCCTGGCAGTGATCGTCAACCTGCTGCGGGCCTTGCCATTCATCATCCTGCTGATTGTGATGATGCCCGTTACCGAGATTATTACCGGCACCACTCTGGGCATCCTCGGCACCTTGCCACCGCTGATCGCGGGCGCAACTCCGTTCTTTGCTCGTCTGGTGGAAACCGCGCTGCGCGAAGTGGATCGGGGCATCATCGAAGCGACTCAGGCCATGGGCGCCACCACGCGGCAGATCATCGTCAAGGCGCTGCTGCCTGAAGCGCGTCCGGGCATCCTCGCAGCCATTACCGTTACGGCCATTGCGCTGGTGTCGTTCACCGCCATGGCGGGTGCGGTTGGCGCGGGCGGGCTGGGTGACCTGGCAATCCGTTACGGTTACCAGCGCTTCCAGAACGATGTGATGTTTGTGACGGTCGTATTGCTGCTGGTGCTGGTGCAAATCCTGCAAACCATCGGCGACAAACTGGTCGCACACTTTTCCCACCGTTAAGTTATTGGCCGATGTCCATCGGCAAAGGCCCGCCACGATGGCGGGCCCTCAAAGGAGTTGATCCATGAAAAAACTGTTGGCCGTATTTGCCGCCGTCGCCGCGTTGTCCGCCCACGCCGATGAAACCCTTAAAGTCGCGGCAAGTGCCGTGCCCCATGCCGAACTCCTGGAGTTCGTGAAGCCGACCCTGGCCAAAGAAGGCGTGGACCTGCAAATCAAAGTCTTCAACGACTATGTGCAGCCTAACCTGCAGGTTGCAGAAAAGCGCATGGACGCCAACTTCTTCCAGCACCAACCGTACCTGGATGAGTTCAACAAGGGCAAAGGCACTGATCTGGTCAGCGTGGCCAAGGTTCACGTAGAACCCTTTGGTGCTTACTCCGACAAGATCAAGAACCTGGCCGATCTGCCGGACGGCGCCAACGTTGCCCTGCCTAACGACGCGACCAACGAAGGCCGTGCGTTGCTGCTGCTGGCCAAAGCTGGCTTGATCACGCTAAAGGATCCAGCCAGCATTCTTGCCAAACCGAGCGATGTGCTGCAAAACCCGAAAAACCTGAAGTTCCGTGAGCTGGAAGCTGCGACACTGCCACGCGTGCTGACTCAGGTTGATCTGGCACTGATCAATACCAACTATGCACTGACGGCCAAGCTCGATCCAACCAAGGACGCGCTGATCATCGAAGGTGCAGAGTCGCCTTACGCCAATATTCTGGTTGCCCGCCCGGACAACAAGGATTCGGACGCCATCAAGAAGCTGGTCGCGGCACTGCAAAGCCCGGAAGTGAAAGCGTTTATCGCTGAGAAGTACAAAGGCGCTGTGGTTCCGGCGTTCTAAGCTGAACCCGCTCCCCTGTAACTTAGCTTGGAATGCATTCCTGTGGGAGCGGTGCTTGCCCGCGATACATGAGACGCAGATAGAAGATACACCGCGTCATCGTTTATCGCGGGCAAGCACCGCTCCCACATAAAATTGCACGGTGTCAGAAACCCCATTACTCACTCCCGCTCCAACAACCCCGGCAACTGCGCCAGCAGCTTCTGAGTGTTGAACGGCGCCCGGATAAAGCCACGCTGATTGCCATCCGGCCCAAGCAACGCAAGGTTGCCGCTATGGTCCACGGTGTATCCCGGTTTGCTGGTATCAGCAGGGATAAACGGAATGCTCACCCCGTTGGCCAGCTTCTGAATATCCGGCACGCTCCCCGTCAATCCCACGAAGTCCTTATCGAAATAGCCCAGATACTGCTTGAGTTGCTGCGGCGTATCGCGAGCTGGATCGACGCTGATCAGCACCACTCGCAACCGGCTCAATACTTCCTTGGGTAGCTCGCTCTTGATCTGGCGCAGCTGGGCGAGGGTAGTCGGGCAGATGTCCGGGCAATAGGTGTAGCCAAAAAACAGCAGCGTCCACTTGTCCTTGAATTCGTTGATCTGTACCGGCTGGCCATCCTGATTGGTCATCATCAGGTCCGGCAACTTGCGGCTTTGCGGGAGCAGAATGATCCCTGCATCGATCAACGCCGTCTGGTCGCCGGAGCCTTTGCCCGATAACACACGATTGACGGTCAGGCCCAAGATCAAAGCGACGATGGCGACCAGGATGAAGACGGTTTTCTGGGTTCGAGTCATAAGATCAACAGTAGTAGTTTTTGAACAGATTGATTGCAGCATGTGGTTGTGGGCACGGTACAGCACATCTCACGTTTTGTTGGCAAACATGCCTTTGGCAGCGCTCATCCAACGGCGCATGACGAGGTGATAACCGTAGAACCGGCTTTGGCCGGGAAAGGCCCCGTACATCCACTATATTTTCGTCGTGAGGAATGCCGCCTTCCCGGTTAGATCCGGTCCCAACAGTCCCCGATGATTCCCAATATGGGGCCTCTGGACGACCGGCGCGCGCACTCGATAATTGATCATCACCATGCTCACCATCAGCCCTGCACCACAGGCGCTATGGGCGATAGCGGTAAGCAGTGGCAGATGAAACAGTACGTTGCTGACGCCAAGGCTGATCTGCATCGCGAGAAGCGTGACTAACAAGGCCGCCATGCCCATAAGCCCCGACTTCTTGAGTTGCCAGGCCAGGCTGAGCAGCGACAGCGTGACCAGTAGCGCGCCGACGCGATGAGTCAGGTGAATCGCCGTACGCGCCTCGCTGTCGAGTTTGCCGCCCAGATAATTGGGCCCGATGTGTTGGGCTAGATGAAAGCCGTTGGCAAAGTCTGCGTCAGGCCACCATTGCCCCTGACACGTAGGCACATCGGTACAGGCTAACGCGGCATAGTTGGCGCTGACCCAGCCACCCAGCGCGATCTGCACAGTTACCAGAAGCAAACCAATGGCAGCCAGGCGCTGAAGCTTTGCAGGCAACTGCGGCCTTACAGCGAAGGCACCACTCAAGCGCAGTGTCAGCAGAAACAACAGACTCAGCGTTGCGACCCCGCCCAGCAGATGTGCCGTTACCACTTGCGGCCAGAGCTTGAGGGTCACAGTCCACATGCCAAATGTGGCCTGCGCAAGCACCACGCCCAACAACAAAAATGGCAGCTTCAATGGTTGACCTGTCTGCCTGCGTCGCCGCCAGGCCTGGCCTGCCAACAGCAGGATCAGCAGCGCCAGCGCACCGGCGAAGTAGCGATGGAGCATTTCGCTCCAGCCCTTGGCGGCATGCACCGGTGTGTCGGGAAAATATAGCTCGGCGTGGGCCAGTTGCAGGTCGTTGCTCGGCACACTGATAAAGCCATAACAGCCTGGCCAGTCCGGGCAACCCAGCCCGGCATGAGTGAGCCGGGTATAAGCACCCAGTAACACCACGAACAGCGCCAGCAGCGTGGCAAGCAGAGCAAGACGAAAACCGGGCCTGGTCATGACGACCTCCTAGCCTATATTCGATAGCTTCAGCAGTTGCCGCAGGTCCTTGAGCAAGTCCTTGCCGTTGACATCAGCGCCGTAGCGCAACACGAGATTGCCGTGGGGATCGACGATCCACAATTGAGGTACTTCAATGCCGGGCGCAGCCTTGTGGTAACGCGGCAGCTCCAGCGGGTAACGTTGCAGTTGCGGGTATTCTCGGCTCAATTGCACGGCGTAATCTGCACTCAGCGGTTGTGCGCTGGCCAGTGCGTGACTGGCGCGAGCGGCATCACGCCCCAGTCCGATCTGGATTTGCCGCGCCAGATACACCAGTTGCCGGCAATCGGCAGCGCAGTCTCCCGGCGCACTGACCAATAGCTGCCAACGCGATTCCTCAGCCTGCACACCCAAGTCAGCGCGGCTCTGACCATTACCGATCAACTGCCCGTGAAAGCTGCGATCCTCCGGTACCCAGAATTTGAACTTGTACATGCTGGTGGCCAGGATCATCGGCCCGACAGCCACTAACACCACCAGAATCAACTGCAATCGTCCCCTGCGACGGTTATGTGGCGAGCGCTGTTCAGACATGCTGATGGTCGTTCCCATGAGGGTTCTCCGGTCTTTTCTTGTTGTGCTTTGCCTGGTGCCAACCGAGATAGAGATAAAGTGCGATCAGCGCGACGGCCATCGAGAACCACTGCACGGCGTAGCCAAGATGCTTTTCTGGACCCATGGCGACCACCGGCCAATCGACTCGATACGCACCGAGTCCCGACTCCATTCGCAGCTCTTGAGCGAAGCCTTCACGACCCAGTTCCGCCCAGAGTCTGGAAGGCTCGATTACCGTGACCAGTCGCGGCCAGGGGGCGTTGGCAGAGTCGGCCTGTAGCTGAAACGTGGCAGGTATCACATAAACCCAAGCCTGCAGGCTGACCGGTTGTGTCGGGGTACTGAATGCAGGTGCGGTCCGGCGATCAGGCCAAGGTAGCCAGCCGCGATTGACCCACACCCAGACACCACTGGCCTGGTCCTGAAACGGCTGGATCAGTTCAACCCCGGCTTTACCTTCGCGGGTGCTGTTATCGAGCAATAGACTGTGCTCAGCATCAAAAGCCCCGCGTAACTGCACACGACAGTACGCAGCATCAGCGCTGTTCAATAATTGATCAATCGACCCGGGTGACTCAGCCTGACGTTCGGCATGGGTCGCGAGCATCACGCGTTTCTGTTCGCCACGGCCCAGTTGCCAGAAGCCAAGGGAAACCAGCACAGGCAACAAGACAAGCACGACGACGCTAGGCAGCAGGCCGGGAGCGAAGTGCTTCATCGCCCGGCCTGCCAAGCGTGATCAGGCCCACCTATACTCCATTGCATCGCGTTGCTCCTGGAGTTGTCATGCTCAAGATAGCGATCGTTCTTCTGCTTATCGCCACCGTGGCCTGCCTGTTCAGTGGCCTGTTCTTTCTGGCCAGAGACGGCAGCCAATCCACCCGTTTGCTGAAAGCCCTGACGTTGCGTGTCAGCCTGGCGGTGGTAACTCTGGCGCTGATTGCCTGGGGGTTCTATAGCGGCCAGTTGGTGTGACCCACCCCTGTAGGAGCTGAGCTTGCTCGCGATGCAGATGCCAGATTTCTCAGGCTAACCGAGTTATCGTTTATCGCGAGCAAGCTCGGCTCCCACAGGTTTAACCAGGCTCAAGGTCTAGACCACATACACAAATACAAACAGCCCGACCCACACCACATCCACAAAATGCCAATACCAACTGGCCGCCTCAAACCCGAATTGATGCTGCGCATCGAAATGCCCGCGCAGGATGCGCATCAGCATCACGAACAAGATGATCGTGCCGATGGTGACGTGAGCGCCGTGAAAGCCGGTGAGCATGAAAAAGGTCGCGCCATAAATGCCGGAGCCCAGCGTCAGGCCGAGCTCCTGGTAGGCGTGAACGTATTCCTCAACTTGTAGCGTCAAGAAGCTCAAGCCCAACAAAACCGTGATCGCCATCCATGTCTTCAACGCGCCACGATGGCCGCGCTTCAAGGCGTGATGAGCAATGGTGATGGTGACACTGGAGCTGACCAGCAGAATCGTGTTGATCAGCGGTAACTTCCAGGGATCGATCACGCCCTTGGGCGCGGGATAAAGCTTCGGGTCTGGCGTGTCCAGCATCGGCCAGGTGTACTGAAAGTTCGGCCACAGCATGTTGGCAATGCCTTTGGAGCCTTCGCCACCCAACCACGGCCCGGACCAGTAACGGATGTAAAACAGCGCACCGAAGAAGGCGACGAAGAACATCACTTCCGAGAAAATGAACCAGCTCATGCCCCATCGAAATGAGCGATCCATCTGCGCGCTGTACAACCCGGCGCGGCTCTCCCTTATCACCGTGCCGAACCAGCCGAAGAGCATGTATGCCACCAGCAGACCGCCCACGATAAAAATCCATGGCCCATGTGAGTCCGGCCGTGCGGCCTTCAGGTCGTTGAACCAGGTGCCCAGGCCGTACATCGTTATCAACAGCCCGACGGTGGCAATAATCGGCCATTTGCTTTGTGCCGGAACGTAATACTGCTCGTGAGCGGCCATCAGGCTCTCCTCGCTAACCCCCGCTTTTCGCTGCGGGTGGTTTGCTGGCGGTAACGTTGAACAGGGTATAACCCAGCGTCAGCTGATTCACGTCCTTGGGCAGGTCGCGATCCACGATAAAACGTACCGGCATTTCGATACGCTCTCCCGGCTGCAACACTTGCTGGGTGAAGCAAAAACATTCGGTCTTGTGGAAATACACCGCTGCCGACCCAGGGGAAATGCTGGGCACTGCCTGAGCGGTCATGGGCCGGTCAGTCGGGTTTTGAGCAACGAACAACATCTCGTTGACGGCACCGGGATGCACTTGCAACTGGTCAGCCTTGGGATAAAAACCCCAAACCATATCCACGGCATTGGTCGACAAGAACTGCACCCGCACCTGACGGCTTTCATCAACCTGCTGCGAGCCCTGCCAGGCATCGCCAGTCTTGCCGTTGATACCGAACGCCTTGCACATCACGTCGTAAAGCGGCACCAGAGCAAAGCCGAAGGCGAACATCACGACGACTACCAGCAGGAGACGAGTGATCAGTTTTTTCTGAGAGCGAGCTTCATTCATGCCAACACACCCTCGACTTGGAATGCGGCCCTGTGGGAGCTGGGCTTGCCCGCGATGCAGATGCCACATTTCGCAGGCTCACCGCGTTATCGTTTATCGCGGGCAAGCCCGGCTCCCACAGGATCTGCATCAAGGCACGCATCTTCATTTCACCTCCGGCGGCGTAGTGAAGGTGTGATACGGCGCGGGCGAGGGGATGCTCCATTCCAGACCTTCAGCGCCGTCCCAAGGTTTGGCTGGCGCCGGTACGCCGCCGCGAATGGTCTTGATCACGATGAACAAAAAGAAAATCTGCGTCGCACCGAAGGTAAACGCACCTATCGAGGACACCATGTTGAAGTCGGCGAATTGCAGGTTGTAGTCCGGGACGCGGCGCGGCATGCCTGCCAAACCGACAAAGTGCATCGGGAAGAACGCCATGTTCATGCCCACGAAAGACAGCCAGAAATGCAGCTTGCCGAGGGTTTCGTCGTACATGTGTCCGGTCCACTTGGGCAGCCAGTAGTAAGCCGAGGCGAAAATACCGAAGATCGCACCGGGTACCAGCACGTAATGGAAATGGGCGACCACGAAATAAGTGTCCTGGTACTGAAAATCGGCGGGAGCGATGGCCAGCATCAACCCGGAAAATCCTCCAATACTGAACAGAATCACAAAGGCCACGGCGAACAGCATCGGCGTCTCAAACGTCAGCGAGCCTTGCCACATGGTGCTGACCCAGTTAAAGACCTTCACACCTGTAGGCACTGCGATGAGCATAGTCGCGTACATGAAGAACAGCTCGCCCACCAACGGAATGCCCACCACAAACATATGGTGCGCCCAGACCATGAACGACAAAAAGGCGATGCTCGCCGTGGCGTAGACCATCGAGGTGTAGCCAAACAGCGGCTTGCGCGAGAACGCCGGGATGATTGAACTGACCGCGCCGAACGCCGGCAGGATCATGATGTACACCTCCGGGTGGCCAAAAAACCAGAACACATGCTGGAACAACACCGGATCACCGCCGCCCGCAGCATTGAAGAAGCTGGTACCGAAGTGGATGTCCATGAGCATCATCGTCACGCAGCCGGCCAATACCGGCATCACCGCGATCAGAAGAAATGCGGTGATCAGCCAGGTCCAGACGAACAATGGCATCTTCATCAGGGTCATGCCGGGGGCACGGAGATTGAGAATCGTTGCAACCACGTTGATTGCGCCCATGATTGAGCTAATGCCCATCATATGAATGGCGAATATGAAAAACGTCACGCTTTCAGGTGCATAGGTCGTGGACAGAGGCGCATAGAACGTCCAGCCAAAATTCGGACCGCCGCCGGGGCTGAACAGGGTCGAGACCAGCAGCGCGAAGGCGGCGGGCAGCAACCAGAAGCTGAAGTTGTTCATCCTTGGCAAAGCCATGTCTGGCGCGCCGATCATCAGCGGGATCATCCAGTTGGCGAGACCGACGAAGGCGGGCATGACCGCACCGAAGACCATGATCAACCCGTGCATGGTGGTCATCTGATTGAAGAATGCTGGCTCGACGATTTGCAATCCCGGCTGAAACAGCTCGGCGCGAATCACCATCGCAAAGGAGCCACCCAACAGAAACATGGTGAAGCTGAACCACAGGTACAGCGTGCCGATGTCTTTGTGGTTGGTGGTCAGCAGCCAGCGCATCAGGCCTTTGGCAGGGCCGTGTACCGCGTCATGGCCAGAAGCGCCATGATCGTCGATGACGGTGCTCATGAGTTGTCTCCCGCGGTGCCGACAAAATCTTTTTGTAGGAGCGCACGAGCACCGCGAGGCCGCGATAGCGGTGTATCAGGCAGGACGCCATCGCGGCCTCGCGGTGCTCGTGCGCTCCTACAGAATTTGTGTTGGTTATTCATTTCTGCGCCTCTTTCAGCGCCAGCACATCCTTGGGCGTGACCATATCGCTGGTGTTGTTGCCCCAGGCGTGGCGCTCGTAGGTGATCACTGCGGCGATATCGACTTCCGATAACTGCTTGCCGAACGCCGCCATGGCGGTACCCGCTTTACCGTTGAACACGATATTGAGGTGGGCGTCCTTCGGACCGGTGGCGATTTTTGATCCCTTGAGCGCCGGGAACAGCGGCGGCAGACCTTGACCCTCCGGCTGATGACAGGCCACGCAAGTGGTGTGATAGACCTTGTCGCCCCGCGCAACCAGCTCTTCGAGGGTCCACTCCTTGCTGGTCAGTTCCTTGAGCCTGGCGCTCTCCTCTTTGCGCCCGGCCAGCCAGGTGTCGTAATCGGCCTTGCTCTTGGCTTCAACCACGATGGGCATGAAGCCGTGATCCTTACCGCACAGTTCGGTGCACTGCCCACGGTAAATGCCCGGCTTGTCGATGCGGGTCCAGGCCTCGTTGACAAAACCGGGGATGGCGTCGCGCTTGACCGCAAAGGCCGGCACCCACCAGGAATGAATGACATCAGCGCCGGTCACCAGAAAGCGGATTTTCTGCCCAACCGGGACCACCAGCGGCTGGTCTACCTCCAGCAGGTAGTGCTCACCTTTTTCATCGCGGTTGTGAATCTGCTCAGCCGTGGTCGCCAGATTGCTAAAGAATTCGACGTCCTGCCCCAGGTATTTGTAATGCCACTTCCACTGATAGCCGGTGATCTGGATGTCCAGATCCGACTCAGTGTTGTCGTACATTTCGATGAGGGTTTTTGTCGCAGGAATGGCCATTGCCACCAGAATCAGCAGCGGCACGATGGTCCAGAGGATTTCGACGGTGGTGTGTTCGTGAAAATGCGCCGCGACCTGCCCGGTAGAACGCCGATGAACGATCATCGACCAGAACATCGCGCCGAACACCACGATGCCGATCACCACACAGATCCAGAAGATGGTCATGTGCAGATCGAACACCGCATTACTGACCTGTGTCGCTCCAGGCGCCATATTCGTTGTCCAGGCGCCGTGCGCCTGATCGAATACCGACCACAACAGGAGCAACATCCAGACTCGTGGATGTCGCATCATTGCGGGCTTCCCCATTGTTCTTATTCCGCAGGTTCGTACCGGCGGTGCAGGGCGTGTGAGAACGTAACGAGCGAAGGCAAGACAAGGCAAAAACAGGCGAAAAAGCGAAGTTCAGGTGTGCTAAATGAGCATTTTTCGCCTGTTTTTAACGCAGTATTGCCGAGCGCAGTCGTTTTCACGCGTCATGCTGGGGAGTGGGCTGCCACTTCAGTTACACCAGAGCCGCGCAGGCGGTCATCAGCCAACTTCCGTCAGAACCGAGTATAGACAGGGCCACGAGGCGTGCAACGCGCTGGCAAAATCCGGAAAATGGTCTACACAGATGCGCAGCCTCGAAAATAAAGAGGCATTAATGGCGCAAATGGCGTTTTTAATAGCCAATGCACATATATGTGAATTTGTTATGACAAATACGTCTTAGCCTTTCGCTGAGGCAGGCTAACGTATGGTCTCCCCTTTCCGTACCCTGGTTTTCCGCCTTCAGGAGCGTTCATGAACACCGCCGCTTTGCGCGAGCAGATCCAACGTGCCCACCAGCACGAGGCCGAGACTGGCCAACTATTGCGTCAACTTGAAACCCAGTTACCGCACCTGCACCCAGCCATCCATCTGCCGGAAGTCGATGCGCGTGGCGTGCTGACGCGCTTCGTCACCGCCTATATCGATCTGGTGCCGGACTTGCTGGACGCTGCGCATGAAGTCGCCGTAGAAGCCGGCATCGAAGGACAGATCAAACCGGTACTTAAAATCGCTGAGCATTTCTTCACCGCGCCACCCGCGATCATGGACGGCCACGAAGGCCTGGACAGTCTGCTGGACGAAGCCTATCTGGCGCATCGGCTGGTTGAGGAAGTGAATGATCTCTACATCAAGCATTTCGCCCGCCCGCTGATCCCCTCCAACACCGTGGTCGCCAGCGTTATCGCCCACCAGTTGATTGGTGAGTCATTCGCCAACCAACTGGACGAAGCGGTGCATCACGCGGTGGATCAGTTGCTTGATGAAGAAAGCTTTGAGCTGGAATCCGTAGAAGCCTACCGCGACCGCCTGAGCAGCCCGGACACCGAAGCCGCGTGGAAACGCTGGCCGTGCCTGTCGCGGCAATTGGGGCTTGGGCTGGATCTGGATCGGGGGTAAGAAAGCCCCCCTTAAATCCTGTAGAAGCGCACGAGCAACGCGAGGCCGCGATAGCGTTCGCCATCGCGGCCTCGCGTTGCTCGTGCGCTCCTACAGGGTCGGGTTCAGTTGATGCTGACGACCTCAAGCCTGCGAGGCCGCTGACCCGATACCGGTAGTCGTCGTCAACCGACCTTCCAGCCTGCGCTTCAACCCACGCGATTCGATGATCAGACGCGAGCCTTGAGCAGCGTTGGCGCGACCCCACTCTTCCAGCAGCTCAAGGCAGGAATGGTCGATGTAACTCAGGTTGCTCATCGGCACATAAACCTTGCTGCCCGCCGGAATAGTCTCCAGCACTTTGGTCAGCGCCGGGACTTTCAGGAAGGTGGCGGACCCCACCATGCGCAGTTCAAACTCGCCTTCAACGTCCGTGGGTACCAGATTGATCTTCAACCGCGCAGCCTGCAGCGCCAGTTTGACCAGAGTCAGACCGAAACCGACCAGTACACCCGTCAGCAGATCCGTGAAGATGATCGCCGCAGCGGTAGCCGCGTAAGTGAACATCGGCATCCGGCCATAACGGCCCAGACCACGAAACGCCTTGAGGTCCACCAGCTTGCAACCGGTGTAAACCAACACACCCGCCAGACTCGCCACCGGAATGCTTTGCAGCACGCTGGACAGCAACAATACGAACGCCAGCAGCCACAAGCCGTGGAACATCGCCGACATACGTGTCTTGGCTCCCGCCTGAACGTTGGCGGAACTGCGCACGATCACGCCCGTCATTGGCAATGCGCCCACCAGACCGCAAAGCACGTTACCGACGCCTTGGGCACTCAGCTCTTTATCGAAATCCGAGCGCTGACCGTCATGCATGCGGTCTACCGCGGCTGCCGAGAGCAAGGTTTCGGCGCTGGCAATAAAAGCGACAGCGAAAGCAGCGATCAGAATCGCCGGATCAGCGAGGTTCATCAGGTCGGCAGGGCGCAACCAGTCGATGGCTTCTGCGAGGTTATCCGGCACTTCCACACGCTTGACCTGCATCGCCAGAGCGATACTGGCAAAGGTCGCGAGGCCGACACCCAGCAGCGCACCCGGTACGAAGCGCAGCGACTGAGGACGAAACTTGTCCCACACCCACATCACCAGGATCGTACCCAGACCGAGGGCACCTGCCTGCATGCCGCTGCCCGGGCCGATGGCCTGAATCAGGGTAGAAGGGAAGCCAACCAGGTTATCCAGACCGGACGGTTTAGGCCCGCCATCAAACATGACGTGCGCCTGAGAGAGCACGATCAGCACACCGATACCGGCAAGCATGCCGTAAACCACCGCCGGGGCTGTGACGCGGAACCAGCAACCGAGCTTGAAACGCCCCGCAAGGATCTGCAGCACACCCGCCAGCAGCAGGATCGGACCGAGCATGGCCATGCCGTGTTCGCGAACCACCTCGAAGACCAATACCGCGAGGCCTGCAGCCGGACCGCTGACTTGCAGCGGTGAGCCCGCCAACCAACCCACCACCAGGCCGCCGATGATGCCGGTGATCAGTCCTTTGGCCGGTGGCATACCGGAAGCGATAGCGATCCCCATACACAGGGGCAATGCAACCAGAAAAACGACTACGGAAGCGAGAAGCTCTCTGGGCAAAACGGATTTCAATTGAGCGAGGCCCATGATGACTCTCCGGTATTCTTCAGACGTGACGACGCCTCACGGCGCGCTTTGAGCGCACCGTCAGGTGTCTGAACGAGGTGAAAGTCGCGTTTTTAGTAGCGAGACTTCGGCGTGGCCACCGGTGTCGGATGATCGCCATCCAACGCCAGGAAGCGACCTTTTTCGGCATCGTAGGCTTTGATGCCACAGGTTTCGATGTCGTACACCCAGCCATGGATGAACAACTCACCGCTGGCCAGCTTCGACGCTACCGATGGGTGAGTACGCAAGTGTTGAAGTTGCGCGATGACGTTCTCTTCGGTGAGGACGTGCATCGTTTCTTTTTCGCCGGTGCAACTGCAGTTGTCTTCAACCACAGTACGGGCAACCTCGGCATGTCGCAGCCAGGCTTTGACCGTCGGCATTTTTTCCAGCGTGTGCGGGTTGAGAACAGCGCGCATGGCGCCGCAATCGGAGTGACCGCAGACGATGATGTGATGAACGCCCAATGCCATAACGGCATATTCGATGGCAGTGGAAACACCACCGTTCATGGGACCGTAAGGCGGGACTACGTTACCGACGTTACGCGTCACGAACAGGTCGCCTGGCGAGCTGTTGGTGATGAGCTCCGGCACAATCCGGGAGTCGGCACAGGTAATGAACATGGCACGCGGCTGCTGGGCCGTTGCGAGTTTCTTGAACAGTTCTTCCTGCTCAGGAAAAACTTCAGAGCGAAAACGTTTGAAGCCTTCAACAATGTGAGCCAGCGCTACGTCGGAAGTTTCGGCCTCAGGCTTAACGTCTACCGACGTAGCTGAAACCTGCTTATCCATGTCACTCATGTCTAATCCTCTTTGACGGATTGATGTGGATTTATTGCTGCCACCCTAACTACAGGCATCGCTTCCAAATCCATTTGCCCGCGCCCAACGGGGTGATGCAGATTTACAGGCTAACCGTCAAAACTTAACTGAAACTGAATGTAGCGCTCTGGATCAAGGGTTACAGCCCAACGGCATTAGTGGCATTTGAGTGGCCTGCAACCCTGATTTTGTCGTTATCCCTCGCAAACGCTACTGAAAGCCTCGACGACCTTCGGCAGATTTTGCTCGTTCAGCCCGGCCATGCAAACCCGGCCACTGCTGATCAGATAAACGGCGTGCTCGTTTCTCAGTCGGTCAACCTGTGCACTGCTGAAACCTGTGTAACTGAACATGCCACTCTGCGTGAGGATATAGCTGAAGTCGCGCTGTGGCATTTTTTCCTTGAGGGCTGCGACCAGTTTCACGCGCATGTCGATGATCCGCAGACGCATGGCTTCCACTTCAGCCAACCACTGGCTGCGCAGCGCTGGGTCGTTAAGTACGGCGGACACGACCAGCGCGCCGTGTTTCGGCGGGCTGGAATAGTTGCGGCGGACAGTGGCCTTGAGCTGGCCCAATACCTTGTCGGCCATGGCCGCATCAGGGCAGACGATCGACAAGCCGCCGACCCGCTCGCCGTACAGCGAGAAGATTTTCGAGAACGAGTTGCTGACCAGCACCGTCAGACCGGCATCGGCCATGGCCCGAATCGCATAGGCATCTTCACTCATACCAGCACCGAACCCCTGATAAGCAGTGTCCAGGAAAGGAATCAGCTTGCGGGCTTCGATCAGTTCAATGAGCTGATCCCATTGGGCAATGGTCAGGTCCGCGCCTGTCGGGTTGTGGCAGCACGGGTGCAGCAAGACGATGCTGTGCGCAGGCAAATCCTGAAGCGCAGCAAACATGGCGTCGAATTTCACGCCACCGGTCGCGGCATCGAAATATGGGTAGGTGTTGACTTTGAAGCCTGCGCCGCCGAACAACGCGTGGTGGTTCTCCCACGTCGGATCGCTGACCCAGACCTGAGAATCCGGGTAAGCCGACTTCAGGAAGTCCGCGCCCACTTTCAATGCCCCCGAACCGCCAACGGTCTGGATCGTTGCGATGCGCCCGGCCAGCAGAGCAGGGTGCTGCTCGCCGAACAACAATGCCTGCACGCCCTGACGATAAGGAGCAAGGCCTTCCATCGGCAGATAAACACAAGGCGGCTGCTTGCCTTCGAGCAATTGACGCTCGGCTTCCACTGCCGAGGCCAGACGCGGGATTTGCCCTTGCTCGTCGTAATACAGACCGATACTGAGATTGACCTTCTCGGCGTTCGGATCTTTTTGATAAGCGTCCATCAACGACAGGATCGGATCACCGGCATAGGACTCAACGTGGGCAAACATGGCAGACAACTCCTGATGAAAAGCGCGTGGGCAGGGCTCGGGGGCGACATAACGAGGTAGGCGAGCATTGGACAATACAGCCGAAGCTCACACAACAAGCGCGCATCGTACACAAAGCATGATGATTACGCATATAAAGCTTTAAAAACGCACGAATCGCGCAATAAGAAAACCAAAAACGCACCAGCCGTGTACACAAAGCCCTGAAAATGAGTCAACACAGTGCGACTTGCTTCAGGCGGTCCCGATATTGTTTTCCTTCAAGCGTTCCAGCACCACCGACGTCTTGAGATGCGAAACACAATTCGTCGCAGAAATCCGGGCCATCAGCTGATTGAGGCTGGCGAGGTCGGCCACTGCGGTTTTCAGGTTGTAATCGGCATCACCCGTTGTCTTGTACGCGTCGATGATTGCAGCCTCGCTGGCAATAAAACCCTGAAAGCCTTCCGAGTGCTCGGGACGGTGGCTGATCAACTTGACCTCGACCATCGCCACCACCTCCAGGTTCATGGCCTGCGGGGCCAGCCGCGCATGGTAGCCAAGGATCAACTGCGCTTGCTCCAGAGCGATCCGACGCCGCGAACACTGGGATGCGGATAACCCGATAAGGTCACTGAGCTCCTGATTGGTCAGGCGCCCGTTGGCCTGCAACAGGGTCAGGATCTTCAAATCAAAATCGTCGATCTCGTTGACTTTCATGGTCGGGTAATCCGTCGGAATTCAAAGGCTTCGGACGCAAAGCCTAACAGTTTATGCTTGACGCTTGGCCAATGGCGGGTAGCCTGCGTCATCCTTTTGCAGCGTATGAGAAAAACCAAAGGCTGAGGTGTGGCACCTGTTTTGCAAAATGCCCTCCGCAGCCGGCAATTGGCGGCTTGTATCTACTCGGTATCTTCACCTGGGCCAGGACCTTTTATGAACGAACAAAAATCTGCCGCTCACCTGCATCGCGGGCTCAAGAATCGGCATATCCAGCTGATCGCCCTGGGCGGCGCTATCGGCACCGGACTGTTCCTGGGCATTGCGCACACCATCAACATGGCCGGCCCGTCGGTGATCCTCGGTTACGCCATCGCTGGCATGATCGCGTTTTTCATCATGCGTCAACTGGGCGAGATGGTCGTGGAAGAGCCTGTCGCAGGCACTTTCAGTCACTTCGCCAATCGTTACTGGGGTCGCTTCGCGGGGTTCATGTCGGGCTGGAACTACTGGGTACTTTACGTGCTGGTGGGCATGGCCGAGCTGACTGCCGTAGGCCAATACGTGCAGTACTGGTGGCCTGAGACACCGACCTGGGTGTCCGCAGCGATCTTCTTCGTCGCCATCAACCTGATCAACCTGACCAGCGTGAAGATCTTCGGTGAAATGGAGTTCTGGTTCTCCATGATCAAGATCGTGGCGATCATCAGCATGATCGTCTTTGGCGCCTGGCTGCTGGCCAGCGGCACTGGCGGACCTGACGCGAGCGTTGCCAACCTTTGGCAATACGGCGGCTTCTTCCCGAATGGCATCAGCGGGCTGGTGATGGCGATGGCCTTCATCATGTTCTCGTTCGGCGGCCTGGAGCTGGTCGGCATCACCGCTGCCGAGGCGGAAAACCCTAAAACCAGCATTCCCAAGGCGACCAATCAGGTGATCTACCGCATCCTGATTTTCTATGTCGGCGCGTTGGCAATCCTGCTCTCGCTGTACCCTTGGCAGAAAGTCGTGACTGGCGGCAGCCCGTTCGTGCTGATCTTCCACGCGCTGGACAGTGATCTGGTCGCTACGATTCTCAACGTCGTGGTCCTGACCGCAGCGCTGTCGGTCTACAACAGCTGCGTTTACAGCAACAGCCGCATGCTCTTCGGTCTGGCCATGCAGGGCAATGCGCCCAAGGCTTTGCTCAAGGTCAACCGTCGCGGCGTGCCACTACTGGCGCTGGGCGTATCGGCCACTGCCACCGGCCTGTGCGTGCTGATCAACTACCTGATGCCCGGCAAAGCTTTCGAACTGCTGATGGCGCTGGTGGTGTCCGCACTGGTGCTGAACTGGGTCATCATCAGCATCACCCACCTGAAATTTCGCAAGGCCAAACGCGAAGCGGGTGAAATCACTGAGTACCAAAGCTGGGGCTATCCGCTGACCAACTATGTGTGCCTGGTATTCCTGCTGGGCATTCTGGTGGTCATGTACTTCACGCCGGGCATCTCGCTGTCGGTATTCCTGCTTCCAGCGTGGCTGATCGTTCTTGGAGTGGCTTACCGGATCAAGATGCGTAAGGCGAAGGCATTGGGGCCTGAGCTGAAATCGCATAAGTCTTGAGTTGCAATGCAGCCCTTGTGGGAGCAGAGCTTGCTCGCGATAAGGCTGGATGCGGCTCACTTTAGACCGCGGTGTTCTTATCGCGAGCAAGCTCTGCTCCCACAGGGTTTAGCATTGCAACTCGCTATTGCGACATCCGCTACAACAACGACATCTGCCCACCCGGTGGGCAGAATGCCTCGCAATCCAGATCGAAGCTTTCCCGCTTGTTCAGCCCCAGCCGTTTGATCGCCATCCGATAGCGCTGCGCCAAGAGGTCGGCAAACGGGCCTTCGCCACGCATGCGCACGCCAAAACGGCTGTCGTAAACCTCACCGCCACGCACTTGCCTGACAAGGCTCATCACATGCTCTGCCCGTTGCGGGTAGTGCGCGTGTAGCCACTCTTCAAACAGCGGCGCGACTTCCAGCGGCAGACGAAGCATCACGTAGCTTGCACTCAATGCCCCGGCAGCCTTTGCCTCCGTGAGCATGGCTTCCAGTTCCATGTCGTTGATCATCGGGATGATTGGCGCACACAACACACCCACCGGAACACCTGCATCGCGCAGCACACGGATCGCTCGCAGCCTCGCTTTAGGCGCAGCGGCGCGCGGTTCAAGTATGCGTTTGAGCTCGTCGTCCAGCGTGGTCAGGCTGATGAACACGGAAATCAGGTTCTGCTTCGCCAGTTCGGCCAGCAGATCCAGATCCCGCAAAATCAAAGATCCTTTGGTAATGATCGTCACCGGGTGGCGATAACGCAGAAGCACTTCGAGAACAGCACGAGTGATTTTGTACTCGCGCTCGATGGGCTGATACGGATCGGTGTTAGCCCCCAGGGTGATCGGTGCACAACGATAGCCCGGCTTCGACAACTGCTGTTCGAGCACTGCAGCGGCGTTGGTCTTGGCGATCAGCTTCGTCTCGAAATCCAGCCCCGGCGACATGTCCCAATAGGCATGACTGGGCCGTGCATAGCAGTAAATGCAGCCGTGTTCACAACCGCGATAGGGGTTGATCGAGCGATCGAAAGGGATGTCAGGCGAGCTATTGCGGGTGATGATGCTTTTGGCGGTTTCGCTGGTGACCTGCGTGCCTTGGGTCAATGGCACTTCCTGGTACCAGCCGTCATCCTCAGCCAATGAGCGGCTGGGCGCGAAGCGATTGTGCGGGTTGCTGGCCGTGCCCCGGCCGCGAGGCGGGAAAATCAGGGACATGGGGGCTTCTCCTATAGCTGTATGTGCACACAGTACAAGATACCCCCCTTTACGTCTCTAGCTTGCCCGATAAAAGGCGTAACCCCGGTAGGAGCGAACTTGTTCGCGAGACGGTATTTCTGCATGTGCAGCAACATCGCCTCGCGAACAAGTTCGCTCCTACCGATAGTGAGTCACTTCAATCCAAATCAACCGGCTTTTTCAGCTTCGGATTCGGGAAGAACTGCACGCCCTGCACCTTCGGATCGATAGCCTTGACCGCGATCTTGTTGACTCGCGTGCCGAGTTCGTTCGGCACCGAATTGCCCTGCTCGTTGAGCGTGTCGCTGTAGCCGCAAGCCACGCACTCGCGATGGGGAACGTCGTTTTCGCTCCACATCATGAGTTTGTCCGGCTCGCTGCACGCCGGGCACACAGCCCCGGCGATGAAGCGTTTCTTGGTAATGACTACCGGGGTTTCGGTCATGCTGCCGCATCCTCACTCAGGCCACTGTGACGCAAGAGTGCGTCAATCGATGGCTCACGTCCGCGGAAGTCGACGAACAGCACCATTGGTGCCTGCGAACCACCGCGAGCCAGGATCGCTTCACGGAAAGCGCGACCGGTCTCTGCGTTAAGCACGCCGTCTTCTTCAAACCTGGAGAAGGCATCGGCAGACAGCACCTCAGCCCATTTGTAGCTGTAGTAACCCGCTGCGTAACCGCCGGCGAAAATGTGCGCGAAGCTGTTCGGGAAGCGGTTGTAAGCAGGCGGACGCATCACCGACACCTCGTCGCGAATGCCATCCAGGACCTGCGCCACGCTGCGGCCATCACCATGGGTAGCATGCAACTCGAAGTCGAACAGCGAGAACTCCAGCTGACGAACCATCATCAATCCGGACTGGAAGTTCTTCGCAGCGAGCATTTTTTCCAGCAGGTCCTGCGGCAGGGCTTCGCCAGTCTGGTAATGACCGGAAATCAGCGCCAGACCTTCCGGCTCCCAGCACCAGTTCTCCATGAACTGGCTCGGCAGCTCCACAGCATCCCATGCCACGCCGTTGATGCCGGACACACCAGCATGCTCAACGCGGGTCAGCAGGTGATGCAGACCGTGGCCGAACTCGTGGAACAGGGTGGTGACTTCATCGTGCGTCAGCAACGCAGGCTGACCCGGCGAGGCCGGGGTGAAGTTGCAGACCAAATTCGCCACCGGGCTCTGCAGTTGACCTTCGGCGGTACGGCGACGGTCGCGAGCGCCGTCCATCCAGGCACCGCCGCGCTTGTTGGCACGGGCATACAGATCGAAGAAGAAGCGGCCGACGTGCTGACCGTTTTCCTTGATCTCAAACAGACGCACGTCCGGATGCCAAGTATCAAAGCCTTTCTGTTCGGCGATTTCGATGCCGTACAGACGCTGAACAATGGCAAACAGCCCGCCCAGTACTTTGTCGATCGGGAAGTAGGCACGCAACGTTTCCTGAGAAACGCTGTAGCGTTGCTCACGAAGTTTCTCGCCATAAAAGCCGCTGTCCCAGCTTTGCAGGTCCGGGCAGCCTTGCTCGGCAGCGTAGGCCTTGAGCTGTTGCAGGTCCTGGGCAGCAAACGGTTTGCTGCGCTTGGCCAGATCACGCAGGAACGTCAGCACCTGATCGCTGGATTCCGCCATCTTGGTAGCCAGGCTCAACTCGGAGAAGCTGGCAAAACCCAATAGCTGAGCCAGCTCCTGACGCAAATCGAGAATCTGCTCCATTACCGGGCCGTTGTCGTTCTTGCCGGCATTCGGGCCCTGGTCAGACGCACGGGTACAGTACGCCGCATAGACTTCTTCACGCAGGGCGCGATCTTCGGCGTAAGTCATTACTGCGTAGTAGCTCGGGAACTCCAGAGTGATCAGGAAACCTTCCAGATCCTTGGCCTTGGCGGCGGCCGCCATTTGTTGTTTGGCCGATTCGGTCAGGCCAGCCAGGGACGCTTCGTCGGTGACCAGTTTGGTCCAGGCCTGAGTAGCATCGAGCAATTGGTTGGAAAACTGGCTGCCCAGCTCCGAGAGCTTGCTCTGGACTTCGGCGTAGCGCTTTTGCTGCTCGGGCGGCAGGTCAATGCCCGACAGGCGGAAGTCACGCAGCGATTGCTCAAGAATGGTTTTCTGCGCCACATCAAAGCCAGCCGCTTCAGGGCTGTTGGCCAGCGCTTCAAACGCCTGGAACAGCTCGCGGTTCTGGCCCATTTCAGTGGAATAGGCACTCAGCGCAGGCAGGCACGACTCGTAGGCTTCACGCAGTTCGGCGCTGTTGCACACGGCGTTCAAGTGGCTGACAGGGCTCCAGGCTGCGCCGAGGCGGTCATTGAGTTCGTCCATGGCCAATACAAGCCCGGCCCATGTAGGCTGCGAGCCTTGCCTGGCGAGGATCTCGGCAATCGCGGCGCGGTTGTCGGCAAGAATCTGTTCGATGGCAGGTTTGACATGCTCGGCACGAATCGCCGAAAAAGGTGGCAGGTCGTAGGATTGCAGAAGAGGGTTGTTCGCGCTCACGGTTTTGCACCTTGGCTGGAAGAAACACCCACGCATCTTAATTACAATCGGCGCGGTCCGCAGCTATCAGCGCCAAAGAAGGAGCCTATCGTGGCGATTCGCACGTTCCAGAACCACACGCCAGCGCTTGGCGACCGGGCCTTTGTCGATCATTCGGCGGTTGTGCTAGGTGATGTCGAAATCGGTGCTGACAGCTCAGTCTGGCCGCTGACGGTGATTCGCGGTGACATGCACCGCATCCGTATCGGCGCCCGTACCAGCGTGCAGGACGGCAGTGTGTTGCACATTACTCATGCCGGGCCGTTCAACCCTGACGGCTTTGCGCTGTTGATTGGCGACGAAGTCACCATCGGCCATAAAGTCATGCTGCACGGCTGCGTCATCGGCAATCGCATCCTGATCGGCATGGGCAGCACGATCATGGACGGCGCCGTGGTTGAAGATGAGGTGATCATTGGCGCAGGGAGTCTGGTGCCGCCGGGCAAAGTATTGGAAAGTGGCTTTCTCTACGTCGGCCGCCCGGTGAAACAGGTCCGAGCGTTGACCGAAAAGGAAATCGCCTTCTTTCCCTACAGCGCCGCCAATTACGTGAAGCTCAAGGACCTGCATCTGGCCGAAGGTTTTGATCAGCCTTGCTGAATCGCCACATGCCACGGTAGGAGCGAACTTGTTCGCGAGGCGCTGGGCCTGACACAGCTGCCTCGCGAACAAGTTCGCTCCTACCGTTAACGCCGCAAGACAGCCAATCGCGAAAACCCCATGGGAGTTTGCATGCATTATCAAAACATCCTGTTCGACCTGGATGGCACTCTGACCGATCCACGCCAGGGGATAACCAGATCAATCCAGTTCGCCCTCAAGCAACTGGGTATCGATGAGCCGGACCTGGTGCAACTGGAACACTTCATCGGTCCGCCGCTGTTGCAGCAGTTCATGCATCAATACGGTTTTGACGAGGCCAAAGCCTGGGAGGCGGTGGGTTTTTATCGCCAGCGTTTCAAGGTCACCGGGCTTTACGAGAACCTGGTGTTCGATGGGATATTTGAACTGTTGGATGAGCTGGTGGACCAGGGGCGCAACCTGTACATCGCGACGTCCAAGCCGTGGGTATTCGCCCACGAAATCGCCCGACACTTCGACTTCGCTCGACACTTCAAAGTGATCTACGGAAGCGAACTGGACGGCACCCGCACCGATAAAGTCGAACTGATTGCGCATTTGATGGCGACAGAAAAACTCGACCCGAAACAGACGCTGATGATCGGCGACCGCAAACACGACCTGATCGGCGGCCTGCGCAACGGGCTGGATGTTGCGGCAGTAGGCTATGGTTTTGGTAGTCACGAGGAATTGCAGGCTGAGTCGCCGACGTATCACTTTGCAACGCTGGCGGAGCTGCATAAGGCCTTTCTGAATAAATGAATACCTTGTAGGAGCTGCCGAAGGCTGCGAAGGCGGTGTGTCAGAATTAATGCTTCGCAGCCTTCGGCAGCTCCTACAGGATGTGCGCAAGCCATTGCAGCAAACTTGCTTTCGCCCCGGTCCAACCTCCATCGAATAACTGCCCCATCCAATAAAAAGTCCCGGAGGACCCGATGCCGCAGTACAGCTCCATTGATCAAGCGGTCGCTCATGTCATCGCCCGGTTGCCGACGCACATCCACATGGGCATCCCATTGGGTCTGGGCAAACCGAACCGGTTCGTCAACGCGCTGTATGAGCGCATCAAGCAAATGCCCGAGCGGCAGCTAACGATCTATACAGCGCTAAGTCTCGGTCGTCCGCCAACCGGCGACGGTCTGCAAGGACGATTCCTGCAACCGTTCCTGGACCGGGTATTTGATGATTATCCAGAGCTGGAATTTCTCTCTGACCTGCATCGCGACAGCCTGCCGGCCAATATCCGCGTACAGCAGTTCTTCATGCAGCCGGGCAGTCTGCTCAACAGCGCGCCCGCTCAGCACGATTACATCAGCAGCAATTACAGCCACGCCGCTCGGGACATCAATGCCGGTGGCCTGAACCTGGTCGCGCAACTGGTTGCCCGCGATGAACAGCGGCCCGGCAAGCTGAGCCTGAGCTGCAACCCCGATGTCACCCTCGACTTGTTGCCCATGATCGCGAAGCGACGCGCAGCAGGCGAAACCATTCTGATGTTGGGCCAGGTTCACGCGGACCTGCCCTACATGCCGGGCGATTCGGAGCTGGATGTCGATGACTTCGACTTCCTGATCGATGAGGAAGAACGCAGCACACTGTTCTCTACGCCAAATATGCCGGTAGGTTTTCAGGATCATTTCATCGGCCTGCATGCCAGCACTTTGGTACGCGATGGCGGCACCCTGCAGATCGGTATTGGCTCAATGGGCGACGCACTGACCGCTGCGTTACTGGCTCGGCAGGCCGATAACGACACCTATCGAGCGCTGCTTGCCGAGCTGAACCTCAGCGACTGGCAAACCCTGATCGATCGCGAGGGCGGCGTGGAGCCCTTCGTGTCCGGGCTTTACGGCTGCAGCGAGATGTTCGTCAACGGCTTGCTGGTGCTGGTCGACGCCGGGATCATTCGCCGCAAGGTGTATCCCGATGCGATGCGTCAGCGCGAAGCCAATAATGGCACCCTCGACGAGTCGGCTTACACGGACGGCATCATGGTCCATGGCGGGTTCTTCCTCGGGCCGCAGAGTTTTTATCAGCGCCTTCGCGAGTTTTCCCCGGAGCGTCTCGGCGATTTCAACATGACCGCCATCAGCTACATCAACGAGCTGTATGGCGATGAGCAGCTCAAGCGTCTGCAACGACGCGATGCGCGGTTCATCAACAGCGCGTTCACGGTCACGCTCATGGGTGCTGCCGTGGCCGACCAGTTAGAGGATGGCCGCGTGGTGAGCGGCGTCGGCGGCCAATACAATTTCGTCGCTCAGGCGCATGCGCTGGAAGACGCCCGTTCGATCATGATCCTGCGTAGCTGGCGTGAGTCCGGCGGCGAGACTAGCTCCAATATTGTCTGGGAATACGGCCACACCACGATTCCACGGCATCTGCGAGACATCGTGGTCACCGAGTACGGCATTGCCGACCTGCGCGGCAAGAATGATTCAGCGGTCATTGAGGCCATGCTCAACATCAGTGACTCGCGCTTTCAGCCGGGCTTGATCGAACAGGCGCAACGAGCAGGCAAGCTGCCCAAGGATTTCAAACTGGACCCGCGCTTCGCCCACAACACCGCCGAGCGCCTTCAAGCCATCGCTGAGCAGTATTCGCAGCTGTTTCCCGAATACCCGTTGGGTTGCGACTTCAACACTGAGGAGCGCGACCTGCTGCGGGCGCTGCATTGGCTGGAGAGCAAGTTCAAGCTCACGGAAATCATCGAGCTGGGCAAAGCTACGCTGGACGCACCTGAGCCTGAGGCGTTCCCGGTGCATCTGGAACGGATGCAACTTGACCAGCCACAGGGATTGAAAGAGGAGCTGTATCAGCGGCTGTTGTTGGCGGGGTTGCAGAATACGGCTCGGGCTGATGCGACGCCGAGCGTCTGACACGGCGCAGTGCTTGTGGGAAACGTTATGTTCGCCTGCAAACCCAATCCCCTGTGGGAGCGAGGCTTGTCCGCGATAAAAGCAACTTGGACCATCTGTCGAATCGCAGTGCCTGCATCGCGGGCAAGCCCAGCTCCCACATAAGATTGCGCTCTTGTGTCGGAGCCGGGCTTGGACTGGGCGGCATTGTGACGAGTCAGTCGCTGCGGTGCATCAGGCTTACCGAGCAATCGCTCCTCGCGGGCAAGCCTCGCTCCAACAGGTTTCTACAAAGGTCGGGATCAAAGCGTATTCAACGGGATCTTGAGATAGCGCACGCCATTGTCTTCCGGCTCGGGAAGATGACCTGCACGCATATTGATCTGTACTGACGGCAGGATCAGCACGGGCATTTCCAGCGTCGCATCCCGGGCTTCGCGCATCTGCACGAATTCGTTTTCATCGATGCCCTGGCGAATGTGGATGTTGTTGGCGCGCTGTTCGGCAACCGTGGTCATATACTGCAACTCGCGACCATCAGGCTGGTAGTCGTGACACATGAACAGGCGCGCGGAGTCGGGCAGGGTGAGGATTTTCTGGATCGACTGATACAGCGTTCGTGCATCTGCGCCGGGGAAATCACAACGCGCCGTGCCGTAGTCCGGCATGAACAGCGTATCGCCAACAAACGCCACGCTTTCACCGCCCACCTCGAACACATAGGTCATGCACGCCGGGGTATGCCCGGGCGTGTGCATGGCCCGCGCCTCAAGGGTGCCGACGTTAAAGGTCGCGCCGTCGTCCAGCAGCACGTCGAACTGGCTGCCGTCACGGGCGAAACCAGTCGGCGCATTGAACAGCTCGCCGAACACGTTTTGCACCGCTGTGATATGGCTGCCGATGGCAATCTTCGCGTTGAGCTTGTCTTTGAGGTAAGCAGCTGCCGAAACATGATCGGCGTGGACGTGGGTTTCCAGGATCCATTGCACCGAGGCGTTCAGTTCACGAACCCGGGCAATCAGCTGATCGGCGGATTCGGTGCGCGTGCGTCCCGATTTGGGATCGAAGTCGAGCACGCTGTCGATCAGCGCGCAGTGTCTGGTCTGAACATCCATGACCAGATAACTGAGCGTGGAAGTGTGGGTGTCGAACAAGCCTTCAATGTGCAGGCGGTCGGCGATGATCATGGATTCTCCGACGGTTGTGTGATGGTCGCGATCTTGGGCTGTGCTTCATGTGGGAGCGGTGCTTGCCCGCGATAAGGCTGGATGCGACTCAGCATAGATCGCGGTGTTCTTATCGCGGGCAAGCACCGCTCCCACAAGGGGGCGTATTCCATTTCAAATCACGTGTTGCGGTTATTTAACCTGCACCTTGAAGAAGTCCTGGCGACCAAACGGGCTGACCTGATAACCGCTGACATCTTTGCGGGTGAGGGCGGCTGCGGTTGGGTGTGCCAGTGGCAACCAGAGTGCCTGTTGCTGGATCTGCTGCTGGGCCTGGTGATACAGCTTGCTGCGCGCAGCCTGATCACTGGTGGTTTTGCCGTCGCTGATCAGCTTGTCCAGCGTGGCGTCGCAGTAGCGGGCGAAGTTGGTACCGGACTTCACGGCCGCGCAGGAGAACTGCGGGGTCAGGAAGTTATCCGGGTCGCCGTTGTCGCCAGCCCACCCCATGAACAACAGGTCATGCTCGCCAGCCTTGGCGCGACGGATCAACTCACCCCACTCGATGACTTTGATTTCAGCGGTGATGCCGACTTTAGCCAGGTCCGCTTGCAGCAGCTGCGCGCCCAGGTTCGGATTCGGGTTGAGCAGGCTACCGGTCGGGCGCGTCCAGATAGTGGTTTTGAAACCATCCTTCACGCCGGCCTTGGCCAGCAGCGCTTTGGCTTTGGCGATGTCCTGCTTGTAACCGGGCAGATCTTTCGCGTAGCTCCAAGTGTTTGGCGGGTAGGGGCCGTTGGCAGCTTCGGCGGTGCCTTCGAATACCGCTTTCAGGTAGCTATCCTTGTCGAACGCCAGATTGACCGCTTGCCGCACTTCAGCTTTGTCGAACGGAGGATGCTGACTGTTGATCGCCAGAAACGCAGTCATGAATGCTTCGGTTTTTTCCACTTTCAGGTTCGGGTCTTTAGCGGCTTCCTGGATATCCAGCGGCTTCGGTGAAAGGGTGATCTGGCACTCGTCGCGACGAATGCGCTGCAAACGCACGTTGGCGTCCGGGGTGATGGCGTAGATCAATTTGTCGACGCCCGGCTTGCCTGCGAAATAATCCGCGTTGGCTTCGTAGCGCACCACGGCGTCTTTCTGGAAACGTTCGAACACGAACGGCCCGGTACCAATCGGCTGGCTGTTGAGCTTCTCCGGAGTGCCCGCTTTAAGCAGTTGCGCGGTGTACTCGGCCGAGTAGATCGAGGCAAAACCCATGCTCAGCGTCGCCAGGAACGTCGAGTCCGGGTGGTCCAGGGTAAAGCGCACAGTCAGCGGATCCGGTGCATCGATCTTCTTGATCAGCGCAGGCAACTGCATCGATTGAGCATGCGGGAAACCGCTTTGGGCGACCTTATGCCACGGATTCTGCGGGTCAAGCATGCGCTGGAAACTGAACACCACGTCATCCGCATTCAGCTCGCGGCTCGGCGTGAAATAGTCGGTGTGGTGAAACTTCACGCCCTTGCGCAGCTTGAAGTCGTAGGTCAGGCCGTCAGACGACACTGTCCAGCTTTGCGCCAGGCTTGGCACCAGCTTGCCGCTCTGCGCGTCGAAATCCACCAGCCGGTTCATCAGCACATCGGCGGAGGCATTAGTGGTGGTCAGCGAGTTGTACTGCACCACGTCAAAGCCTTCAGGGCTGGCTTCAGTGCAGACGCTCAAGGCCGTCGCGGCACTGGCCATTACCGGGAACAACAGGGGAGCTAACAAAAACGGTATCGCAGCAAGACGCATGGCTATATTCCTGTCAGAAAGGGCCCCATCTGCTGGCGCAGTCTGGTAAGGGAGTTACCCTAGACCATGCTTGGACGCAGAACAATGGTTACGACCCGACCGGCGGTAGATTTGCCAGCACCCCCGCAACGGCCTGACCATTGGGCTGAACGCGTTGCCTGATGTTGGGGTAAAGTGCTTTGCCTGTTGTGACACCAAACCCTTTCTGGTATAAAGCAGCGCTCTTTTCTAGGGGCCCGGTTCCTTCACTGTAGGTGTAGCCGGTAAGACCCTTAAAGAAACGCGGCGCCTGGCGCCAAATGACTGAGAGATTAAGCGGCCAACCCATGCCGGGTTGGGCATGAGGTTTTAGAGGGCTGAGGCATGTCGAGAGTCTGTCAAGTTACCGGTAAGGGTCCGGTGACTGGGAATAACATTTCCCACGCAAACAACAAAACCCGTCGTCGTTTCCTGCCAAACCTGCAGCATCATCGCTTTTGGGTTGAAGAAGAGAAACGTTTTGTTCGTCTGCGCGTATCTGCTAAAGGCATGCGTATCATCGACAAGCGTGGCATCACTGTTGTGCTCGCTGAACTCCGTCGCGACGGCAAAATTTAAGGGAGAAGATCATGCGTGAATTGATCCGATTGATTTCTAGTGCTGGTACCGGTCACTTCTACACGACCGACAAGAACAAGCGCACCACTCCGGACAAAATCGAAATCAAAAAATTCGATCCGGTTGTTCGCAAGCACGTGATCTACAAAGAAGGCAAAATCAAGTAATTGATTTTTCTTCTTTACGAAAAAGCCCGCAGCGATGCGGGCTTTTTTGTGCCTGATGGAAAAGTCAGGCTTTCGCTTCAAACACCACGTAAATTTTGCGGCAGTGCTCCAACACTTCCCACGTACCTTTGAATCCCGCTGGAATCACAAAGCGATCTCCCGCTCTCAGAGTTTTCGACCCGCCCGCGTCATCGCGCAAGACCGAAACACCCTGGACGATTTCGCAGTACTCATGCTCGGTGTAGTTGACCGACCACTGACCCACTTCGCCTTCCCAGACACCCGCGTTCAGTTGTCCGCAAGGGCTGTTGTAGTGGTTGTAGATTGTCTGTTCCGGGTCGCCCTTGAAGATTTTTTCCGGCGCAGGACGGTAGCGTTCAGCTTCGGTGCCGGCTTCGCTGAAATCCACGATGCTGTCGATAGTCATTTCTTACCCTCGCGGTAGATGCGTTGCAGGTTTGACGAAGTGCACGGCCAATAGTGCCAAAGGCCCGCGTCTGGATGTTGCATAAATCGAACAAGATGGCGGGATTCAGGCCCGTTATGTCAAAGATATTGGAAATCGCCAGATCACTGGTTTAGGGTGGTGAGTGCAGTTGCGTGGTGGCAGTAGGTTGCAGGTTGTTTGTTTTTTGCACAAATCTACCCTCCACGCACACCCTAATCGATACAAGCGGAGGACATACGCATGACCACCCTGACCCACGCTGACTGGGAACAACGCGCCAAGGACCTGAAGATTGAAGGCCGCGCGTTTATCAATGGCGAGTACTCCGACGCCACTTCCGGTGAGACATTCGAATGCATCAGCCCGGTCGATGGCCGTCTGCTGGCCAAAGTCGCCAGCTGTGACGCCGCCGACGCTCAACGCGCCGTTGAAAGCGCTCGCAAGACATTTAATTCCGGTGTCTGGTCGCGAATGGCGCCGGCCAAGCGCAAGGCCGCCATGTTGCGCTTGGCCGCACTGATCAATAAAAACGTCGAAGAGTTGGCCCTGCTGGAAACCCTGGACATGGGCAAGCCGATCAGTGACTCGTACAGCATCGACATCCCAGGCGCCGCTAACGCGCTGAGCTGGAGTGGCGAGGCCATCGACAAGCTCTATGACGAGGTGGCTGCAACGCCTCATGACCAACTCGGTCTGGTGACCCGTGAGCCTGTGGGCGTTGTCGCCGCCATCGTGCCATGGAACTTCCCGCTGTTGATGGCGAGCTGGAAACTCGGCCCGGCGCTGTCCAGCGGTAACTCCGTCATCCTCAAACCTTCGGAAAAATCTCCGCTGACCGCCATTCGTATTGCCCAACTGGCGATCGAAGCGGGCATTCCAGCTGGCGTGCTCAACGTGCTGCCAGGATATGGTCACACCGTGGGCAAGGCGCTGGCCCTGCACATGGATGTCGACACGGCGGTGTTCACCGGCTCGACGAAAATCGCCAAGCAGTTGCTGGTGTACTCCGGCGAATCGAACATGAAACGCATCTGGCTGGAAGCGGGCGGCAAAAGCCCGAACATCGTCTTTGCCGATGCGCCTGACTTGCAGGCTGCTGCTGCATCCGCGGCCAGCGCTATCGCATTCAACCAGGGCGAGGTCTGCACCGCAGGTTCGCGCTTGTTGGTTGAGCGCTCGATCAAGGACAAATTCCTGCCCATGGTCATTGAAGCGCTGAAGAGCTGGAAGCCGGGCAACCCGCTGGACCCGGCCACGACGGTTGGCGCACTGGTGGATACTCAGCAGATGAACACTGTGCTGTCTTACATCGAAGCGGGCCACTCCGATGGCGCCAAGCTGGTGGTGGGCGGCAAGCGTATTCTGCAGGAGACCGGTGGCACCTACGTCGAGCCGACGATTTTCGACGGCGTGACCAATGCCATGAAGATCGCTCAGGAAGAGATTTTCGGCCCGGTTCTGTCGGTATTGACGTTTGATACCGCCGAAGAGGCCATCCAGATCGCCAACGACACGCCTTACGGCCTCGCTGCTGCCGTCTGGACCGCAAACCTGTCCAAGGCCCACCTGACTGCCAAAGCGTTGCGCGCCGGTAGCGTATGGGTCAATCAGTACGATGGCGGCGACATGACTGCGCCATTCGGTGGCTTCAAGCAATCGGGCAACGGCCGCGACAAGTCGCTGCATGCTTTCGATAAATACACCGAACTGAAATCGACGTGGATTAAGTTGTAACCGCTATCGGTCAACCCGTAGAACCGGCTGAAGCCAATCCTACGGAATTGCGTAGATCCTGTAGGAGCGCACGAGCACCGCGAGGCCGCGATAGCGGTGTATCAGACAGGCCGCCATCGCTGCCTCGCGGTGCTCGTGAGCTCCTACAGCGCAACAGTGATTTGCTTCAAAACAGCCGGGCTTCCCTTGGATAGCCCGGCTGTTTCGTCTTGGCCTTTTGATCCACAGGAGCGTGGGGATGCGTTGGGGTACTTATTTCGCGGTGCTGGCGTCGGTGCTTTCCGTCGGGCTGGCATTGGGCGTCAGCATGCCGCTGGTGTCTTTGCGACTGGAAAGCTGGGGTTACGGCTCATTCGCCATTGGCGTGATGGCTGCGATGCCCGCTATTGGTGTGCTGCTCGGCGCGAGCCTGGCCAGCGGCCTTGCGGCACGCTTCGGCACCGCCGCGCTGATGCGCCGCTGCCTGTGGGCTGGCGCGCTTTCCGTAGGACTGTTGGCGCTGCTGCCGTATTACTCGGTGTGGCTGGTGCTGCGCCTGACGCTGGGCGTGATCCTGACCATCGTGTTCATCCTCGGCGAAAGCTGGATCAACCAACTCGTCATCGAAAAATGGCGCGGCCGTCTGGTGGCGCTGTACGGCAGCACGTACGCCTTGTGCCAACTGGCCGGACCGTTGCTGCTTGGCGCATTGGGCACCGAGCACGACACAGGTTTCTGGGTCGGCGTGGCGCTGCTGATTATTTCGCCGTTTTTGTTGCTGGGCAGAAGCGGGGCCCCAAGCACCGATGCATGCCGCGTGACCTTCATCGACCTGTTCGCTTTTTGTCGCTCCATGCCCGCAATTGCCTGGGCAGTCGCCCTGTTCGCTGCATTCGAAGCGCTAATCCTGACCTTGCTGCCGATCTATTGCCTGCGCCAGGGCTTCACCCCGGAAATCGCCTTGGCGATGATCAGCACCGTAGTCGTGGGCGACGCGCTTTTGCAATTACCGATTGGCGCACTGGCCGACAAGGTTTCGCGGCGCACGCTGTTTTCAAGCTGCGCGGTGGCCTTGATGGTTTCAAGTCTGCTGGTGCCGCTGCTGGTAAATACCGTGCTGATCTGGCCGCTATGGGTACTGTTCGGGGCCAGCGCAGGCGGTTTGTTCACCCTGTCGCTGATTCTCATCGGCGAACGCTTTCGCGATGACGCACTGGTTCGCGCCAATGCGCATGTGGCGCAGCTATGGGGAATCGGTTGTTTGCTGGGGCCATTGGCCGCCGGGGCCGGCAGCCAATGGGTCAGCGGTCAGGCGCTGCCGCTGTTGATGGCAGCGGGAGCGTTTGGTCTGGTGATCCTGTCATTGCGACGCGGAGCGTTCGGGGCTCAACCGGCAGCGAAGGCCTAGAGCATTTTCTCCAGGCCAACGACCCGACTGAACCATGCATTCAAGCGACGCCAGGTATCGCCGGGCTCTTTGTACAGGGTGTGCATTTTGCCGTCGTCTTCGGTGACCCACACCACTTTGCCGTCTTCCAGCTTCGCTTCATAACTCACAGTGGGCTGCATGCCTTGCAACGCCAGCTCGCGCAGCGCTTCGGTCAGTTCAGGGCTATCCACCAGTACACCGACTTCGGTGTTCCACAGCACCGAGCGCGGGTCGAAGTTGAAGGAGCCCACGAACACTTTACGACGATCAAACGTCATCGCCTTACTGTGCAGGCTAGAGTCCGAACCACCGCCAAACGTGCCGCCTTTGCTGAACAGATGAGGGCCGCTACCGCCGCTAGAACTCCCCGGGTCACCGGGCTGACGGCGCATCTCAAACAGCTTCACACCATGCTCCAGCAGCGCCTTGCGATAAGGCGCATAACCGCCGTGCACCGCAGGCACGTCAGTGGCCTCTAGTGAGTTGGTCAGCAAACTGACCGATACCCCGGCATCGGCACGCCCGGTGAGATACAGCAAACCTTCTTCACCGGGAACGAAGTAGGCCGAAACCAGTATCAGCTCCTTGTTCGCGTTGAGCAGCTCAGGCGCCAGTTGCGTGGTCAGCAGCAGATGCGGGTCAGGCTCGCCACGCGCCAGCACTTTGGTGGGGGCATCCCACAGGGCCTGGTTGTGCGCCCAGATCAACTCGTTGAACCAGATTTTAAGGCGCGGATTTTTCTGATAAGCCATCAGGCGGTCATACAGCGCCTTGTGTTTATGCTGCGACTCGACAAGCGATGCCTCAAGACGTTTGCGCGCCTTGGCCAGATCGCGAGTCGTCGGCAGGAAATACATGAACTCGGCAATTGGCTTGCTCAGGGTGCTGTTCCAGTACTGATCAAAACTGTGCCCAAGCTGCTCTGCTACCGGACCGACGCTGAGCATGTCGATGTCGGTGAAATTCAGGTTTTCTTCGGCGTCGAAGTATTCATCACCCAGATTGCGCCCACCCACGATGGCCGCGCTGCTGTCCGCCAGCCACAGCTTGTTGTGCATGCGCCGATGCTGCCGCGACAGATTCATCAGTCGTCCCACGCTGCGGGTTACGCCGGTCTCACGCCCTAGGCTCTGGGGGTTGAACAATCGAATCTGAATGTTGGGATGCGCTGCCAGGGTAGCGATGGAGTGATCCAGTCCGTCACTGGTGGTGTCGTCCAGCAGGATGCGCACACGAACACCGCGATCCGCAGCCTTGAGCAATTCATCAATCAAGGCGCGGGTGCTTAACCCGTCATGGACGATGTAGTACTGCAAATCCAGGCTGGTGCGGGCATTGCGGATCAGTTCGGCGCGCGCCATGAAGGCTTCGGTGCTGTTGGACAGCAAGCGAAAGCCCGAACGTCCCTCATGGGGCTGAGCCATCGCCTGAACCGAACGGCCAAACGCCGAATCCGTTGGCGGCAATGCCTGACTGGGCTCGTTGGGAATGTGAACGTGCGAACAGCCGCTGACCCACGACGCGACGGACAGAAAAAAGGGCAAGGCCCATGTCTTTTTCAAAATGATCATCCGGAAATTACAGCTCGGCGATAGGACCGCAAAAACCCCGGAAAAGTTACGAAACAGGAGGCGATTGCTCTGCAATCAGCTGAGAAATGGTTTCACCGACCGTACGCACCGCGTTCTCGACCTCTGGCGACGGCTTGGCAGCGAAGTTCATTCGCAGGCAATTGCGATACTTGCCGGAGGCGGAAAAGATACTGCCAACCGCAATCTGTACGCCCTTGGTCAACAGCGCACGATTCAGACGCAATGTATCGAAGTCCTCAGCCAGCTCGACCCACAGCATGAAGCCACCTTGCGGGCGACTGACCCGCGTACCCGCCGGAAAGTAACGCATCACCCAGTCGATCATCTGTTCGCGACCGCGCTGATACTGACTACGCATACGCCGCAGATGCGGCTCGTAATGACCGCCCTCGAGAAATTCGGCAATCGCCAGTTGCGGCTGGGGCGCTGTTGAACCCGTGCCGATGTACTTCATGTGCAGCACGCGCTCAAGGTAGCGGCCCGGCGCCACCCAACCGATGCGCAAGCCTGGCGCAAGCGTCTTGGAGAACGAGCTGCACAGCAGGACCCGACCGTCTTCGTCGAAGGATTTGATCGTGCGCGGCCGCGGATAACTGAACGCCAGATCGCCATAGACATCGTCTTCGATGATCGCCACATCAAAGCGCTGAGCCAGTGTCAGCAAGGCGCGCTTGCGGTTTTCCGGCATGACGTAACCCAGCGGATTGTTGCAGTTGGGCGTCAGCTGTATGACCTTGATCGGCCATTGCTCCAGCGCCAGCTCCAATGCTTCAAGGCTGATGCCGGTCACGGGATCGGTCGGGATTTCCAGGGCTTTCATGCCCAGGCCTTTCAGTGTCTGCATCGCGCCGAAAAAGCTTGGCGAGTCCACAGCGACGATATCCCCCGGATCACAGATGGCCCTGACGCTGGCCGAAAGCGCCTCATGGCAACCGGTGGTGATGAGCAAATCGTTAGCGGTCAGGTTACAGCCCGAATCCAGTAGCAGCCGAGCAACTTGCTCGCGAAGTGTCTGGTTGCCCTGGATGCTGTCGTAATACAGACCGGGCATTTGCTCATCACGACTGATCCGCCCAAGGGCGCGCATCAGCGGTCGTAGCGTCGGGCTACTGACGTCGGGCATGCCACGCCCCAGTTGCACTAGGTTTGGCAAAGCCTTGACCCGCATCAGGTCCAGCACCTGATCCCACTGGGAGATATCCACTGGACGCTGCGCAGGACGGCCAATGACCGGCAGCGCCGGAACAGCACGGCTGACCGGCACAAAATACCCGGACTTGGGTTTGGGCAGGGCAAGGCCGCTGTCTTCCAGCACGCGATACGCCTGCTGCACCGTACTCAGGCTGACGCCGTGTTCAACACTCAACGCGCGTACCGAAGGCAGCCTGTCGCCAGGCCGATAGAACCCGTTTTCGATACGCGTACCGAGCAATTCGGCGAGGTTGACGTAGAGCGTCATGAGCATACTCTCGGTTTTTTAAGTGAGTCAGCCATACAGATTGGAGAAAAATACAGCATTCAGCGCCGTTATGAAAAGATCTGTATGCAGATAAATAGATTTGTTTGAATCTGTAATGGTTTGTCGTAGCGATTCATCATGTACCCACACCACAACGTAACGAGGGTTGGGACCATGAATGGGTTGAGTGATGTACGGTTGGCGCTTTACAGCCAGGATCTGGGCAACGGGCGAGCAGTTGTCACCAAGACAGCCAACGCACCGAAGCTGGGCCGCTGGGCGCTATATCGCCATCGCTGGATATCACGCCGGACGCTGCTGACCTTGACTGAAGACCAATTGCGCGATGTAGGCCTTAGTTCTGGTCAGGCGCTGCTGGAAGGGTTGAAGCCGTTCTGGCGGGAGTGATTACCGGGCCCGGCATAATCCTGTGGGAGCCGGGCTTGCCCGCGATAAGGCTGGACGCGATCTAAAGTGAACCGCGTCCAGCCTGATTCGCGGGCAAGCCCAGCTCCCACAGGTCTACGCGGCCAAACCTAAGCTTCAACGCAACTCCTTCAACCGATGCCACAGCATCCCCAGCGCCAGCAGTGGCGAGCGCAGGTGCTTGCCGCCGGGGAAGGTGATGTGAGGGACTTTGGCGAACAGCTCGAAGCCATTGCTGTGTTGCCCGGCAATGGCTTCCCCGAGCAGTTTGCCAGCCAGATGCGTCGCGTTAAGGCCGTGTCCGGAATAGGCTTGGGCGTAGAAGACATTGGGCTGGTCCTTCAAGCGACCGATCTGCGGCAAGCGGTTGGCGCCGATGCCAATCATGCCGCCCCACTGATAATCGATCTTCACGCTCGCCAACTGCGGAAAAACCTTGAGCATCTTGGGCTGCATATAGGCCGCGATATCTTGCGGGTCACGCCCTGAATAGTGGCAAGCCCCGCCAAACAGAAGACGTCGATCCGCCGAGAGCCGGAAGTAGTCCACCGTCACGCGCTGATCACACACGGCCATGTTTTGTGGCAGCAACTGCTTGGCCAGTTCTTCGCTCAACGGCTCGGTCGCGATGATGTAGCTGCCTGCGGGTAGAACCTTGCCACTGAGCTGCGGGTTGAGATCATTCAGGTAAGCGTTGCAGCCCAGCACCAGCGTGCTGGCCAACACAGTGCCCTGAGCGGTATGCACTTTGACCTGCGGGCCATATTCAATGCGGCTCACCGCCGAGTGCTCGAACACTTGCACGCCCAAAGACTGCGCCACAGCGGCTTCGCCCAAGGCAAGGTTTAGCGGGTGCAAATGCCCCGATCCCATGTCGATAAGCCCGCCCACATAGCGATCGGAACCGACTACGCTGCGCATCTCGCTGGCCTGCAATAGCTGTAGCGGATGGCGATAACCCAGATCGCGCAACTCATCAGCATCCTCAGAAAGCCCGGCGAGATCCCGAGGCTTGTTGGCCAGGTCGCAATAACCCCAGGTCAGATCGCAATCGACGCCATAGCGCTCAATGCGCTGGCGCACGATTTCGACCGCCTCAATGCCCATCAGCTTCAACTGCCGAACGCCTTCGGCGCCGACCACGCCCGAGAACTGCTCAAGACCGTGACCAACGCCGCGAATCAACTGCCCGCCATTACGCCCGCTGGCTCCCCAGCCAATTTTTCGCGCTTCCAGCAACACCACGCTCAAGCCACGCTCGGCCAGTTCAATCGCGGTATTCAGGCCGGAAAATCCACCGCCCACCACACAGACGTCCGCCTGAACCTGACCTAGTAGCGACGGATAATCCGGCTGGGGGTGGCTGCTGGCGGCGTAATAAGAGGCGGTGTGCTGATCGTTGGCGGTCGATGGTTGAACGCGGGCGTTCATGGCGTAATCCCGTTGGTGTTATTTGAAAACATCTCCGAGGATAAGCCGCTGGTTTAGCGACGGGCAAGGCGCGATCCAGACGGCGCTGTCTTGAACAGCCGGACTGAGGCAAAATCACGCCCATTCATAGCGGGTAAGTTTCAATGAGCTGCAACAGTCAGAAAATTCGTGCGTTACGCCAGCAGATCCCTTCTTTCGAATGCGTCCCTGGCTGTCACGACTGCTGTGGTCCAGTGACGACCTCGCCAGAAGAAATGTCCCGTCTGCCACGCAAGACAGCGGCCGAGCAGGATGCGGCCATGGACGAACTCAACTGTGTGCACCTTGGCCCCAATGGCTGCACGGTCTATGACGAGCGCCCGCTGATCTGCCGCCTGTTCGGCACCACGCCGACCCTGCCATGCCCCAATGGACGCAGGCCGGTGGAGATGATTCATCCGCGGGTTGAAAAGCAGATTCATGAATACATGGCGTCGACGCGGCAGGTGTTGGTGTAAAAGCCGGAAGATGTCCCAATTGTGGGAGCCGGGCTTGCCCGCGATGCAGGCGCCGCAGTCTTTCAGATCAAACCGGTTGCTTTCATCGCGAGCAAGCTCGGCTCCCACAGAAGATCCGCCAACCTTTAGGATTGGCCTGGCCTCAATCCGCAATCGGCAGATTCAGGCTCTCTTTCACCTCTTCCATCACGATATAGCTCTTGGACTCCCGCACATGGGGGAGTTTGAGCAGGATGTCGCCCAGCAGTTTGCGGTACGAGGCCATTTCCGAGATGCGCGCCTTGACCAGGTAATCGAAGTCGCCCGAGACCAGGTGGCACTCCAGCACGTGGGGCAGTTTCAGCACGGCGCGGCGGAACTCTTCGAAAGTATCGCCAGATTTGTAATCCAGACTGATCTCGACGAACACCAATAGGCTAGCCTTGAGACTTTGCGGATTCAGGCGGGCGTTGTAACCCATGATGATGCCTTCGCGCTCCAGCCGACGGACCCGCTCTGTGCAGGGCGTTGTAGACAAACCGACGCGCTCGCCCAGCTCGGTGAAGGAGATTCGGCCATCGGCTTGAAGGATGCGCAGGATGTTGCGGTCGATCTTGTCCAGTTCACGTTTTGACTGGGTTTGGGTACGCATGGGTAAAACCCCCTCTACCAAAGGCTTCTTTGCCGGGAAATCCCGCCAAATATAGGCGCTTATACAGTGAAAAGCACTGCTCGGAGCTGCATATACTGCCCACATCCTTGCTTAAAACTTCAAAACGTCAGCGGATATCCGCGATGAGGTAAATCGACATGCGCGTTCTGGTCCTTGGTAGTGGTGTGATCGGCACGACCAGTGCCTATTATCTGGCACGGGCAGGCATGCAGGTTACGGTCGTGGATCGCCAGCCAGCGGTGGCCATGGAAACCAGCTTTGCTAACGCAGGCCAGGTTTCGCCGGGTTATGCATCGCCTTGGGCTGCGCCCGGTGTGCCGCTCAAAGCGATCAAGTGGCTGCTTCAGCGCCACGCGCCACTGGCGATCAAAGCCACTGCCGATATCGACCAGTACCTGTGGATGGCGCAAATGCTGCGCAACTGCACGGCCAACCGTTATGCGGTCAATAAAGAACGCATGGTTCGCCTGTCCGAATACAGCCGTGATTGTCTGGACGAATTGCGTGCTGAAACCGGTATCGCTTACGAAGGCCGCACACTGGGCACGACTCAGCTGTTCCGCACTCAGGAGCAACTGGACAACGCCGCCAAGGACATTGCCGTACTTGAGCAATCCGGCGTGCCATTCGAGCTTTTGAACCGCGACGATATTGCCCGGGTTGAACCGGCTTTGGCAGGCGTCACCAATATCCTCGCGGGTGCCCTGCGACTACCCAACGACCAAACCGGCGATTGCCAGATGTTTACCACTCGCCTGGCCGAGATGGCTGTGCAGTTGGGCGTTGAGTTCCGCTACAACCAGTCCATCGAGCGCATCGATTTCGCTGGCGACCGCATCAATGGTGTGTGGATCGACGGCAAGCTGGAAACAGCCGACCGTTACGTTCTGGCACTCGGCAGCTACTCGCCGCAGTTGCTCAAGCCACTGGGCATCAAGGCTCCGGTGTATCCGCTCAAAGGTTATTCGCTGACGGTGCCGATCACCGACCCGGCGATGGCCCCGACATCGACCATTCTCGATGAGACTTTCAAGGTAGCGATTACCCGCTTCGACAACCGTATCCGTGTCGGCGGCATGGCCGAGATTGCCGGTTTTGACCTGTCGCTGAACCCGCGTCGACGTGAAACACTGGAGATGATCGTCAACGATCTTTATCCTCGCGGCGGTGACTTGAGCCAGGCCAGTTTCTGGACCGGTCTGCGCCCGACCACGCCGGACGGCACGCCGATTGTCGGTGCCACGCCGTACCGTAACCTGTTCCTCAATACCGGCCACGGTACATTGGGCTGGACCATGGCCTGCGGTTCGGGTCGTTTGCTGGCGGACCTGATTGCTCGCCAGAAACCTCAGATCAGCGCCGAAGGCCTTGATATTTCTCGTTACGGCAGCACCAGGGAGATCGCAAAAAATGTCCATCCAGCGCCAGCTCACCAATGAGCGCATGAGCCAGATCGTCGTCCATAACGGCACTGTGTACCTTGCAGGCCAGGTCGGTGACGACATGGCCGCCGGGATCGAGCAACAAACCCGCGAGACCCTTCACAGCATTGAGCGCTTGCTGGAATTGGCCGGTACCGACAAAAGCCGCATCCTGTCAGTGACCATTTACCTGAAAGACATCGACGCCCACTTTGCCGGGATGAACAGCGTCTGGGACAAATGGCTGCCGAAAGGCGTTGCGCCCGCACGTGCCACCGTCGAAGCCAAGCTGTGCGAACCTGAAATACTGGTTGAGCTGTCGGTTGTGGCAGCGCTTCCTTAACAACGTATCCCCTGTAGGAGCTGCCGAAGGCTGCGAACACTCTTGACGTCACCTCAGCGACCAAGACCCTTCACAGCCTTCGGCAGCTCCTACAGTTCTATTCCTTTGCCATCAGAATCCCAACATGCGTCCAGCTCGCGCGATTATCGATCTTCAAGCCCTGCGTCATAACTACCGCCTCGCCCGGGAAACCACCGGCGCGAAAGCACTGGCGGTGATCAAGGCCGACGCTTACGGACATGGCGCTGTGCAAGTCGCCCAGACACTTGAGTCCGAGGCCAATGGTTTCGCCGTGGCCTGCATTGAAGAGGCGCTGGAGTTACGCGCTGCCGGTATCCGTGCACCGGTTCTGCTGCTGGAAGGCTTCTTCGAAGCCGATGAACTGGACCTGATCGTTGAGCACGATTTCTGGTGCGTGGTGCATTCGCTATGGCAGCTGGAAGCCATTGAACAGGCCCGCCTGCACAAACCATTGACTGTCTGGCTCAAGCTCGATTCAGGCATGCATCGCGTTGGCTTGCATCCCCAGGATTTTCAAGCGGCTTATCAACGCCTTCAATCCAGCGGCAAAGTGGCGAAAATCGTCCTCATGAGCCACTTCGCCCGCGCCGACGAACTGGACTGCCCGTCCAGCGCCGAGCAAGTCGCGGTATTCGAAGCCGCCCGCCAGGGCATCAGCGCCGAAATCAGCCTGCGCAATTCCCCTGCAGTCATGGGCTGGCCGGATGTTCCCAGTGATTGGGTACGACCGGGCATCATGCTCTACGGCGCCACGCCATTCGATCGGCCGCAAGCGGTGGCTGATCAGCTGAAACCGGTGATGACGCTGGAATCAAAAGTGATCTGCGTACGCGAATTGCCTGCGGGCGAGCCGGTAGGTTACGGCGCGACATTCATCACTGAACGCGCCAGCCGCGTTGGCGTGGTGGCCATGGGTTATGCCGATGGTTATCCTCGCGAAGCGCCTACAGGTACGCCAGTCCTGATCGACGGTCAGCCGAGTCAACTGCTGGGCCGAGTGTCGATGGACATGCTGTGCGTCGACCTCAGCCATCTGCCAGCCGCAGGCTTGGGCAGCCGGGTCGAGCTCTGGGGCAAGAACGTCCTGGCCAGCGACGTGGCGACTCGCGCAGGCACCATTCCGTATCGCATCTTTTGCAATCTGCGCCGGGTGCCAAGGGTTTATCAGAACTAAGATAACTCTCTGAATCGAGCTTCTTTTTCGGTAGGAGCTCGCGAGCACCGCGAGGCAGCGAAAGCGGGCTGCCTGAAACTCCGCCATCGCAGCCTCGCGGTGCTTGTGCACTCCTACAGAGGTAATGTTGCCGCGTAACACCGCGCCGCTTGCCAGCCAGCTCCCTGGATATTCCGTAACCAGTCCAAGTGTTGTAAATACTGAACGCTATTGCCATGATGGCGCTCAACTCGACCTTGCCTGATCTATCTAGGAGGACTGCCGCATTGGACGTCGGTGAACGACTGCAATCCATTCGTAAACTCAAGGGCCTGTCCCAGCGCGAACTTGCCAAACGAGCAGGCGTGACCAACAGCACCATTTCCATGATCGAGAAAAACAGCGTCAGTCCCTCGATCAGTTCACTGCGCAAAGTGCTCGGCGGGATTCCCATGTCCATGGTGGAGTTCTTCTCAGAAGAGCTTGAGCAGCAGAACCCGACCCAAGTGGTCTACAAGGCCAGCGAGCTGATTGATATCTCCGACGGTGCGGTGACCATGAAGCTGGTGGGCAAAGCTCACCCAAGCCGTGCAATTGCATTCCTCAACGAAATTTATCCGCCCGGTGCAGATACCGGTGAGGAGATGTTGGTTCACGAGGGAGAAGAGACCGGCATTCTGGTCGAGGGCCGACTGGAGCTTGTGGTCGGTCTCGATACCTACATTCTTGAAGAAGGCGACAGCTACTACTTCGAGAGCAGCAAACCCCATCGCTTTCGCAACCCGTTTGACGTCCCGGCGCGACTAATCAGCGCAGCCACCCCGGCCAATTTCTAAGCCAGCGGCCCGGAAAACACGGGCCGCAGCAAGCACATCCCCCGAACGTCGAGCGTCGGATAATAACCTTTCTGATTGCAGGGTTGTTTCGGACTCTCAGGCGAGGAGCTATACTTTCGCCGCCTGCTAAACCGTGGCAGGCGAGCGTGAATAGTCACCATGAGGGTGTGAGCGTGAACCTGACGAATAAGATTCTGGCCGTTGCTGCCGCATTGGCTTTTTGGGCGCTCAACGCTCAGGCAGCAACCAATGACGAGATCGCCAAACGGCTCGAGCCGGTCGGCCAGGTCTGTATTCAGGGCAAGGAATGCGCAGGTATGGAAGTCGTCGCCTCCACCGGCGGTGGTGCGGCCAAAAGCCCTGACGACATCATTGCCAAACACTGTAACGCCTGCCACGGCGTGGGTTTGCTGAATGCGCCGAAGATCGGTGACGCAGCAGCCTGGAAAGAACGCGCCGATCACCAGGGCGGCCTTGATGGCCTGCTGGCCAAGGCAATCACCGGCCTCAACGCCATGCCTGCCAAAGGCACCTGCGGCGATTGCACCGATGACGAGCTCAAGGGTGCGATTCAGAAGATGTCGGGGTTGAAGTAAACGACCAGACCTATCACTTGTAGGAGCTGCCGACGGCTGCGAATCGCGGTATTTCAGGACAAATGCTTTCGCAGCCTTCGGCAGCTCCTACAGGGAATTATGTTCACCCAGATCTATCCATCAGCCGCTGCAACTCAGCCCTGCGCTGCGCGATCGGCAATGCGCCCAAGCGCTCAACCTGCGCATAAAACGCCTGCCAGTCGCCGTTCACGTTTTTGAACAGCACTTCAAACGCTGGCACCCACTGATCGTAAAGTCCGAAGGGCAGCAACCGGGCATTGTTCATCGGTGCATTAATCCAAGCGTCGTAACGCTTATCCCCTGACCATTGCTGATCGCGCAGCACGCGATAGTCGCTGCGTAGCCTTTCGAACTCCGCCGCCTTGCGCTCGCGCATCTGCTCAACATTCAAAGGTTGGCGGTACAGCTGTTTCAAACGCTCCCGGGTCGCCAGCACCAGCCGGGTCAGTTCGTCCCGCTGTTGGGTCTGCGTTTTACGCTGCGGATCAAGGCCACGTGCGGCGCGCCATTGTCGGGTTCCTTCCTGCTCGACAAAGCTTGCGTAGGACTCATTGAACTCAGTGTCATCTTTCACATAAAAACGCTGATGCGCCAACTCATGGAAGATCAGCGTCGCAAGGCGCTCATCATCCCAATTCATCATTGAACTCAGAATCGGATCGTTGAACCAGCCCAGGGTGGAATAAGCCTCGACGCCGCTGACGTATACGTCTTTGCCTTGCAGACGCTGTAACGCCGCCGCGCCCCTCGCGCCTCCTACGGTGTAGTAGCCGCGATAAGCGACACAACCGGCGATGGGGAAGCAATGGGTGATCGGTTCAAGGGAGAACTCATCCGTCGCGAACACATTCCAGACCACGTACGGACGACCAAGATCGGCATACAGTCGATAGCTCTTATTGTCGGGAAGGTGCAGGCGGGTGCTGGCAAAGTCGCGTGCAAGCTGGGACAGAGCCAGACGCTGGCGAAGTTTCGGGTCGCGGCTCTGATCAGCGATAACGTCTTCAACCGGCTCACGAGCCCGCAACAACTGAAACTGGCCGCTCACCAACTGGTCGTAATAGGTAATGCTCGAGCAGCCGTTCAATAGCAAGACAGCCATCAATGGCCAACTGCGCCAAAGGCGTAAAACGTTGAGACTCGGCATGGACAGCCTTTAAAGTTGCATACATGGCGCGTTATGCCGGACAGCACCGGCCTTTCGCAACTACTATCGAGATTCCTGAGCCGAGCCGACCATGCGCCCTTTACTGATGCTCTTAGCCCTGACCACTCTGGCTGGCTGCGCAGGCCCCATGCCGGCCGTTGATCCTGCTCAAGCCTGGGTCGATATGCGCACTATGACCGGCAAGCTGGTCATGGCTGACAAAGTAGACGGCAAGACCACCTACGACGGTCGCTACTTCCAGATATCACCGGGCAGCCACCGGCTTCAGGTCCGCTATGACTATGAGATCCATTACGGTGGTTTTACGGCCATGGGTGATGAATACACCGAGCTGACGTGCTACGTCGAACTGCACTATGCGAACTTCAAGGCAGGGCAGCGCTACATGATCGAAGTCCGCTCGCTGACCAACGATGTAACTGCCGAACTGCTGGATGCCCAGCGTAACGTTCTGGCCGAGCAGGACCACGTCACCTGTATCTGACGATCAGCGGTCGTTCTTCTGGTAAATGATTTTACGTGTGCCGTTATCGCAGGTACCGACCACCATGTTCTGGTCGTGAACCTCTTCATTGGCGACGATTTCCAGTGTGTAGGAGCTGACATTGTTGGCCTGAATCTTGGCTTCGATTTCGGCTTTCAACTCTTCACAGTCTTTGGGCGCGGCCAGGGCGCTGGTGGTCAGCGAGAGACCCAATACGGCTAATGCAAAACGGTTCATGCTCAACTCCTCGATACCCCGAGAGCAGCACGCGCCAGAATGATTCCTGCGCCTGCGCCGCTCCTTTTCATAGACATTGCCCGGTCTCAGCAAGTTCGGCGTTCGTCAGTCGAGCCGAACTTCTTTGTGAGTGACTCATCACATCCTGACGATTAACTGACTGAGCGATGTATGAACGCACCTTTCATCCAATGGGTTATCCAGTACAAGGACGCCCTGACGGTCCTGATCAGCATCGGTACGCTGATTGTCTGGGTGCTCTACGCACAACTGCTGTTGAACAATTATCGCCGCCAGCGTCGACCGCGGATCATCATCAACCGGGGCGCGGGTAAAGGCATCGGCTCGCTGTGCCTGATCAGTAACATGAGCGCCGAGCCCATCTTCATCAATCAGATCGTGCTGGTGCTTAACACCAACCAGGGCGAACTGTGCTGCGACGTCACCGATATACGCGAAGAAAGCAAAGGCGAAATCGAACAGGATCTGATCCTGCACAACGCCACCCGTCAGGGGCCACTGGGCACTGGCGACTTCACGCATATTGGCTCTTTCGCCTCTCTCATTCAGCGCCTGGCCCTGCTTCATTCGATTCCCATGCAGGGTCACAAACCAGCGCAAGACTGGGTGTTTTCCAGCCTGGAAGTGCGCGTGATCGCCTTCTACGGCTCTGATAAACATGCGATTGGTGCAAGTCGGGCGTTCACGCTGGGGACTGCAGAGGAGGGCGGCTGCCAACTTATTGCTCAAGCGCGAGAAAGCCGTCAGTACAATTCAGCTTGGCATCGTCGCAAGGTACGTCGGCATTGGATGCTGGATGTGGAAGGTTAAACAAACTGACCTTGGCCTGACGCTGCAGGAGCTACCGGAGGCTACGATAACGATCGTCCTGAGACACCGCTATCGCAGCCTTCGGCAGCTCCTACAGGTCAATCATCTATCCTGAACTGATCAGCTAAGCAGCGTAGCGTCCAGGGTGATCTTGGCGTTCAGGACTTTCGATACCGGGCAGCCTTCTTTGGCTGCAGTGGTCAGTTTGTCGAACTGCTCTTGGGTCGCGCCCGGCACCTTGGCCTTCAGCGTCAGGTGCACGGCCGTGATTGCAAAGCCGCCGTCCACCTGATCCAGAGTGACGTCTGCAGTAGTGTCGATGCTTTCCGCGGTGAGGTTTTCGCCGCCCAGAATCATCGACAGCGCCATGGAGAAGCAGCCGGCGTGTGCTGCGCCAATCAATTCTTCAGGGTTGGTGCCCTTGCCGCCTTCGAAGCGAGCCTTGAAGCCATACGGCGCTTCGCGCAATACGCCGGTTTCAGTGGAGATGCTGCCGATGCCAGTCTTAAGGTCGCCTTCCCAGTGGGCCGATGCTTTTTTGACGATGCTCATGGTGTCTCCTCATGGATGAGTGCGGTTTCGCACAGGGTTAAGGGTTCTGAGGATAGCTCGGTCTGGAAAGTTCAACAGTCGGACGGATCCGAAAATAAAGTAGAATTTTTCTACTTTAGGGATTGAATCCCGAGCATATGCCCTTATCCTCTTTAACAACCGCGGGTTTCGGTCATCAGCGTTATTTCCATCAGACGGGTCATGCGCCAAGCCTGCAAAAACACTTTCGAGGATCGTTGACGACCTATGAAACGTTTATCTGATGTGAAAATTTCTACGCTCGATCTGGTGCCGGTACGCCACGACAAAGGCCCGGCTGAATCCCTGCGCAACTCCTTGAACCTGGCGCAACACGTCGAAAAGCTGGGCTACACCCGCTTTTGGGTGGCCGAACACCACAACATGGATGGCATTGCCAGTTCGGCGACTTCGGTGCTGCTCGGCTATCTGGCTGGCGGGACATCGACGATTCGCGTCGGTGCCGGCGGCATCATGCTGCCCAACCACGCGCCATTGGTGGTTGCCGAACAGTTCGGCACCCTGGCAAGCCTGTATCCGGGCCGTATCGATCTGGGTCTGGGCCGTGCGCCGGGTTCCGATCAGATGACCGCCCGTGCATTGCGCCGGGAGCGCTCTGGCAGTGCTGACGACTTCCCTGAGGATGTGGCGGAGTTAATGGCCTACCTTGGTCCGCGCACACCTGATCAACGAGTCATCGCGGTTCCGGGTTCCGGCACCAATGTGCCGATCTGGTTGCTGGGCTCAAGCCTGTTCAGCGCGCAACTGGCCGGACAGCGCGGTCTGCCTTACGCGTTCGCGTCGCATTTCGCGCCGCGCTACATGCATGAGGCCATCCGGGTCTATCGCAATCACTTCGAACCTTCAGCCGTACTCGACAAGCCCTACGTCATGCTCGGTGTGCCGTTGGTGGCGGCCGATACGGACGAGCACGCGGAGTATCTGGCGACATCCCTGTATCAGCGGATTCTTTCGCTGATGCGCGGCCAGACATTGATGCAGAAGCCGCCCGTGAAAAGCATGGAAGGTTTGTGGCTGCCTCATGAGCGTGAAGCGGTGAGCGACTTCCTCGGCCTCGCGATGATCGGCAGCAAAGAGAAAATCCGCGCTCGACTGGATGTGCTGCTGGAACAAACCGACGCTGATGAGCTGATCTTCACCTGCGACATGTATGAACATGCCGATCGGTTGCGTTCGTATGAAATTCTGGCTGAGGCTGCAAAAGGCTAAGGGCGACGCTGCACCTTAGGTGCTCGTGCACTCCTACAGCGCAAAAGGTTAGCCACAGAAACAAAAAAACCGACTTCAATGAGTCGGTTTTTTTGTTTCTGCAATCCGATCAGCCGCGCTGATACACGATTTCCTTGGTGCCGCCTTCGCAGCTGCCGACAACGGTCTTGTCAGTCACGCTGCCTTTTTCGACGACTTCAAGCGTGTAGGACGAAGCGCCTTTGGCCTGGATTTTTGCATCAATTTCCGCCTTCAACTCTTCGCACGGCTTGCCAGCGGCCAAGGTGGTCCCGGCAATGCTCAGCAAACCTACCGCCAATAGAAATTTCTTCATTGGTCAAACTCCTTCGTCAGGCCAAAACAGGTCATCTACAGGGCAAACGACCTGAAAGAATTAACCACCCCGACGATTGTTCGCCGCAGCGGGCTCTATCTGTGTAGCGGAGGATATGGCATTCAGCCAGTGCGAAAGTTCAGCACTGCTCAGCTGTTGGCAATTCGGAAACCTACTTTCAGGGTGACCTGATAGTGCGCAACCTTGCCATCTTCAATGTGGCCACGAGTCTCGGCAACTTCAAACCACTCCAGGTGCTTAATGCTTTTGCTGGCTTCGGCCAACGCGTTATTGATTGCGTCTTCGATGGTGGTGGTAGACGAGCCAACCAGCTCGATCTTCTTGTAGGTGTGATGATCAGTCATGGCAGTTCTCCTAAGGGTCATTACGAGCGTAGCAGTGAGTACGCTCCTTACCTCTGTGGGGAAAAGCTGCATAAAAGTTCAGCACTTTGCGAAAACACAACTTTGCGAAAAACAAACGCACTTTCTGAAAAGCCTGTAGTCGGAAACAACACACGCCACTCACCATCGCAGGAGAAACATCATGGCTAGCACTTCACTACGTAAAGCCTCGCTTCAAAGCATGGAAGCGGAAATCGAAAGTCTGTTGAAATCGCTGGAAGGCCTGAAGTCCGATGCTTCGGACGAATCGCGCAAGACCCTTAAAAATTTGAAAGCCAACGCTGAAAGCGCGCTGAGCCATTCGCGCAGCCTGCTTAGCGATGTCTACGAAGACGTCAAAGTCAAAACCCGCGAAACCAGCGTTGCTACCCGCGATTACGCGCAAGAGCACCCTTGGACCACCGCCGGTGTTGCTGTAGGTGCGGTCGGCCTGCTGGCTGCTTACCTGCTGTGCAAACGCGGTAACTGATAAAACCGCTCCCGGTTTAAGGAGCTAGGGCCGTCCCGAACGTTTCAGCTCATTCTTTAGCCACATGGCCAGAGATTGAGCACGCCCGTCAGCGGCACGTTTGGGCACCCACAACGCCAGTTGCGCCGGGGTTTCGCTGAAGCCCCACGGCGCAACCAGGCGACCCGCCCGCAGGTCATCCGCGACCAGTGGTTCCGGGGCAATCGCCACGCCAAGGCCAGCCACGGCCGCTTCCAGCAAATAATACAGATGCTCAAAACCCTGCCCATATTGCAGCTCCTTCGGGTCGATGCCGTTTTGCTGCGCCCAGCTGGGCCAAGCTTGCGGCCGCGAAGTGGTTTGCAGAAGGGTTTCGTTGAGCAAATCCTGCAGCGGGGCTTGCTGCAACTGCGCATAGCGGGAAAAGTGCGGGCTTAACACCGGACCAATCCGCTCACTCGCCAACTCGAACACTTGCATGTCTGCCGGCCACGGCGGCTCGGCGAATACCAGCAGCGCGTCGAGTCCGGGGCGACGCGGATCCAGATCACCTTCACCCGCCGACAAATGCAGGCGCAGATCCGGCAGATCTGCGTTCAGCCGTCCCAGGCGTGGAATGAACCAGCGCGCCAGCAAACTCCCGGAACAGCCCAACACAAACGGGGCATCCGCATTGCCTTGGCTTAGCTCGGCACACACATTACGTAGCCGGTCGAAAGCGTCACCGCTGGCGTCTCGCAGCCGAATGCCTGCATCTGTGAGTTTAAGGCCACGCCCGTCTTTGATGAACAAGGCGACGCCCAAGTGTTCTTCAAGCACTTTCAATTGCCGGCTCACTGCACCGTGAGTCACGTGCAGCTGTTCAGCCGCTTGACTGACGCTGTTAGAGCGTGCAGTGGCTTCAAAGGCTCGCAATGCATTTAACGGAGGAAGGTCGCGGCTCATGGTATCTGTGAGTTTTCCTGACAGGTCGCCGCGATCTTATCGGTTTTCAGATAGGTTGGCGCTGGTTAAAGTGTGCTCATTGCCGATCCGGCTCACTCATTCGCTTATCGACCCTGGAGGTCACATGACCCAGACCAACTTCAGCAGCGGCCCAGACGCCAACGGCTTGTTCGGCTCATTCGGCGGCCGCTACGTTGCCGAAACCCTGATGCCACTGGTGCTCGACCTGAATCGCGAGTACGAAGCTGCGAAAGCTGACCCGGAATTCGTCGAGCAACTGGCCTATTTCCAGCGCGATTACATTGGTCGTCCAAACCCTCTGTACTTCGCTGAGCGTCTGACCGAGTTTTGCGGTGGCGCGAAGATCTACTTCAAGCGCGAAGAGCTGAACCACACCGGCGCGCACAAGATCAACAACTGCATCGGCCAGGTCCTGCTGGCCAAGCGCATGGGCAAAAAACGCCTGATCGCCGAAACCGGCGCAGGCATGCACGGCGTGGCGACGGCCACAGTTGCTGCACGTTTTGGCCTGCCTTGCGTGATCTACATGGGCGCTACCGACATTGAGCGGCAGCAAGCCAACGTGTTCCGCATGAAGTTGCTGGGTGCTGAAATCGTCCCTGTCACCTCCGGCACCGGCACCCTGAAAGACGCGATGAACGAAGCACTGCGTGACTGGGTAACCAACGTCGACGACACCTTCTACCTGATCGGCACCGTGGCAGGCCCACACCCGTACCCGGCGATGGTTCGTGATTTCCAGTCGATCATCGGCAAGGAAACCAAAGTCCAGATGCAGGACAAGGAAGGCCGTCTGCCAGACAGCCTGATCGCTTGCGTCGGTGGTGGCTCCAACGCCATGGGCCTGTTCCACCCGTTCCTGGATGACAGCAGCGTGCAAATTATCGGCGTCGAAGCCGGTGGCCACGGTGTTGATACCGACAAGCACGCTGCCAGCCTCAACGGTGGTGTGCCAGGCGTGCTGCACGGCAATCGCACGTACTTGCTGCAGGACAACGACGGTCAGATCACTGACGCGCATTCGATCTCTGCCGGTCTGGACTACCCAGGCATTGGCCCGGAGCACGCTTACCTGCACGAAGTGAAGCGCGTCGAATACGTCAGCATCACCGACGAAGAAGCGCTGGAAGCCTTCCACCATTGCTGCTTGCTGGAAGGCATCATCCCGGCCCTGGAAACCGCTCACGCTCTGGCCGAAGCCATGAAGCGCGCCACTAACCTGCGCGACGACCACTTGATGGTGGTGTGCCTGTCGGGTCGTGGTGACAAAGACATGCAAACCGTCATGAACCACATGGCCGCCGCCGAACAGAATCAGGAGAAGCTGGTATGAGCCGCCTCGAACAACGTTTCGCCCAGCTGAAAACCGAAGGCCGCGCGGCATTGGTGACCTTCGTCACCGCAGGCGACCCGGGTTATGACACCTCGCTTAAAGTCCTCAAGGGTCTGCCAGCAGCCGGTGCCGATGTTATCGAGCTGGGCATGCCGTTCACCGACCCGATGGCCGACGGCGTGGCCATTCAACTTGCGACGTTGCGTGCTCTGGATGCCGGTCAGACGCTGTTGAAAACCCTGCAAATGGTCAGCGAGTTCCGCATCGACGATCAAACCACGCCGATCGTGCTAATGGGTTACTACAACCCGATCCATCGTTATGGCGTGGAAAAATTCGTCGCCGCTGCCAGCGAAGCGGGCGTTGATGGTCTGATCATTGTCGACTTGCCACCCGAGCATGACGCCGAACTGGCGACGCCTGCGCAGGCCTCCGGTATCGACTTCATCCGCCTGACCACGCCAACCACCGACGATGCGCGCCTGCCGCGTGTGCTTGAGCGCAGCTCCGGCTTTGTTTACTACGTATCGGTTGCTGGTGTGACTGGCGCAGGTTCGGCGACGATGGAGCACGTTGAGGGCGCGATCGAGCGTTTGCATCGCCATACCAGCCTGCCGATCTGCGTCGGTTTCGGTATTCGCACCCCGGAGCAGGCAGCCGCCATCGCTCGCCTCGCGGACGGCGTAGTTGTGGGTTCGGCACTGGTGGACAAGATCGCCAATGCTGCGTCACCAGAGCAGGGCGTCGATGACGTGTTAAGCCTCTGCGCGGCCTTGGCCGAAGGCGTACGTAAAGCTCGTGTGAGCTGAAGGTAAAGTTCCTGATACAGAGGAATCAAAGCGCAAACGCCTGTACTAAGTAGTCAGGCAAAGGGGTTCAGGACTGATGTCGTGAACCCCTTTTTGCTGCATTGAATTTTTCAGGAGCAACACATGAAACTGCCGAACCGTTTGATTGCCGGGCTGGGTATCTTGATGATCAGCGCCAGTCCGCTGTTGCAAGCAGCGCCGCAAGATCAGCGCGGCGGCCCTGACGACAACCGTCAAGGTCAGCAACAAGGTCCAGGTCCACAAAGCAAAGGTGGTCACGATCTGGGTAAACAAGGTCAAGGCAACGCCGGACGCCCGCAGCAGCACGCCCATCAGGACAACCGTGGTGGCAATCGCCCGCCGGAAAACTTTGATGGCGTGCGCAACACTATTCAGCAGCATCGGGACGTGATCGGCCGTGGTCAGCCGCTTCCGCCGAACATTCATGTGGTCAAAGGTCGTCCGCTGCCACCCGGCTACGGCAAGCGTCTGGACGCTCGCTCGCTGCAACACCTGCCTCATTACGACGGCTACGAATGGCGCCGCATGGGCACTGACGTGGTCCTGATCGCCGTGGGCACCGGAATTGTGTACGCGATTCTGGATGGTGTTTTGAATTAACAAAACCCTGTACCTGTAGGAGCTCACGAGCACCGCGAGGCAGCGATAGCGGTATTCCTGAGACACCGCCATCGCTGCCTCGCGGTGCTCGTGAGCTCCTACAGTTGTGGTGTTTTCTCTCTACCTACCGCCTGAACATCCCCACATTCAAGGGCCGTACCGCCCCCATCCAGATCGCATGCTCGGTGTGATCCGCCAGCTCATCCCCGGTCAACGGATGAGTGAACACCACCAGACCGTTACGATTCAGCGCCAGCCAGAGCATCACATCGGCAAATTGCGGATGATCAAACGCCAGCTGACAACTCCAGTCGGTATGCGGGCCAACCGGCCGTTCGTGAACCCTGCCCATCGCCAACCCAAACTTCTCGGCCGCCGCCTCACACAAGGCACGTGCCTGTTCGAGGGTGTCAGCATCGAAGTAAACATGGGCGTGATAACCCTGAATCTCTGACATGCGTTTAAGTGCTCCTGTGGACCCATTATTAAATGCAATCTCTGTAGGAGCTGCCGAAGGCTGCGAAAGCGGTACTTCTGACACTCCGCCATCGCAGCCTTCGGCAGCTCCTACATATCCAATGTTTGCTGCGCGATAGCGCTGTGGCACAAGCACAGCGCTGCCCCCCCCATTCACACCGCAATCGACGGCAACGGCCTGCCCGTCAGCGACGGTCCGCTCTGCGCCTGTTCACTCGCCAGCCAATCCACAAACTGCTGAACAATCTGCACCCGCCGTTTACGTTGTGGCAGTACAACGTAATAGCCATAAGCGGAAACCGCTGTCGCATCGACAGGACGACACAACAATCCTTGATCAAGCAGGGCGTCTACCAGATGACGCCAGCCGATAGCCACGCCCTGGCCGGCAATTGCGGCCTGGATCAGCAACGTGTAGTTGTCGAAACGCAATTGGCCGGGGGCAGGGGCCTGAGGAATGTTCAGGGCGCGGAACACGCCGCCCCAGTCGAACCAGTTGGCGCTGCCCTCGCCACGCAAATGCAGCAGCGGGAATTCACGCAGTACGTCGGTGGACAATGGCGGCTCTCGACCGGCCAGTAACTGCGGGCTGCACACCGGGAAGACTTCTTCGCTGAACAGCCAGCGGCTTTCGCCTTGCTTGAAACGTCCGTCGCCAAACAGCACCGCGACGTCGATATCAGCACGCAACATGCTGTGGCTACGTTCGCTGGTCACCAGGCTGACGTCTACATCCGGGTTGGCTTCATGAAAGCGATGCAGGCGCGGCATCAGCCAGTAAGCCGCGAATGCAAAATCGGTGGCGACCTGCAGCACCTCGTGTTGATGCTGATGGGTGATCGCGATCAGCCCTGCGTCCATAGACTCCATGCCGGTCTGCACATGGCTGAACAGAATGCTCCCTGCGTCAGTCAGCTCAATACCTCGATAGATTCGGTCAAAAAGCCGGGTCGCCAACTGTTCTTCCAGGCGCTTGATTTGTTGGCTCACGGCGGGCTGAGTAGTGCCCAGTTCGATCGCCGCAGCGGTGAAACTGCGCAGGCGCGCCGCGGCTTCGAACGCCCGCAGCAGATCCAGCGACATTTCACCGAGCGATTCAAACATAAGCTGTAGTTATCCTAGGCATTGTCTTGCATGGGCTTTACCACAACCGGTATGGGTCCCATCCTCAGTCGCAGCACTTTCGCATAAATATTCACGATGGGATGCCGCGAAATACATGAAGCGCAAAAATATTCTGTTCATCATGGCCGATCAAATGGCCGCGCCGATGTTGCCGTTCTACGCTTCGTCTCCAATCAAAATGCCTAATCTGAGTCGCCTCGCTGCTGAAGGCGTGGTGTTCGATGCTGCTTACTGCAACAGCCCATTGTGCGCCCCGTCGCGCTTCACGCTGGTCAGCGGTCAGTTGCCCAGCAAGATCGGGGCTTACGACAACGCCGCTGAATTCCCCGCCGACATCCCGACCTATGCTCATTACCTGCGCCGCCTGGGCTACAAGACTGCTCTGTCCGGCAAAATGCACTTCTGCGGGCCTGACCAGTTGCATGGCTACGAAGAGCGCCTGACCAGTGATATCTACCCCGCAGACTATGGCTGGTCCGTCAATTGGGACGCGCCGGATGTGCGTCCGACCTGGTATCACAACATGGCGTCGGTACTGCAGGCTGGCCCATGCGTGCGCACCAACCAGTTGGACTTCGATGAAGAAGTGGTCTTCAAAGCCCAGCAATACCTGTTCGATCACGTGCGCAACGACGGCGATCAACCGTTTTGCCTGACGGTATCCATGACCCACCCGCACGATCCGTACACCATCCCGAAACCGTTCTGGGATCTATACAGCGACGACGAAATCCCGATGCCGCAGCATCAACCCGATCAGGCCGAGCAGGATCCGCACTCTCAACGGTTAATGAAAGTCTATGATCTGTGGGACAAGCCGTTGCCCGAGGAGAAAATCCGCGATGCCCGCCGCGCTTATTTCGGCGCGTGCAGCTACATCGACAGCAATGTCGGCAAGCTGATGCAAACGCTGGAAGACATCGGCCTGGCGGACGACACCATCATTGTGTTCTCAGGCGATCACGGTGACATGCTCGGCGAACGTGGCCTCTGGTACAAAATGCACTGGTTTGAAATGGCGGCTAGAGTGCCATTGCTGGTCTACGCGCCAGGCCAATACAAGGCCGGACGCATTGGCGCAGCGGTTTCCACAGCTGATTTGCTGCCGACATTTGTCGCGATGGCTGAAGGCGAGCTGGTGGATGGCTTGCCACTGGATGGTCAGTCACTGATGCCGCATTTGCTGGGCGAGGGTGGTCATGACGAGGTGTTTGGCGAGTACATGGCCGAAGGTACTAACAGCCCGCTGATGATGATCCGGCGTGGCGCGTACAAATTCATTTATTCGGAGCAGGACCCATGCCTGCTGTTCGATGTCCATAACGATCCACAGGAACTGGAAGAGCTGAGCCAGTCGGACACTCACCTGCAACTGTTCAATGAGTTCCTGGCTGAAGCACGGGCCAAATGGGATATACCGGCGATACACCACCAGGTGCTCGCCAGCCAGCGTAGACGGCGCTTTGTCGCTGAGTCGCTGGCACTCGGCAAGCTGAAGAGTTGGGATCACCAGCCGCTGGTAGACGCCAGTCAGCAGTACATGCGCAACCACATTGATCTGGACGATCTGGAGCGCAAGGCACGTTATCCACAACCTTGACCCTGCCAAAAAATCAAAAAACTAGGGGAAGTTAATGAAGACGTTATCCAAAACACTCGTGATTGGGGTCATGGCGTTGAGCAGCCTTGCGGTACAGGCTGCCGAGCAAAGTTGCAGCACTGTAAAACTGGCCGATCCGGGCTGGAGCGACATTGCTGCAACCAACGCCATTGCCGGCTTCCTGCTGGACGGGATGGGCTACAAGGCCAAGGTCGATACCCTGGCGGTGCCGATTGCTTACGGCGGTCTCAAGGATGGCAAGCTGGACGTCTTCCTGGGCAACTGGATGCCTGCGCAACAGGGTTTCTATGACAAGTTTGTCGCGACCGGGGATGTCACCCAACTGGCGAAGAACCTGGACGGTACCGAGTTCACCCTGGCCGTGCCGGATTATGTCTGGGACGCGGGTGTGCATAACTTTGCCGACTTGAACAAATTCGCCGACAAGTTCGAGAAGAAGGTTTATGGCATTGGCTCCGGCGCGCCAGCCAACCTGTCGATTCAGAAAATCATCAAGGAGAACGAATTCGATCTGGGCAGCTGGAAGCTCGTCGAATCCAGCGAACAAGCGATGCTGGCTGAAGTAAATCGCCGGGTGAAAAAAGATCAGTTCGTGGTGTTCCTTGGCTGGACGCCGCACCCGATGAACGTGCAGATCAAAGGCCTGCATTACCTCAAAGGCGGCGAGAAATACTTCGGCGACACCGGCACCGTACATACCCTGACTCGCAAAGGTTACGCCGAGGCCTGTCCGAACGTAGGCAAACTGCTGACCAACCTGACGTTCACTCAGGAGATGGAAAACAGCATCATGGCCGACGTGACCAACAACAAAGTCACCAATGCTGCCGCAGCCAAAGCCTGGATCAAAGCCAACCCGGCCGTGCTGGATAAATGGCTGGATGGCGTGAAAACCATTGATGACAAAGATGCACTGGCGGCGGTGAAGGCGAAGCTCTAAAAGGGCTAAGCACACAAACCTGTAGGAGCTGCCGAAGGCTGCGAAGCAATATTCCTGACATATCGCATCGCAGCCTTCGGCAGCTCCTACAGATGCATAGAACCTTGCACCCAACTGTCTGACACTTCACCCTAACCCCCCCGCAATCCTTCAAAGAGCGTTTCATGGGTTGGCTCAACCGCCATAAATTCCTGCCGTTTCTTGCCTGGCTTCCCCGCCAGACTCGCGCCACCGTGGGTCGAGATGCCTTGGTGGGGTTGAGCGGGGCGATTCTGGCCTTGCCACAGTCCATTGCTTACGCCCTGATCGCCGGATTGCCTGCCGAGTACGGTTTATACGCGGCCATAGTGCCGGTCATGATCGCCTGTTTGTGGGGCTCGTCATGGCACCTGATCTGCGGGCCGACGGCGGCAATTTCAGTCGTGCTCTACGCCAGCATCAGCCCGCTGGCGGTCCCGGCCAGTCAGGATTACATCACCCTGATTCTGCTGCTGACGTTCATTGCCGGGGTGTTTCAGTTATTGCTCGGCATGGTGCGCTTCGGCGCGCTGGTCAACTTCGTCTCCCATTCGGTGGTGCTCGGTTTCACCCTGGGTGCCGCCGTAGTCATTGCACTGGGGCAAATGCCCAACCTGATCGGCATCGATTTACCCAGCCAGACCACCGCTCTAAAAAGCCTGATCGCCGTGTTGGAGCATCGAGGCGAGCTGGACATGCCGTCACTGATGTTGGGTTTACTGACGCTAGGGCTCGGCATGCTACTGAAGCTGGTTGTACCGCGCTGGCCAACACTGTTGATCACACTCATCGCATCCAGCCTGCTGGTCTGGCTATGGCCAGCGATGTTTGGCCATGTGCGCGTTGTCTCGGCATTTGTCGGCCATCTGCCGCCGTTGAGCCCGCTGCCACTCGATCCGGAACTGATCCTCAAACTGCTGCCATCCGCCGTGGCGGTGGGCATGCTCGGACTGGTCAACAGCCTGTCGATTTCCCGGTCGCTGTCTACCCGCTCCCAGCAACTGATCGACGCCAATCAGGAAGTGCGTGCTCAGGGCCTGTCGAACATGGGAGGCAGCCTGTTTTCAGGCTTTCTGTCAGCAGGTTCGTTTACTCGCTCGGCACTGAGCTTTGAAGCGGGCGCCAATTCACCCCTGGCCGGAATATTTTCCGCCTTGTGGGTCGCGCTGTTTGCCGTCGCCGGGGCGTCGTTGATCGCGCATATTCCGATCCCGGCGATGGCGGCTTCGATTCTGCTGATTTGTTGGGGGCTGGTGGACCGGCGCGGCATCCGTGCGTTGTACCGCGTCAGTCGCTCAGAATTTCTCGTCATGGCCTTAACCTGCGTCGCGACATTGCTGCTCGAACTGCAAACCGCGATTTACGCGGGGGTGCTGGCGTCGCTGTTCTTCTACCTCAAGCGCACTTCACAGCCGGTCGTGCAGCAATGGCGCGACGGCGACGAAGACATCATGCGCGTTGGCGGCTCGATCTTTTTTGGTGCCAGCCACTATTTGCAGACAAGACTGCAGCGCACTGAAGGCAAACACGTGGTCATTGAAGCGCAACACATCAACTTCATCGATTATTCCGGCGTCGAGATGCTCCATCAGGAAGCCCGACGCCTGCGTGATCACGACCGGACCCTGACGTTGCGTCGGGCCCGGCCGCAGGTGATTGATGAGCTGCGCAAGCTGGAAGGGGATAAATGCCCGATCCGGTTCGAAGATTAAGCCGCGAGTTGCCTGCGCAACTCAGCCAGCACTGGTGCTGAATCCGGTCGCACGCTGCGCCATAGCAAAAAGGCCTCGGCGGCCTGCTCGACCAGCATGCCCAAACCATCAACGGATTGCGCCGCGCCGTGCTCGGCGGCCCAACGGCAGAAGGCTGTAGGCTCGCTGCCGTACATCATGTCGTAGCAGAAGGTCTTACCGGGATCGATCAGGCTCGGCGAAATTGGCGGCAGTTCTCCCGCCAGGCTCGCGGATGTGGCGTTGATGATCACGTCCACTGACTCTTCCAGCCAATCGAAACCGCTGGCAAATACGGGCCCCAGATCAGCGAATTGCTGGGCCAGCAGCTCGGCTTTTTCTACCGTTCGATTAGCGACCACCAATACCGACGGGCGCTCGGCCAGCAAGGGCTCCAGCGCACCGCGCACTGCGCCGCCCGCACCGAGTAACAGCACGCGCTTGCCATGCAGACTCACGCCGCAGTTAACCGTCAGATCCCGCACCAGTCCCGCGCCATCGGTGTTATCACCGAGCAAGGTGCCGTCGGCCAGCTTGCTCAGGGTGTTGACTGCGCCTGCACGCCGGGCGCGTTCGGTCAGGCTGTCGGCCATGAGATAGGCCTGTTCCTTGAACGGCACAGTCACGTTGGCCCCACGGCCTTCGTTGAAGAACGCCTTGGCGAATGCGGTGAAGTCATCCAGCGGCGCAAGCGCCGTGCGGTAATCCAGCGGTTGACCGGTTTGCTCGGCGAACAGGCGATGAATCAACGGTGACTTGCTGTGGCCGATGGGGTTGCCGAAGACGGCGTAGTGGTCCATTTATAGTCCTGGAAGCCGAGCACGTGAATACTGAACCCTGTGGGAGCTGGGCTTGCCCGCGATAGGGGCGACGCGATCTGAAGTGAACCGCGTCCATCCTTATCGCGGGCAAGCCCAGCTCCCACAAGGGAGATGCATTTCAAATTAAGATATCTACAGAGTCTTACCCCAACGCCAACCAGTCCCGATCCTGCAGGAAGTACTCGGTCAGGCGTGCTTCTTCGCTGCCTGGCGCGGCTTTCCAGTCGTAGCCCCAGCGCACTTGCGGTGGCAGCGACATGAGGATCGACTCGGTACGCCCTCCCGATTGCAGACCAAACAGCGTGCCACGGTCGTAGACGAGGTTGAATTCCACATAGCGCCCGCGACGGAACTCCTGAAACTCACGTTGCTGCGCGGTATACGCGTCCGCCTTGCGACGACGAACGATCGGCAGGTAAGCGTTGATAAAGGCATCGCCAATCGCGCGCATGAAGGCAAAACTGGTGTCGAAATCCCACTGGTTCAGGTCATCGAAGAACAAGCCGCCGATTCCGCGAGGCTCGTTACGGTGCTTGAGGTGGAAATAGCTGTCGCACCACGCCTTGTACCGCGGATAAACGTCGGCGCCGAAAGGCGCACATGCCTGTTCGGCGACACGGTGCCAATGCACGCAGTCTTCTTCGACGCCGTAATAAGGCGTCAGGTCGAAACCTCCGCCGAACCACCAGACCGCTTCTTCGCCCTCTTTTTCAGCGATGAAGAAGCGTACGTTAGCGTGAGAGGTCGGGACATGCGGGTTGTGCGGGTGGATCACCAGCGACACGCCCAAGGCCTCGAAACCACGTCCGGCCAGTTCAGGCCGGTGAGCACTGGCGGAGGGTGGCAGGCTGGTGCCGAAGACATGGGAGAAGTTGACGCCGCCCTTTTCAATCACCGTGCCGTTTTCGACTACGCGCGTACGTCCACCACCGCCAGCGGGGCGGGTCCATGCATCCTCGACAAAACGGGCACCGCCGTCTTCCTGTTCCAGAGCGGTGCAGATCCGGTCTTGCAGATCGAGCAGGTAGGCTTTGACGGCCTCAGTGCGGCTAGAAGACATGGCGACCTCTTAAACTGACTTCAAACGGCTGGGCACCCGGAGTTCAAGGGCCACAGCGAAATTGGCGCGTAGCATACCACCCGTGGCCAATCGACCGCAGTTGACGAAGCGCAAACGAAGGAGTCCGATAGAGCCCTTTCACATTCCTGTTTCGATTGATCATGGAGAGAACAAATGGCAAAGCGTATCCAGTTCAGCACGACCGGCGGCCCGGAAGTTCTCGAGTATGTGGACTTCGAACCGGCCCAGCCTGGCCCGCAACAGGTACGTGTGCGTAACAAGGCCATCGGCCTGAATTTCATTGAGACCTACTTCCGCAGCGGCCTGTATCCGGTGCCGTCCTTTCCGTCGGGGCTGGGTAACGAAGGCGCGGGTATCGTCGACGCAGTGGGCAGCGAAGTCAGTCGCTTCAAAGTCGGCGACCGTGTCGCGTACGGCACCGGCCCACTGGGCAGCTACAGCGAGTTGCATACCTTGCCGGAAGCCAATCTGGTGCATCTGCCGGAAGCTGTCAGTTTTGAACAAGCCGCCGCCATCATGCTCAAGGGCCTCACCGTGCAATATCTGCTGCGTCAGACCTACGTCGTCAAACCGGGTGAAACGATCCTGTTCCACGCCGCAGCGGGTGGCGTAGGCTCGCTGGCCTGCCAATGGGCCAAGGCGCTGGGCGTGAAGCTGATCGGCACTGTCAGCTCCGCCGAGAAAGCCGCTCACGCCAAAGCACTGGGTGCTTGGGAAGTGATCGACTACAGCAAGGAGGATGTGGCCAAACGCGTGCTGGAACTGACTGACGGGCAGAAATGCCCGGTGGTTTATGACGGCGTGGGTCAGGACACCTGGGCGACTTCTCTGGATTGCGTTGCGCCGCGTGGCCTGCTGGTCAGCTTTGGCAATGCATCCGGACCTGTTGCAGGCGTGAACCTGGGGATTCTGGCCAGTAAAGGCTCGTTGTATGTCACCCGTCCAACTCTGGGCAGCTACGCCAACACCCCGCAGAACCTGCAAAGCATGGCCGATGAGCTATTCGACATGCTCGCCAGCGGCAAGATCAAGGTGGATAACATCCAGCAATTTGCCCTCAAGGATGCAGGCAAAGCGCAGACCGAACTGTCGGGCCGCCGCACCACTGGCTCGAGTATTTTGCTTCCTTGATTGGAAATGCAATTCCTGTGGGAGCCGCCCAGACCAAGCCCGGCTCCCACAGGTTTTGCGCAATTCAGTGGGACCGAATTTACCCCGCCCGAACGATTTCCGCAGTCGCGATATCGCGAATCACGCTCGGATTACGGCGGCCTCCCAGGCTGCCGCTGAGCACGCCATCGATCTGCCCGCGGAAATACTGCTCGACTCTAAGACGTGAACGCGCAGCAGGGCGGCCTGCCGGGTTGGCCGAGGTGGAAATCAGCGGACCGACCAATGCACACAGTTCACGTACCGTTGGGTGATCACTAACCCGCAGCGCTACCGTCTCGTGAATACCGGTTATCCACTGCGGCAAGAGGTTCTGGTGCGGCACCAGCCACGTGTTGGGACCTGGCCAGGTACTGGCCATCCGATCAATCCACAACTCGGGAAAATCCTCGAACAGGAAGTCGAACTGACGAATGTTGTCAGCGATCAGAATCAGCCCTTTTTCCACGGGCCGAGATTTGATCGCCAGCAGGCGGTAAACCGCTTCTTCATCCCAAGGATCACAACCCAGCCCCCACACCGCTTCGGTTGGATAGGCAATGACCGCACCGGCGCGAATGTTTCGGGCGGCTTGTTGCACTCGCCAACTGCTGACCATTTTCACTCTCCGCTAAAACGTTGTCGGCAGTTTAACCTCAGGCTGCGCGCGCAAACCATCGTCCCGCTTCACAGGCAATGCGTCCGTCCAGTTCCAGCTCCGTCAACGCCGCCAGCACTCTGGGCAGCGGCCAACCGATGGAGTTCGCCAAGGCTTCACTGGTGTGGGGTGCGGCATGCAGCAACGCCAACAGTGGATGGTCGATAGCGACGTCAGATGTCTGCACTGCCTCAGTTGGCGCCACCACCTGCCAGCCACGCAATGCTTCAAGAATGTGATGCACCGTTTCGACCAGCACAGCGCCATCGCGAATCAACTGATGGCAACCCCGCGCACCGGGGTGATGAATCGACCCCGGTATTGCATAAACCTCGCGGCCCTGCTCGGCAGCCAGTCGAGCGGTGATCAAAGAACCACTGGCAACACTGGCTTCGACCACCAGCACGCCCAGGGACAAACCACTGATAATTCTGTTGCGGCGCGGGAAGTTGCTGGCAGTCGGACCTGCATCCAGCGGGAACTCGGAAACCACCGCGCTTCCTTCGGCAATCATCCGCGCTGCCAACGCTCGGTGGCGCTGTGGATAAAGTTTTTCAATGCCGGTACCCAGAACGCCGATTGTAGAGCCGCCGACGTCCAGAGCGGCCTGGTGCGCAGCGCCATCAATACCCAGCGCCAAGCCACTGGTAATGACAAACCCGGCACCGGCCAGGCTCTTGGAAAAAGCTGCGGCGGTGTCCAGTCCCGGACGTGAAGCGCGGCGGCTGCCGACCATGCCCAACTGCGGCCGGTCCAGAATCGTGGCGTTGCCTGCGACGAATAGAAGTGGAGGAGGATCGGGGATTTCCGCTAGCAATGCCGGGTAGTGTGGGTCGTCCCACATCAGCAAATGCTGGTCCGGACGCTCTAACCAGGCCAATGCGGCGCTAGCACCATCGCGCACGTCCGGGTTACGTCGGGCCTCAGCACACGCCGCTGGTAACCCCAATGCACGCCAGGCGCTGGCCGGTGCGCTGAGTGCAGCAGAGGCGCAGCCGAATGCATTGATCAATTTGAAGAATCGCTTTGGTCCCACCTCCGGCAAGCGATGCAAGCGCAGGCGCGCTTCCTGTTCGGCAGGCGAAGGGGTAGCTTTTTCGAACAGCGGCATAAGATCTTCCTTGATCCGTAGCGCACCTGAAATGGTGGCCAATCCTGTGGATAACTCTGTTAACAACAATTTGATAACTGGTCACGCGATGACAAAAATCTGTATCAATTCTGCAACATAACGCTAAGGATTTTTGATCTTGTCCATTACCGCCAACGAGCGGTTGGCGTTCAGAACCAGCCCGTAGCTGAGCTTGTCGTACGTGCGGAAAATCATTAGCAGCCCGGAGCGTTCGTCAGGAATTTTGACTTGTTCACCGGTGATGCGATCGCGGACAGTCTCGCCAGTCTTGTAGATCGCCAGCACGTTCCCTTCGATCAGACCGTCACGTTTGCCCTTATCCACCGTCACCACATCCATCACGCCGATCTGATTCACGCCACGCGGAACGTCAATGATCAGCCCGTTGATATCACTGCGTGGTTCACTTGGCTGGAAGCTGGAGTTGATTGCCCGTTCTTCGCTGGCGAACAGTCGGTCACCCAGGCGCACTTCCTGGTTCGAGCGCTGCAGCATCAACGTGGAGACATCACCCTCGGCCGCGATAATTTCGCCACCACCGATCTCGTCAGCGTTAATACCCAGCACTTCCTGTGTGACCGGATCGGTGTAGGTCTTGCCCTGGCGGAAGATGCCATAGACCGAATGCGTCGGGTCCAGAGTGCCTCGCGCATAAATCCGGTCACCGATACCACTCAGGACTCGCTCGGCATTCCCGGCCACAATGTAAGGAGCCTGGTCGAACTGCTCGGGAGTGTCCACGATTCGGTTACTGAGCAGGAAAGCATTGATCGCCCCCAGCGGGATGCTTGGAACGGCTTCAATCATCGGCGTACTGCGCACCCGAGGCGATAGCTTCACGGTACCGCGAGACTCGCCGCGATTGAGGGTGACCCGCGGCTGACCGTCGACATAACTCAGCGACAAGGTGTCGCCGGGGTAGATCAGATCAGGGTCGTGGACTTGTGGGTTGGCGCGCCAGATTTCCTGCCATTTCCAGGGCTCGCTGAGAAACTTGCCGGAAATGTCCCAAAGCGTGTCACCGGCGACAACCGTGTAGCGTTGCGGATGGCCTTCCCTGAGTTGCACTTGCGCCTGCACAAGACCGGTCACGGCCAACAGCAGCAGGGCGAGTAGTGATTTCCTCATGCAGTGAATCCCTTTATCATGTTGCTTCGCGTGAACATAGAGTCCTATCCGGCTCGGTGTAAAAATGGTTGCCCCGCTTGGACGTCCAAAGCCTAGCAGCCGATTTTGACTTTACCCTACAAGTGCAGCTCTTACGTATATGGCTATTCTAAACATTCTCGAGTTTCCCGATTCGCGCCTGCGTACCATCGCCAAGCCGGTGGCCGTAGTAGACGCCGACATTCGTCAGTTGGTCGATGACATGTTTGAAACCATGTATGAGGCGCCAGGTATCGGGCTGGCTGCAACCCAGGTCAACGTGCACAAACGTGTCGTGGTCATGGACCTCAGCGAAGACCGCAGCGAGCCTCGGGTTTTCATCAACCCCGAGATCGAAATGCTGACCGACGAAATGGATCAGTATCAGGAAGGTTGCCTATCCGTGCCGGGTTTCTACGAAAACGTAGACCGCCCGCAGAAGGTGCGCATCAAAGCACTGGACCGCGACGGCAACGCTTACGAAGAAATCGCCGAAGGCCTGCTGGCGGTATGTATCCAGCATGAGTGCGATCACCTGAACGGCAAGCTGTTCGTCGATTACCTGTCCAACCTCAAGCGCGACCGGATCAAGAAAAAGCTCGAAAAACTGCACAAGCAGAACGCTTGATTCCTACCTGACCGTAGGAGCTGCCGCAGGCTGCGAATGACCGGGAAACGGTCGCCATGGCTATTGTGGCTGAAGGTTGTTCCAACCTTATCGCAGCCTTCGGCAGCTCCTACAGTTCAAAATGTCCTTTCCCAACGAGAAGCCCATGACTGAGCCACTGCGCATCGTCTTCGCCGGCACCCCAGAGTTCGCCGCTGAACACCTCAAGGCCTTGCTCGACAGCCCTCACCAGATCGTCGCGGTCTACACCCAGCCTGATCGCCCGGCCGGTCGTGGACAAAAGCTGATGCCAAGCCCGGTCAAGCAACTGGCTGTGCAACACGATATTCCAGTGCTGCAACCGCCGACCCTGCGCGATGCTGCGGCTCAAGAAGAACTGGCAGCGCTCAAGCCCGATCTGCTGGTCGTGGTCGCTTACGGTTTGATCCTGCCGCAAGTGGTGCTGGATATTCCGCGTTTGGGTTGCATCAACAGCCATGCATCGCTGCTGCCACGCTGGCGCGGTGCGGCGCCGATTCAGCGCGCCGTAGAGGCAGGCGATGCCGAGAGCGGTGTCACGGTCATGCGCATGGAACTGGGTCTGGACACCGGGCCGATGCTGCTCAAGGCCATCACGCCCATCACCGCTGAAGACACCGGCGGCACCTTGCATGATCGCCTGGCTGAACTGGGCCCGCCTGCTGTGTTGCAAGCCATTGCCGGTCTGGCCGATGGCACACTCGTCGGCGAAGTCCAGGATGACAGCCTCGCCACTTACGCTCACAAACTCAACAAGGACGAAGCGCGCATCGACTGGAGCCGTCCCGCTATCGAGCTTGAGCGTCTGGTTCGCGCATTCAATCCATGGCCGATCTGCCACAGCACGCTGAACGGCGAAGCCCTGAAAGTCCTCGCCGCTAGCCTCGCTGAAGGGCAGGGCGAACCAGGCGTCATCCTCGAAGCCAACAAGGACGGTTTGATTGTCGCTTGTGGTCAGGGCGCGCTGCGTCTGACGCGCCTGCAATTGCCCGGCGGCAAGCCACTGAATTTCACTGACCTGTTCAACAGCCGCCGCGAGAAGTTCGCCATTGGCACCGTGCTGGGCCAACAGGTGACTGCGCAATGAACCCGCGTCTGGCCGCCGCCAAGGCACTGGCCCCTGTGCTCAGCGGCAAAGCTTCGCTCAACAGTTCGCTGCCGACGCAGATGGACAAGGTTGAAGTCCGGGATCGCGGCCTGGTTCAGGATCTGGCGTTCGGCACAGCTCGCTGGCAGCCACGGCTTTCTGCGTTGGCCGCAAAATTGTTGCAAAAGCCTTTCAAAGCCGCCGATGCGGACGTCGAGGCGTTGCTGCTGGTGGGTTTGTATCAACTTCTGTATTCGCGCATTCCGGCCCACGCTGCCATCGGCGAAACCGTAGGCTGCGCCGACAAACTGAAAAAGCCTTGGGCCAAAGCGCTGCTAAACGCCGTGTTGCGTCGTGCACAGCGTGAAAGCGAGGCGCTATTGGCCGAGCTGGAACACGATCCGGTGGTGCGCACATCGCACCCGCGCTGGCTGCAAAAAGCGCTGAAAGCGGCTTGGCCAGAACAGTGGGAAGCCATCTGCGCCGCTAACAATGCGCATCCGCCAATGATTCTGCGGGTCAATCGTCGGCACAACAGCCGTGACCAATACCTCGAACTGCTGGCCAAGGCAGACATTGAAGCAGTCGGCTGCACGTTCAGTCAGGACGGTATTCTGCTGACCGAGCCTTGCGATGTGCGCAGTCTGCCAGGTTTTGCCGAAGGCTGGATCAGCGTGCAGGACGAGGCCGCGCAACTGGCTGCCGATCTGCTCGAACTGGCCCCGGGCCAACGGGTGCTGGACGCCTGTTGCGCCCCAGGCGGTAAAACCTGCCACTTGCTGGAAGTCCAGCCTGCGCTGGCAGGCGTCGTGGCAGTGGACCTGGAAGCCAAGCGTCTGGTGCGTGTGCGGGAAAACCTTGAGCGCCTTGGCCTGAGCGCCGAACTGATCGCTGCCGATGCCCGGGAAACCGCGCAATGGTGGGACGGCAAGCCATTCCAGAGAATCCTGCTTGATGCGCCGTGCTCGGCAACCGGTGTGATCCGCCGCCATCCCGACATCAAGCTGACCCGTCAGGCTGATGACATTCCAGCCCTGGCAACGCTGCAAGGCGAGTTGCTCGATGCCCTTTGGCCAACCCTGCAAGTCGGCGGCATTCTGCTTTACGCCACCTGCTCGACACTGCCGATGGAAAACACCGAAGTCATTGAGGCGTTCCTGGCCCGCACCTCCGGCGCACGTGAGCTGGACATCGCCGGTCAGCTCGGCCAGCAGCCGCCCGGTCTGAAACAGCCACACGGTCGCCAACTGCTCGCGCAGGAAGGCGGGCATGACGGGTTCTATTACGCCAAACTGATCAAGATCGCTGCTTGATGCGGGTAACCCGCGATACTTGGACTCGATGTAATCTCCTGTGGGAGCCGGGCTTGCCCGCGATGAACGATGGCGCATTTTGCAGAAAGACCGCAGCGTCCGTATCGTCGGAATGCCGCCCAGACCAAGCCCGGCTTACACAGGTTTCACGCAATTCCATAGGTTTGCTTATGCCGCTTCAAGGAGCAATTGATTGAAAATCATCATCCTCGGCGCAGGGCAGGTTGGCGGTACGCTGGCTGAACACTTGGCCAGCGAAGCCAACGACATCACTGTGGTCGACACCGACGGCGACCGGTTGCGTGATCTGGGCGACCGCCTGGATATCCGCACGGTGCAGGGCCGTGGCTCGTTTCCGACCGTACTGCGCCAGGCAGGCGCAGATGACGCTGACATGCTGGTAGCAGTGACCAATAGCGACGAAACCAACATGGTGGCCTGTCAGGTCGCCTACACGCTGTTCCACACGCCGACCAAAATCGCCCGGGTGCGGGAAGCGGCTTATCTGACTCGCGCAGGCCTGTTCGACAATGACGCGATTCCGGTCGACGTGCTGATCAGCCCTGAGCAAGTCGTCACCAACTACATCAAACGTCTGATCGAATACCCCGGCTCGCTGCAGGTGATCGACTTCGCCGGCGGCAAAGCGCAACTGGTGGCGGTCAAGGCCTATTACGGCGGACCGTTAGTGGGTCAGCAACTGCGCCAGTTACGTGAACACATGCCTAATGTCGACATGCGCGTGGCCGCCATCTTCCGCCGCGACCGGCCGATCTTGCCGCAAGGTGATACGGTCATTGAAGCAGACGATGAAGTGTTCTTTATTGCTGCCAAGGCGGACATTCGTGCAGTCATGAGCGAAATGCGCCGTCTGGACGAGAACTACAAACGCATCGTCATTGCAGGCGGCGGGCATATCGGCGAGCGCTTGGCGGAAGCCATCGAGAGCCGCTATCAGGTCAAAATCATCGAGATGAATCCAGCGCGCTGCCGACAGCTGTCGGAATCGCTGAACAGCACAGTCGTGCTGCAAGGCAGCGCGTCAGACCGTGATCTGCTGCTGGAAGAAAACATCGCCAACACCGACCTGTTCCTGGCCCTGACCAACGACGACGAAGCCAACATCATGTCGTCGCTGTTGGCCAAACGCATGGGTGCGCGCAAGGTGATGACCATCATCAACAACCCGGCGTATGTCGATCTGGTGCAGGGCGGCGAAATCGATATCGCGGTCAGCCCGCAACTGGCAACCATCGGCACCTTGCTGGCCCACGTTCGACGGGGTGATATCGTCAGCGTGCACTCACTGCGTCGCGGTGCAGCCGAGGCTATCGAGGTGGTTGCTCATGGCGATACCAAGTCCAGCAAGGTCATCGGCAAGGCCATCAAAGACATCGCACTGCCGTCGGGCACCACAATTGGCGCCATCATCCGCGCTGACGAAGTGCTCATCGCCCACGACGCCACCGTGATCGAAACCGGCGATCACGTGATCATGTTCCTTGTGGATAAAAAGTACATCCGCGATGTGGAGAGGCTGTTTCAGGTGGGGTTGAGCTTTTTTTAAGCAGCCAACTAGTCCCTCTCAATTGAAATGTTATTTCTGTGGGAGCTGGGCTTGCCCGCGATAAGGCTGGACGCGGTTCACTTTAGATCGTGCCCAGCCTTATCGCGGGCAAGCACCGCTCCCACAGGGTTCATCATTTCAAGTCATGACCTCATCAATACCAGCGGGCCTCTCCGGCAGGGCGTTTCTTGAAGCGCTTCATGGTCCACATGTACTGGCTCGGATAAGCCCGCACATATTTCTCCACCACCTGACTCATGGCCGCCGCCGATGTCGCAGTGTCGGTGCTGTACATGGCCTCGGGCGCAGCTTCCAGAACCACTTTGTAACCTGAACCATCCGGCAAGCGCATGGCATGCAGGAACACGCCGACGGCTTTGCCACCCGCCAGCATGTTGGGCACAAACTTGCTGGTCAGGGCTGTAGTGGCGAAAAACGGTACGAAGATCCCCGCTGATTCGGCTGGCTCTGGATCGGCCGGAATACCCACCGAGCCGCCTTTGCGCACCTCCTTGATGACGCTGAGAATGCCTTCCTTGGTGGACGCCGCCACGCGGTTGCCCAATTGCACGCGCTGTTTGCGCAGCAGGTCATCGACCGCCTTGAGCTTGGGCGGACGATAGAAAATGATCGGTTTGCACTGGCTGCAGTAGAAGTGGTTGAGCACTTCCCAGTTGCCCAGGTGACTGGTGATGCCAACGACGCCTTTACCGGACGCCAAGGCATCCTTGAGGACGTCGAGGCCTTCAACTTCACGTACCAGATCGATGGATTTCTGAGCAGGCCAGATCCAGGCACATGCGCTTTCGGTGAGGGTCTTGCCGATGTCCATCAAGCTACGGCCGACCAGACGCTCGCGCTCGGCAGGGTCCATTTCCGGAAAGCATTTAGCCAGATTGATGCGCGCAACCTCACGCGAACGGTTCGGCAGTTTCCACATCAGCCAGCCGATGCCTGCACCGACCCACTGCACCACGCGCCAGGGCAACAAGGCAAACAGTCGCAATGCGCCCACCATGAGGGCACCTTTAAACTTTTCCACAGATCACTCCCCAAAACTCAAGGCAGCCATTGTAACCGTCAGCGGACCAAAACCGCGTATCGATCACAATCCACGGTATGGTCCATGACCATGCCGCTCGACTGCATGTAGGCATAACAGATGGTCGGGCCCACAAAGGTAAACCCTGCTTTCTTCAATGCTTTGCTCATGGCCTCGGCCTCTGGCGTGATGGCCGGGACTTCGCTGCGGTCCTTGCGGTGGTTGATCTTCCTTTCACCGCCAACAAACGACCAGAGGAATTCAACCGGGTCGTCCAGCTTCAACCACGCCTGCGCATTGCGTCGCGCGGCATTGAGCTTGAGGCGGTTGCGGATGATGCCCGGCTCCTGCATCAGGACCTCAATGTCATCGTCGGTCATGGCGGCGATTCGATGCACATCAAAACCGAACATCACCTCGCGATAACGCGCGCGTTTCTTCAAAACCGTGATCCATGAAAGACCGGCCTGGAACCCTTCGAGCAAAAGCAACTCGAAGAGCTTCTGCGCGTCGCGCAACGGCACGCCCCACTCCTGATCGTGATAATCGATGTAAATCGGCTCTTCGTTGCACCAATAGCAGCGTGGCATAGGGCTTCCAAGGGTGGAGGTGCGGCCGAATCGGGTATACTCCCGCTCTTTAAATCGCAGCCCCAGTACAGGTGAATTTCGTGAGCCAGCCTACGCCAGCCGTGCGTACCTTCCAAGACTTGATCCTCGCCCTCCAGCAATACTGGGCCGAGCAAGGTTGTGTGGTACTTCAGCCCTACGATATGGAAGTAGGCGCCGGCACTTTCCACACTGCCACGTTTCTGCGCGCCGTAGGCCCGGAAACCTGGAACGCAGCCTATGTACAACCAAGCCGCCGTCCGACTGACGGCCGTTATGGTGAAAACCCGAACCGCCTGCAGCACTACTATCAGTTTCAAGTAGTTCTCAAGCCAAACCCGGACAACTTTCAGGAGTTGTATCTGGGCTCGTTGAAGCATGTCGGTCTGGACCCGCTGGTTCACGACGTGCGCTTCGTCGAAGACAACTGGGAATCGCCAACACTCGGCGCCTGGGGTCTGGGCTGGGAAATCTGGCTCAACGGCATGGAAGTGTCGCAGTTCACTTATTTCCAGCAAGCGGGCGGCATCGAATGCTACCCGGTGACCGGTGAGATCACCTACGGCCTGGAACGTCTGGCGATGTACCTGCAGAACGTTGACTCGGTTTATGACCTGGTCTGGGCTGACGGCCCGTTCGGCCGCGTGACCTACGGCGATGTGTTCCACCAGAACGAAGTGGAACAATCGACTTATAACTTCGAACACGCCAACGTCGACAAACTGTTTGAGCTGTTCGATTTCTACGAAAGCGAAGCCAAGCGTCTGATCGAACTGGATCAGCCACTGCCGCTGCCAAGCTACGAAATGGTTCTGAAGGCTTCCCATACCTTCAACCTGCTGGACGCTCGTCGCGCTATTTCGGTAACTGCTCGTCAGCAGTACATCCTGCGCGTTCGTACTCTGGCTCGCTCGGTCGCTCAGGCGTATCTGATGGCTCGCGCCAAGCTGGGCTTCCCGATGGCTCCACCTGATTTACGTGACGAAGTGCTGGCCAAGCTGGAGGCGCAACAATGAGTGCTCAAGATTTCCTGGTTGAACTGGGTACCGAAGAGCTGCCACCCAAAGCGCTCAACACATTGGCCGATGCATTTCTGGCTGGTATCGAAAAAGGCCTGCAGTCTGCGGGGCTGACTTACAGCGCCAAGCAGGTTTATGGCGCACCGCGTCGTCTGGCCGTGTTGATCACCGACCTGTCCACGCAACAGCCTGATCGCAGCATCAACCTTGACGGCCCGCCACGTCAGGCGGCTTTCGACGCGGAAGGCAACCCGACTCAGGCAGCCCTGGGTTTTGCCAAGAAGTGCGGCGTTGACCTGAGCGAAATCGATCAGAGCGGCCCCAAGCTGCGTTACAGCCAGAACATCGCTGGCAAGCCAACCGCCAGCCTGCTGCCGACTATCGTTGAAGACTCCCTGAACGACCTGCCGATTCCCAAGCGCATGCGCTGGGGCGCTCGCAAGGAAGAGTTCGTGCGTCCAACCCAATGGCTGGTCATGCTGTTTGGTGATCAAGTCATCGATTGCACGATTCTGGCTCAGACGGCTGGCCGTGAATCCCGCGGCCATCGCTTCCACCACCCGGAAAGCGTTCGCATCACCTCGCCAGCCAGCTACCTGAGCGATCTACGCAAAGCGTATGTATTGGCTGACTTCAACGAACGCCGTCAACTGATCACCAAGCGTGTCGAAGAACTGGCGACCCAACACGAAGGCACTGCCATCGTGCCGCCTAGCTTGCTGGACGAAGTGACTTCGCTGGTCGAGTGGCCGGTTCCGCTGGTGTGCTCGTTTGAAGAGCGCTTCCTGGAAGTGCCGCAAGAAGCCCTGATCACCACCATGCAGGACAACCAGAAGTACTTCTGCCTGCTGGATGCAGACGGCAAGTTGCTGCCACGCTTCATCACCGTTGCGAACATCGAAAGCAAAGACCCTCAGCAGATCGTGCTGGGCAACGAGAAAGTCGTTCGTCCACGTCTGACTGACGCCGAGTTCTTCTTCAAGCAGGACAAGAAGCAGAAGCTGGAAACCTTCAACGAGCGTCTACAAAACGTGGTGTTCCAGGCTCAGTTGGGCAGCGTTTTCGACAAGGCTGAACGTGTTTCTAAACTGGCTGCATTCATCGCGCCACGTATCGGTGGCGATGCTCAACGCGCAGCGCGCGCAGGTCTGCTGTCCAAGTGCGACCTGGCCACCGAGATGGTCGGCGAATTCCCTGAAATGCAGGGTATCGCCGGTTACTACTACGCCAAGGCTGACGGCGAAGCTGACGATGTAGCCTTGGCGCTGAACGAGCAGTACATGCCGCGCGGTGCAGGCGCTGAACTGCCAACGACGTTGACCGGTTCGGCAGTGGCCATCGCTGACAAGCTGGACACCCTGGTCGGTATCTTCGGCATCGGCATGCTGCCTACCGGCAGTAAAGACCCGTACGCATTGCGCCGTGCTGCATTGGGTATCCTGCGTATTCTGATCGAGAAGCAACTGGACCTGGATCTGATCGAGACTGTGAAGTTTGCAGTGGGTCAATTCGGTGCCAAGGTCAAAGCCGCAGGCTTGCAGGAACAAGTACTGGAATTCATCTTCGACCGCCTGCGTGCGCGTTATGAAGACGAAGGCGTCGAGGTGGCGGTTTATCTGTCGGTTCGTGCACTGCAGCCCGGCTCGGCGCTGGACTTCGATCAGCGTGTTCAAGCCGTTCAGGCGTTCCGCAAACTGCCGGAAGCTGCCGCGCTGGCCGCAGTGAACAAGCGCGTTTCGAATCTGTTGAGCAAGGCTGAAGGCAACATTGCCCAGACCGTCGAGCCCAAATACTTCGATAACGCTAACGAGTTCTCACTGTATTCGGCTATCAAGCAAGCGGATCAAGATGTGCAGCCAATGGCAGAAGCGCGTCAGTACAGTGAAACCCTCGCGCGTCTGGCAGCCCTGCGTGAGCCGGTGGATGCCTTCTTCGAAGCCGTGATGGTCAATGCCGAGGACGCCAGCGTACGCGCCAACCGCTATGCACTGCTGGCGCGTCTGCGTGGGCTGTTCCTGGGCGTCGCTGACATCTCGTTGCTAGGCTGAAGAAGGGACGTATTGTGAAGTTGCTGATCCTTGATCGAGATGGAGTTATCAATCATGACTCCGACGCTTACATAAAGTCGGTGGCGGAGTGGATTCCGATTTCAGGTTCGATCGAGGCCATCGCGCAACTGAGCAAAGCCGGCTGGACGGTTGCAGTCGCAACCAACCAGTCCGGCATCGCCCGGGGTTATTACGACCTGGCGACTCTGGACGCCATGCACGCGCGCTTACGTGAGCTGGTGGCGGAGCAGGGTGGCGAGGTCGGTTTAATCGTTTACTGTCCGCACCGGCCCGACGAGGGTTGCGAATGCCGCAAACCGAAACCGGGCATGCTGCAAACCATAGCCCGACACTACCAAGTGGATCTGGCAGGAATATGGTTTGTGGGCGACAGCAGCAGTGACCTGAAGGCCGCACTGGCCGTCGACTCACAACCGGTTTTGGTAAAAACCGGTAAAGGTGAGAAAACACTGGCCGGTTCGTTGCCCGCCAGCACGTTGGTTTTTGACGATCTTGCGGCGGTTGCCGCAGAACTTATCCACAATAGCGCTCCGCAAAAAAACTAGCGGTACGCTTGATGAACGGGCATTCGCCCGTACGGTAAAAGCAACTATGTCGATCATCCAGGCAATCAGGACTTTTTTCTTCTACCTGTTGCTAGGCACCAGCTCTCTGCTGTGGTGCACATTAAGCTTCTTCATCGCTCCGTTTCTGCCATTCAAGGCTCGCTATCGCTTCATCAACGTCTACTGGTGCCGCTGTGCAATCTGGTTGACTCGCGTATTTCTGAATATCCGTGTTGAAGTGACCGGTGCGGAAAATGTCCCCAAGACGCCCTGCGTGATCATCTCCAACCACCAGAGCACTTGGGAAACCTTCTTCCTGTCGCAGTACTTCTCGCCACTGAGCCAGGTGCTCAAGCGTGAGCTGCTGTATGTCCCGTTCTTTGGCTGGGCGATGGCGATGCTGCGTCCTATCGCAATTGATCGCGAGAACCCCAAAGCAGCACTCAAGCAAATCGCTAAGAAGGGCGACGAGCTGCTCAAAGACGGCGTCTGGGTACTGATCTTTCCGGAAGGCACCCGCGTCCCGTTTGGCCAGGTTGGTAAATTCTCTCGTGGCGGTACTGCATTGGCGGTCAACGCAAACCTGCCCGTGCTGCCAATCGCGCACAACGCTGGCAAGTTCTGGCCGAAGGAAGGCTGGGCGAAAAAGCCAGGGACTATTCAGGTCGTGATTGGCGAACCGATGTACGCAGAGGGCGAAGGCCCACGTGCCATTGCTGCACTGAACGACCGCGTTCAAACATGGAACGAAGACACTCAGAAAGCCTTGGGCTCGATCGCCGCACCGGTGTCGAGCAGCGAGCGAGCCGTAATCTGAGTTTTGTGGATAACCTGTGCACTGTTTTTGAATTTTTCGAAAAAATCGGCGGCAAAGCCTTGGATTTACTGCTTATTTCCGATGCTCATTAAGGGGCCAAAAACGTGCATAAGTTTTTATGAGCTTCTAAAACCGACCTTTTGGGGTCGGTTTTTTTATGTCTGATTTTGGGCATTTACCATAGAGACTTCTAGCGGCTCTGGTGGACTACCCCCCTTTCAAGCTATCCCTCATGGCGAAATCACTTCTGGTACCAAATACACGTTCCACGTGGAACATAACCTCATCCAATTCCGGTCTGAGGATCGCACCAGTCGCACATCGATCCGTTACCAAGCTTAGATGCGGTCACTTACTCGACGGCGTGGCACCTGTTGGTGATGCCATGAACGTCGATAAATCGTGATTGAAACGCGCCGATTCTTCCAGGAACGGAGCGTGGCCTGAGTTCTCATATACCTTTGTCTGAACGCGAGGATTCAACTGCTTTGCGCGCGCCACAGAGGGCTGAACATTGACGAGCTGATCCTTCGCCCCATACAGCATCAAGATGGGCACCTTTGCCTTGGGTATTCCCTCTGCGGCGGCCACCGTCATTGACGGAGTTGCGCGTGTCATTGTCCATGACGCCATCGCAGCATTCGACAACAGCAGTTCGAAAGTGGGCACATCCGGCTGGGTGTGGAAGCAAAGAGCGAGGAATTTACGTATGGCCTCCAGGTGTTTTTTGAGATCATCAGACGCCAGCCCCGTGTACACCTCCGGGTGTGAGGTAATCAACGCAACGTTAAGCTCGATCACGCCATCGACATACATGATCCCACCGAGATCAGCGTCACCATAAGCGGCCAGGTAATTGGATATAACTACTCCACCCAAAGACCAACCAACCAGCACCGGGCGCGGGCTGCCCGTCGCCTTCATAACAGCAGCCAGATCATCTGCGGATCGACGCCCGTCGAGATAAGCGCTGGAGTCTTCAGGCTTGTCGGAAAGGCCATGGCCTCGTAGGTCATAGGTGACCATACGGTAGCGTTGCAGCTCCGGACTACCCGTCTGCTTTTCCCAATTCAAGCGGCTACCGAGTAAACCATGAATGAAGATGATAGCCGGGCCATCTGGATTACCAGCCTCCTGAACGGCGATTCTGACGCCGTCCGGAGCAGTTACCGTGTAGCTCTTCTCAGCTGCGATAGATAGAGATGAAAGAGCTGCCAATAACGCTATCGCCCAAGCGCTGCCTAGCAATTGATAACCAAAACGATGACCCATGAGATGACTCCAGTGCCCAAAGTTGAGCATTGGAGTCTAGGTAGGCGGCAGACGGCGGTCTATGATCTGAGCTCTATAGATATTGATCAATCGTCCTGGAGTGATAATGGCTTTGCCTATTCAAACTGATCCAAGTGAGCTGATCAGCGAATTGTTATCAGGCATGCGTCTTACGGGCGTACAGTTTCGCAGAATAGAAATCCGGGACTTTCCGGGGGTGGGTTTCAGTAATGCAGTGGGTCGCGCGCAGTTTCACTTCGTAGGACGCGGGCCTCTCTGGCTCCGCAGCCCAGGCAACAACCTGTATCGAATGGATGCAGGGACCGCAGTCCTGATACCTCGTGGCGGACCTCATGCGATTTTGTCTTCCGAGAGAACGCCTTCGTCCAGCGCAAAGCCATTCGCCTTTGATTTTTTTAGCGAAGAGGAGGGGAGTGCTTGCCAAGGTCCGGTTATTTTCAGTTGCTGTATGGAGTTGGAACTTGGCGGCATGCAACCGCTGGTTGCTGCCATGCCAGAGGTATTACTGGCGAGTACACTGTCGCAGGCGTCACCCGAGATCTGCCCCATGCTGGACGCTATGGAGCGTGAGTCATTGATGTTAAAAGCCGGCCACCTGGGGATTCTGGCGCGCCTCGCCGAAGTGGTCGCTGCACTTGTCATAAGGGATTGGGTGGCAGATGAACGCGCTGGTGCAGCAGGATGGTTGGGAGCGTTACATGATCCTCGGCTGAGTAAAGCTCTTGTAATGATGCACAAACACCCCGGTAGAAGCTGGACAGTAGCGTCTCTGGCAAGCGAAGCAGGGCAGTCGCGCTCTGTTTTTGCCCAGCGTTTCCTTCAGGCTACTGGCGTTTCCCCGCTTCGATACCTCACGGATTTAAGGATGCGACTGGCTCTGCTTAGCCTGAGTCGCGAGCGACACCCCATAGAAACCATTGCAAGCCAGTTAGGTTACGGTTCATTGGCCGCGTTTGGCCGTGCATTCAAACGCTCGGTGGGTGTGTCTCCAGGCACGATCCGCACCTACAGTGAGGGCCTGAACACGCCTGAGCACCCAAGCAATTCAACGCCATAAAAAAAGCCAACCCAGAGGTTGGCTTTTTCATGGCGTAGTGAGAATGGCCGTTTCCGGCCACAACCTTATTTAGAAGTCCAGGTTAGACACTGCCAAAGCGTTGCTTTCGATGAAGTCACGGCGAGGTTCTACCGCGTCACCCATCAAGGTATTGAAGATCTGGTCTGCACCGATAGCGTCTTCAATAGTGACCTTGAGCATCCGGCGAACCGATGGGTCCATCGTGGTTTCCCACAACTGATCAGGGTTCATTTCACCCAGACCTTTGTATCGCTGGATGGTGTGACGCTTGGTGCTTTCTGCCATCAACCAGGCCAAAGCTTCCTTGAACTCGGTGACCTGCTTCTTGCGCTCGCCACGTTGAACGTAAGCGCCTTCTTCCAGCAATGTGCTGATCTGCAGACCCAAAGCGGTAACCGTCTTGTAGTCGTTACTGCCGAAGAAGTCACGGTTGAAGGTCACGTAGTTGGACAGGCCGTGGGAGATCAGTTCGACCTCTGGCAGCCAGACATTACGTTCGCGATCTTCACGCAGGCTGGCTTTGTAGACCAGACCCGACTTCTCACCAACGCGCAGACGTGCGTCAAACAGCGCCAGCCAGGCTTGCATGCCTTCGTGGTCAGACAGCTGCTCGAGAGTGACAGGAGGCAGGTAAACGAAGTGCTCGGTCAGTTCCTGCGGATACAAGCGCGACAGACGCTTGAGGGTCTTCATGACCATGCGGAAATCGTTAACCAGACGCTCAAGCGACTCGCCGGAGATGCCAGGTGCGGACTCATTCAGGTGCAGGCTCGCATCTTCAAGAGCCGACTGGGTCATGTACTCTTCCATGGCGTCGTCGTCTTTGATGTACTGCTCTTGCTTGCCTTTCTTGACCTTGTACAACGGTGGTTGAGCGATGTAGATGTAGCCACGCTCGATCAACTCAGGCAGCTGACGGAAGAAGAAAGTCAGCAGCAGGGTACGGATGTGAGAACCGTCGACGTCAGCATCGGTCATGATGATGATGTTGTGATAGCGCAGCTTGTCGATGTTGTACTCATCGCGGCCAATGCCACAGCCCAGGGCCGTGATCAAAGTACCTACTTCTTGCGACGAGATCATCTTGTCGAAACGCGCTTTCTCGACGTTAAGGATCTTACCCTTAAGAGGCAGGATCGCTTGGGTTTTACGGTTACGTCCCTGCTTGGCTGAACCGCCAGCAGAGTCACCTTCCACGAGGTACAGTTCGGAAAGGGCAGGGTCTTTTTCCTGGCAGTCAGCAAGCTTGCCCGGCAGACCGGCAATGTCCAGTGCGCCTTTGCGACGGGTCATCTCGCGAGCTTTACGAGCCGCTTCACGAGCGCGCGCAGCGTCGATCATCTTGCCAACAACGGCTTTGGCTTCGTTCGGGTTTTCCAGCAGGAAGTCAGAGAAGTATTTACCCATCTCTTGTTCAACTGCGGTTTTAACCTCGGAAGAGACCAGCTTGTCTTTGGTCTGCGAGCTGAATTTCGGGTCTGGCACTTTCACCGAAATAATCGCGGTCAGACCTTCGCGGGCATCGTCACCGGTGGTCGCAACCTTGTGCTTCTTGGCCAGACCTTCCTGCTCGATGTAAGCGTTAAGGTTACGCGTCAACGCCGAGCGGAAGCCCACCAAGTGCGTGCCGCCATCGCGTTGCGGAATGTTGTTGGTGAAGCACAGCAGATTCTCGTTGAAGCTGTCGTTCCACTGCAGAGCGATCTCGACGCCAATGCCATCGTCACGTTGAATATTGAAGTGGAATACCTGGTTGACCGCAGTCTTGTTGGTATTCAGATATTCAACGAAAGCACGCAAACCACCTTCGTACTTGAACAGCTCTTCCTTACCACTGCGCTCGTCACGAAGAACGATACCTACGCCAGAGTTCAGGAAGGAGAGTTCACGAATCCGCTTGGCGAGGATGTCCCAGCTGAAGTGGATGTTCTTGAAGGTTTCAGCGGAAGGCTTGAAGTGGATCTCGGTGCCGGTGGTATCGCTATCACCGACTATGCGCATTGGCTCCTGTGGAACACCGTGCACATAAGTCTGTTCCCAAATCTTGCCGCTACGACGCACGGTCAGTAACAACAGTTCGGACAAAGCGTTAACTACAGAAACACCTACACCGTGCAGACCGCCAGATACTTTGTAGGAGTTGTCGTCGAACTTACCACCAGCGTGGAGCACGGTCATGATGACCTCTGCCGCCGACACGCCTTCTTCTTTATGCACGTCTACCGGAATGCCACGGCCGTTGTCACGGACGGTGATCGATTCGTCAGGGTGGATGGTGATAGTGATGTCGTCGCAATGGCCAGCCAATGCTTCGTCGATCGAGTTATCAACAACCTCAAACACCATATGGTGGAGACCGCTGCCATCGTCAGTGTCACCGATGTACATTCCGGGACGCTTGCGTACGGCATCTAGCCCTTTCAGTACCTTGATACTGGAGGAGTCGTACGTTTGGTTTTCGCTCATGCAATCACTCCCGATGATCGTGGGTCTGGGTGATACGGCCTTGTTCCACGTGGAACAAAGCGACTGGCGTTTCCGTCTGCCAGCCGTCCCTCAGTAATTCGTGGTCTACACAGGTGATAAAAACCTGGCAGCGTAAGTCCTCAAGCAAGCGGCAAAGCGCGCGGCGATGGTGGTCATCCAGTTCAGACGGCAAGTCGTCGACCAGGTAAATGCACTGACCACGACGAGCCTGACTAACGAGATGACCTTGGGCAATACGCAGCGCGCACACCACCAGTTTCTGCTGACCCCGCGACAAGATATCTGCCGCATTATGCGCACCTAATCTAAGCCGCAAATCAGCTCTCTGTGGTCCCGCTTGCGTATGGCCCATTTGTTGATCGCGCTGGAGGGAAGAAGCGAGCACTGTGCTCAAGTCTTTTTCCTTGTCCCATCCACGGTAGTAACTCAGGGTCAAACCTTCGAGTTCAACCAGCTCGCTCAGAGTCTGTTCGAATACAGGTTTTAACGCCTTGATGTACGACCGGCGATACTCATCAATTTCATCGCTGGCGAGGCACAGTTCCCGGTCCCAAGCCGCTTGCGAAGCGCCGTCAAGTGTACCATGCCGAAGCCACGAGTTACGCTGCTTGAGGGCCTTCTGGAGGCGCTGCCAAGTAGCCATAAATCGAGGTTCCACGTGGAACACTCCCCAATCCAGAAACTGCCTGCGGATCTTTGGAGCGCCTTCGAGCAAACGGAAGCTGTCGGGATTGATGAGTTGAAGAGGTAATGTCTCCGCGAGCTGCGCAGCGCTACGAGCATTCTGCCCATCTATGCGGATTTGAAAGTCACTCTGACGATCTCGGGAAACACCGAGATTGCTGTGCCCACCTTCAACCAGATCTACCTGGCCAAAGACCGTACAAGCCGGTTGTTCGTATTGGATTACCGGCAGCAGTCGGGCGCTACGAAACGAGCGGGCGAGGCCGAGCAAATGGATAGCTTCCAGCACGCTGGTTTTGCCACTGCCATTAGCGCCGTGAAGGATGTTGATACGGGGGGAGGGGGAGAAGGTCACCGGGTGCAGATTGCGCACCCCGGTGACCGAGACGCGACTAAGAGACATCTAGCTTCTGCTGAACATGGTTACAGACGCATCGGCATAACTACATAAGCAGAGTCGTCATTATCAGATTCCTGCACCAGCGCACTGCTGTTGGAGTCAGACAGGATCAAACGAACTTGCTCGGTAGTCATTACGCCCAGCACGTCGAGCAAGTAGCTGACGTTGAAACCGATCTCCAGAGAAGCGCCGTTGTAGTCGACGCTGATTTCTTCTTCCGCTTCTTCCTGCTCGGGGTTGTTCGCTTGGATTTTCAGCTGACCACTGGCCAGTTGCAGACGGATGCCGCGGTACTTCTCGTTGGACAGAATTGCTGTACGGCTGAACGCTTCACGCAATGCCTGGCGATCGCCCAGTACGAGTTTATCGCCACCCTTAGGCAGGACACGCTCGTAGTCCGGGAATTTACCGTCAACCAGCTTGGACGTGAAAGTAAACTCGCCGGTGGTCGCGCGGATGTGATGCTGACCCAGAACAATACTGACGATACCGTCCTGTTCTGTCAGCAGGCGCGCCATCTCCAGAATGCCTTTGCGTGGAACGATTACCTGGTGACGATCAGCCTGTTCGATCTCGGCAGTCATCGAGCACATGGCCAAACGGTGACCGTCGGTGGCAACAGCTCGAAGAACACCGGCGCTCACTTCCAGCAACATACCATTGAGGTAGTAACGAACGTCCTGCTGAGCCATCGCAAAACTGGTGCGCTCGATCAAACGACGCAGCTTGCTTTGAACCAGGTTAAAGGTCAGCGAGCCAGGGCCTTCTTCAACGGTAGGGAAGTCATTGGCAGGCAATGTCGACAACGTGAAGCGGCTACGGCCAGCCTTGACGATCAGCTTTGCATCGTCAACCTTGATGTCGATCAGCACGTCGTTCGGCAGGCTTTTGCAAATGTCCATCAGCTTGCGTGCAGGGACAGTGATCTCGCCCGGCTCAGCAGGTTCTTCCAGCTGAACACGGCCAACCAGTTCGACTTCAAGATCAGTGCCGGTCAACGAGAGCTGCTGCCCTTCGACAACCAGAAGAACGTTGGAGAGCACCGGCAGGGTCTGGCGGCGTTCAACAACGCCGGCGACCAATTGCAGGGGTTTCAACAGGGCTTCGCGTTGAATGGTGAAATGCATGGTCTAGTCCCTTGCCTTAATAAGCTGCGCTGATGTCATCAAGTGGTCAGTGTACGCAGCAGGTTCTTGTAGTCCTCGCGAATATCCGCGTCGGATTCCTTCAATTCATTGATCTTGCGGCAAGCGTGCAGCACCGTGGTGTGATCGCGACCGCCAAACACATCGCCAATTTCCGGCAGACTGTGGTTAGTCAGTTCCTTGGACAACGCCATCGCCACCTGACGCGGCCGGGCTACAGATCGGGAACGACGCTTGGACAGCAGGTCGGAAATTTTGATCTTGTAATACTCGGCTACAGTGCGCTGAATGTTATCCACACTTACCAGCTTGTCCTGCAATGCCAACAGGTCTTTCAACGACTCGCGAATCAGCTCGATTGTGATCTCACGGCCCATGAAGTGCGAGTGAGCAATAACACGCTTGAGCGCACCTTCAAGTTCGCGAACGTTCGATCGGATACGTTGCGCAATAAAGAATGCAGCATCGTGAGGCAGATCCACCTTCGCCTGATCCGCTTTTTTCATCAGGATCGCGACCCGGGTTTCAAGTTCTGGCGGCTCGACAGCAACTGTCAGGCCCCAGCCGAACCGAGACTTCAGACGCTCTTCCAGCCCCTCAATCTCTTTCGGATAACGATCGCTGGTCAGAATGACCTGCTGACCGCCTTCGAGCAGAGCGTTGAAGGTATGGAAAAACTCTTCCTGAGAGCGCTCCTTTCGGGCAAAAAACTGAATGTCATCGATCAGCAACGCATCCACCGAACGGTAAAAACGTTTGAACTCATTGATTGCGTTCAACTGAAGCGCTTTGACCATGTCGGCCACAAAACGCTCCGAATGCAGGTATACCACTTTGGCATTCGGATTCTTCTTGAGCAGGTGGTTACCCACAGCATGCATCAAGTGCGTTTTACCCAAGCCCACACCACCATAAAGGAAGAGCGGGTTGTAACCATGCTTGGGATTATCCGCCACCTGCCAGGCAGCAGCGCGGGCCAGCTGGTTGGACTTACCCTCGACAAAATTCTCGAAGGTGAACGTGCGGTTCAGATAGCTGGTGTGTTTGAGGGCACCTTCAACCTGAACAGTACGTTGCTCGGCTCGAGCAGGCGCTTGCTGAGAACTGGCACCAGCCATCGGATCGAAGCTATCGCGAGAGGGCTCGTCGTTTACCTGTGGCTGTACGGGTACAGGAGTGGCCACCTGAGCAGGTGCGGGCGCCTGACTCACAGGCTGGCTCGCCGCTATGGCTTGCGAAGCAGCCGCAGCCAATGGCGCATTCGGTGCTGCACGAGGGGCGGAACTGCGCTTGCTACCTATTAATAGAGAAAGCGCGGGGGCCAAGCCTTGGCCATGCTCCCCCAACAGTTCAAGCAAACGACTCAGGTACTTTTCGTTGACCCAATCGAGAACAAAACGGTTCGGTGCATAGACACGCAACTCGTCGCCTTCGGCTTCAACCTGTAGCGGACGGATCCAGGTGTTGAATTGCTGGGCAGGCAGCTCATCGCGCAAAAGCTCTACGCATTGCTGCCAAAGTTCCAATGACACGGACATCCCCTAGGTTAAAAGCCGGTGAGGCAAAAACAGCCGCCATTGTACCGACCGCCGCGGTACTTATCCACATGTAGGTGGCTTGGAGTCCGGGATAAATCCAGCGTTTATATACAATCAAGCCGACCAACGGCATGTGCATAAGCCCTGTGGATAACCTAGCCTCAGCTCGTTGCATAACCAGACCCTGAAATCTGTGGATAAACGCTCTGTGGATAAAAGGCCATTCCACACACAGGTTTTCCGACAGCGCAGCACAGGCAGAGCACTGTTTCTCGACAGTGTTGTCATTCTCTGTACAGCTTGATTCTAGAGGCTTTAGAGTAGTTATCCACAGAAGATGTCCTGCCTTGCTTTAATAAGCTCTATAAAGAAGCTTTAAATACTTCTCTTCTTTATTTCTATATCTGGGCAAGACGTAAAACCTCGGGAAGCGGTGAAAAGTGATCCGAGAGCAGTTACATAACTAAATGAAGGAAACGTTGGTTGGAAATTGACCTAGAGGCTTGCTTTCTCTAGAATCCCCGGTCTCTTAAAACGGGGGCCATTCCGGCCCGTTGTGGACGAACCAGGTAACACGCCATGAAACGTACTTTCCAACCAAGCACTATCAAACGCGCTCGCACTCACGGCTTCCGTGCTCGCATGGCCACCAAGAACGGCCGTGCCGTCCTGTCGCGTCGCCGCGCCAAAGGTCGTGCGCGTCTGGCAGTTTGATAATCCGGCACTGGAGGTGAGTCAGGACTTCAGTCGGGAAAAGCGTTTGCTTACTCCCCGGCATTTCAAGGCAGTCTTTGACTCCCCTACCGGCAAGGTTCCGGGGAAAAATCTCCTGCTCCTTGCGCGCAACAACGACCTTGATCACCCCCGTCTGGGGCTGGTTATCGGTAAAAAGAGCGTCAAACTCTCCGTTGAGCGCAACCGCTTGAAACGCCTGATGCGCGAATCATTTCGCCACCACCAAGACAACTTGGTCGGCTGGGATATCGTGATTGTCGCGCGTAAAGGCTTGGGTGACGTAGAAAGCCCCGAATTGATTCAGCATTTCGGCAAGCTATGGAAACGTCTGGCACGCAGCCGGCCGACTCCAGAGGCAAAAACCGAAACTGCAGGGGTAGATAGTACCGATGCGTAAACTGGCACTCGTTCCGATCCAGTTCTATCGCTATGCCATTAGCCCGCTGATGGCCAGTCACTGTCGTTTCTACCCCAGTTGCTCCTGCTACGCGTATGAAGCCATTGAAAATCATGGCCTTCTGCGCGGTGGCTGGCTGACCTTTCGTCGATTAGGTCGCTGTCATCCGTGGAATCCCGGTGGTTATGACCCGGTTCCGCCTGTCCCTACCTCCCGTTCTTCTTCGATGGCCGAGTAATCATGGATATTAAACGCACGATCCTGATCGTCGCCCTGGCAATCGTGACCTATGTCGGGGTTCTGAAATGGAACCAAGACTACGGCCAAGCCGCCTTGCCGACTCAGAATGTTGCTGCCAGCACACCTGCACCGGGCATTCCGGACACGGCCACTGGTGCTCAAACGTCTGCAAGTGCAGATGTTCCTAGCGCTAATGGCGAAGCTGCTGCTCCTCTGGAAGCTCCGACAGTCGCCAGCAAAGACCTCATTCAGGTCAAAACCGATGTGCTCAACCTGGCAATCGACCCGGTCGGCGGCGACGTCGTTCAACTGCGACTGCCACTGTATCCACGTCGTCAGGATCATCCTGAAGTCCCGTTCCAGCTGTTTGATAACGGTGGCGAACGTACTTTTCTGGCACAAAGCGGCCTGACCGGTAGCAATGGTCTCGATGCTCGTCCAGCAGGTCGTCCGGTTTACTCGTCCGCACAGAAAAGCTACCAACTGGCCGATGGCCAGGAGAATCTGGTAGTCGAACTGAAGTTCACCGACAACGGTGTTAACTACATCAAACGCTTTACGTTCAAGCGCGGCCTGTACGATCTGGTTGTCAGCTACGAGATTGACAACCAGAGTGCCCAGCCTTGGTCGGGTAACCTGTTTGCTCAGCTGAAACGTGACGGCAGCGATGATCCATCTTCCACAACTGCCACGGGTACTGCGACCTACCTGGGCGCCGCACTGTGGACAGCTGCCGAGCCGTACAAAAAAGTGTCGATGAAAGATATCGACAAGGCTCAGCTCAAGGAAACCGTTCAAGGTGGTTGGGTTGCCTGGTTGCAGCACTACTTCGTAACGGCCTGGATCCCGAGCAAGGACACTGCCAACGCAGTTCAGACTCGTAAAGACAGCCAGGGCAACTACATCATCGGTTTTACTGGCCCGGCCGTAACAATTGCACCGGGTAGCAAAGGCGAGTTGAGTGCCACGTTGTATGCCGGTCCGAAAAGCCAGGCGGTACTGAAAGAGTTGTCCCCAGGTCTGGAATTGACCGTCGACTACGGCATCCTGTGGTTCATTGCCCAACCGATCTTCTGGTTGCTGCAACATATCCACGCCATTGTGGGTAACTGGGGCTGGTCGATTATCTTCCTGACCATGCTGATCAAGGGTCTTTTCTTCCCATTGTCGGCAGCCAGCTACAAATCCATGGCTCGCATGCGCGCAGTTGCTCCGAAACTCGCGATCCTGAAAGAGCAGCATGGCGACGATCGTCAGAAAATGTCGCAAGCGATGATGGAGTTGTACAAGAAAGAGAAGATCAACCCGCTGGGTGGATGCTTGCCAATTCTTGTACAAATGCCGGTGTTCCTGTCGCTTTACTGGGTTCTGCTTGAAAGCGTCGAGATGCGTCAGGCACCTTGGATTCTGTGGATAACCGACCTGTCGATCAAAGACCCGTTCTTTATTCTGCCGATCATCATGGGCGCGACCATGTTCATCCAGCAGCGTTTGAACCCGACTCCGCCGGATCCGATGCAGGCCAAGGTCATGAAAATGATGCCAATCATCTTCACGTTCTTCTTCCTGTGGTTCCCTGCTGGTCTGGTTCTGTACTGGGTTGTGAACAACACCCTGTCGATCGCTCAACAGGCTTACATCACTCGCAAGATCGAAGCGGCCACCAAAAAAGCCGAAGCTTGATCTAACCTGTGAATAAGTTTTACAAGGCGCCCCCTAGTGGGGCGTTTTGCTATCTGCTATTTGTCCCGGAGTCGCGCTATGAATGCCCCACGTGAAACCATTGCAGCCATCGCCACCGCACAAGGCCGCGGCGGGGTAGGCATCGTGCGTATTTCCGGCCCCCTTGCCGCCAAGGCTGCATCAGCTATCACAGGGCGGACTCTGAAACCGCGATTTGCACATTACGGCCCGTTTGAAGATGGGGCCGGGCAAGTCATCGATGAAGGTATCGCCCTGTATTTTCCCGGCCCTAACTCATTCACGGGTGAAGACGTTCTTGAGCTTCAGGGGCACGGTGGCCCGGTTGTTCTGGATATGCTGCTGCAGCGATGCCTGGAGTTAGGAAGTCGGCTGGCCCGGCCGGGAGAGTTTAGCGAACGGGCTTTCCTCAATGACAAGCTGGATCTGGCGCAGGCCGAGGCGATAGCCGACCTGATTGAAGCAAGTTCTGCACAGGCTGCACGCAACGCGTTGCGTTCATTACAAGGCGCGTTTTCGCGCCGTGTGGATAACTTGACCGAAAAGCTGATTGGTCTGCGTATCTATGTTGAAGCTGCGATCGACTTCCCGGAGGAGGAAATCGATTTTCTCGCCGATGGCCATGTGTTGAGTATGCTGGACAGTGTGCGCGACGAGTTATCCACAGTCATGCGGGAAGCTGGCCAAGGTGCTCTGCTACGCGACGGGATGACAGTAGTGATCGCAGGCCGGCCGAACGCAGGAAAGTCCAGTCTGTTGAATGCTCTGGCCGGTAAAGAAGCCGCCATCGTGACCGAAATTGCCGGCACTACCCGGGATATTTTGCGAGAACATATCCACATTGATGGTATGCCGCTACATGTGGTGGACACAGCCGGATTACGCGACACGGAAGACCAGGTCGAGAAGATTGGTGTGCAGCGGGCCCTCAAGGCAATTGGTGAAGCTGACCGTGTGTTGCTGGTTGTGGATGCAACAGCGCCAGAAGCACTTGATCCGTTCGCGCTATGGCCAGAGTTTCTGGAGCAGCGGCCGGATCCTGCAAAGGTGACCTTGATCCGCAACAAGGCTGATCTCAGCGGCGAAGCCATTGAGCTGCAGACCAGTAAGGATGGCCATGTCACCATAAGCCTGAGCGCCAAATCAGCAGGCGAAGGCCTGGATCTGCTGCGCGAGCATCTCAAAGCCTGCATGGGCTATGAGCAAACCTCGGAAAGCAGTTTCAGTGCCCGCAGGCGTCATCTCGAAGCGCTGCGTCATGCAAGCGGCTCACTTGAACATGGCCGGGCGCAGCTAACCATGGCGGGAGCAGGGGAGTTACTGGCTGAAGATCTGCGTCAGGCCCAGCAATCTCTGGCCGAGATCACTGGCGCATTTAGCTCCGATGATCTGTTAGGACGTATTTTTTCCAGCTTCTGCATCGGTAAATAGTCTGGGAAGCAGGCCATTGGGGATAACTCCAATGGCCAGGATATCCACAGACTTACCAGTTGTAGCTGACCGTGCCTAGCAACGTACGGCTGTCGCCCCAATAGCAGCGGCCCGCATCGTTGCAACCTGAGACGTATTCCTTATCGAACAGGTTCTTGGCGTTTACGTCCACCGACCAATGCTTGTCGATCTGGTAGCCAACGTTTGCGTCCACCAGAGTAACGTCGCCAGCATCTAGCTTGCCGTACAGCGCCGCTGGTGTGTATGAGAATGCGCTGTCGAAATAGCGTATGCCCGCCCCCACGTGGAAGCCATTGAGGTATCCATCAAGGAAACGATACTTGGCCCAGGCGGACGCCTGATTACGCGGCACACCAGTTATCTGATGGCCTTCGATCAATGATCCCGCGGCGTCCTTGGTTACACGGGCATCGGTGTAGGAATACGATGCCGTTAGGTTGAGGTTCTCATTGACGTCACTGTTGACCTCAAGCTCCACGCCCTTGGAGCGACTTTCACCGACTTGGCGATAGCTGGACGTTACCGAATCAAAGTAGGTGTCGTCTTGTTTGCGCAGGTCATAGATCGAGGCCGTAATAGCGGTGTTCCAGCCCACAGGTTCGTATTTGAAGCCTACTTCGTACTGGCTACTGGTGATCGGGTCGAGCGGTGTTCCACCGTTGGATATCTGCTGCACGGGTACGAACGCAGTTGAGTAGCTGACATACGGCGTAAAACCGTTGTCGAACTGGTACATGACGCCGCCCTGCCAGGTGAATTTCTTGTCGCTGGAGCTGATGTCGCCGCCGGGCGCCAGTTTGTTGCGGAAATCACTGTCTACCCAGTCCTGCCGGCCTCCAAGCAAGACTATCCAATTGTCGTACTTGCTCTGGATCTGCCCATAGAGGCCTTGCATCTGTTGTTCCAGCAGAGTGTTTTGCACTGCAATTGAAGTCACAGGATCCTGTGTATAAATCGGATCGAAGATGTTGATACTACCCGCAGCACCGGCGTTCCAGTCCTGGCTGAACGAGGTACGGTCAAAGCTGGCACCAAACAGCACCGTGTTTTCCAGCCCGCCAGTACTGAATTTTCCTTCCAGCTGATTATCCAGTGAGTAGACCATCGATTTGTTATAGCGATCGTAGGCCGTGACGTTCAACAACGTGCCGTAACCGCCGTTATTGAGGTTACCCGGCCAGGTTTCATGACGAGTAATCCGCGACTGCATGTAGCGTGAGTTCTGCCTGAACTGCCAATCGTCGTTGAAGCTGTGACTGAATTCATAGCCGGCGCTCCACATCTCGCGCTCGAAAGTGTTCCAGTCCGGCACGCCAAGCATGGTGTCCTTGTCCAGCTTGCCATTCGGGTTGCGCAGCAACGTCCCTGCAGCAGGAAGGCCCAGCTCCATGTTGGTGTGGTCCTTCTGGTAGCTGCCCAGAAGGGTCAAGCTGTTGTAGTCATCGAAATTCAAGGTCAGTGAAGGCGCGATGTACATCCGGTCATCAGGAACATGATCAGTTTGTGTATCTGCATTGCGGCCAAGCATGACGACGCGACCAAGAATATTGCCGGTCTCATCCAGCGGCCCGGATATATCCACACCCAATTGCCGACGGTTGTTTGAACCATAGCTGAGCTGAACCTCGCCTTGAGAGTCGGCGGTAGGCCGCTTGCTCACCACATTGACCAGCCCGCCCGGCGCGTTTTCACCGTAAAGAATCGACGAAGGCCCACGAAAGATCTCGACCCGCTCGAGTCCATAAGGCTCTGTGGTGGTGTCGTAACGATTTCCTTGTACACGCAAACCATCTCGCATCAAGCCGTAACCGTAGTCGGTGGCGTTAAAACCACGGATAAAGAAAAGATCCCCCGCCAGATTATCCCCAGCGGCAAAAGGCGGCGCGAAGATACCCGGCACATAACCCAACGCTTCCGTCAGAGTTTGAGTCTTCTGGTCTTTCAGGCGCTGGGCCGTGACGACTGAAACAGAACGCGGCGTTTCGGAAAGCGGCGTACTGGTCTTGGTCCCGGCACGACTCGTCTCTGCCTTGTAGCCGCGATCGGGCAAGGGGGATTCGATGCCTGTGGATAACATGCTGTTGATAGCCGTTGGAGCTAACAGTACAGAGCCGTTATTCGGGATCGGCTCGAGGATGTAACTTCCGGGGGCTTGTGTCGCGACCTGCAGTTTCGAACCCTGCAAGAGTATGGCAAAACCCTCTTCAACCGAGTACGTCCCCTGAAGCCCGGCACTTCGCAAGCTAGCGGTTTGAGCAGGGGAGAACGACAGAGTCACGTTGGAGGCCGAAGCGAACTGGTTCAAAGCACTGTCCAAAGGGCCCGCAGCAATGCTGTAGATCTGGGAAGCCGCTGCCGCGAAAACACTGCCAGGCAACATTGCGATACTAAAACCACTGGTCAGCAATAGGCCATAGCTCATGCATCGGCGGGACAAGTGTCGTCGGGTTTGAAGCGGAAGGGGCGGCAAGCGCATTTTGTTGTAGACCCTGAGGTGGTGGAATGTGCGTTCACCTGTAGGGCCGCGCCTGAATCAAAAAAGATAACCCTTACTCAACTTTTTTTCGTGAGCAGGCATCAGCCTGTTCGTTTGATCGAAACCCAATAGCGGGTGAAATAACGAACCTGGATGGGCAGGCTTGCCTGAAGATTGGCCAGGGCAGCGTCAGTTGCATCAAGCCGGAAAGCACCGGATACGCGCAATTTTGCAGCCTGCTCATCACATTGCATGACACCGGAACGATAGCGTGCGAGCTCATTGATGACATTGCCCAAGGGTTCGTTGAGCACAATCAACTGCCCGTCTGCCCAGGCTGCGGCAGTCTGTGGATAAATACGGCTTGGACTTATTTCACTGTTATTAAAGTCAGCGCCTTGACCAGCGCTGAGTAGCCGCGGAGTACCGTCAGAAACAGCGGGAACAATGCGCACTTGATCTTCCAGAACACCCACGCGGGTAGTGTTTTCCAGCTGTCGAACCGAAAACCGAGTGCCAAGAGCCTGAACTCGTCCTTGTTGAGTCTCGACATAAAAGGGCCGCGTATCTCCCTGCTTTCCGGTACGAACCAGGATTTCCCCGGCACGCAATCGGACGAGTCGCTGATGGCTGTCGAACACCACATCTATGGCCGAATCCGTATTGAGTTCTATCTGGCTGCCATCGGCCAATTCGACATGCTGGCGCCGACCAACTGGGGTTCGGTAGTCAGCCATTACATTTTTGAGGGCCGTATGTTGCTGGATATTCCACCCAAGATATCCGGTGCCCGCCACTGCAAGCAGTAATTTGAGAACCTGACGGCGTTGCTGCGGTTTGGAAAGGGCTCTACGCGTGAGGTGCGCAGGCATGTTGCCGAGGTTGCGCTGCAATTGCTCCATTTGCTGCCAGGCAATCCGATGAGCTGGATTGCTTTCCAGCCACTGCCGCCAGGCAGCCTCTTCTATCTGAGTAGGGGGCTCGCTTTGAAACTGCACAAACCAACTCGCGGCCGCTTCAAAGACTTTGCGGTCTGGGGACACGCTCATGACATTTGGGCCATGAGTAACGAACACTCAGTGAAAGCCCGAATCATGTGTTTCTTCACAGTGGTCAGTGAAACCTTCAACTCAAGGGCGATCTGTTGATAAGTCAGCCCCTCTGTCTGCGAAAGCATGAAGATTCGCTTCGTGCGTGAGCCCAGATCATCCAATGCCTTATCCACAGCCACCAGAGTTTCGATAATCAGAGCCTTGTCTTCCTCACTGATTACTGTGTGCTGCGGCCGCTCAGCCATTGCCTGCTGATAAGCCAGCTCGATTGATCTTCGTCGGTATCGATCAATGACAAGACCCCGGGCAACGGTAGCGAGATAGTCGCGAGGCTCGCGAATCTGCGTGGCATTAGCTGCGCCGAGAATCCGCACAAACGTGTCATGAGCCACATCGGCAGCATCGCAGGCATTGGATAGCCGTGTTCTGAGCCAACCATGCAACCACGAGTGATGCTGCTCATAGATACGCTGGACAGCTGTCGTATGGGAGTGAGAGGGCATAAGAGCAATCGGGAGTTAATGATAATGGCTATTATTAGCTTTTGTTTCGACATCCCACAATAGCGTCCCCATCAGGTCGGATTCATCAAAGCCACATCCATTTCCTCGCGGGTCTATCTCTATTTACCGCCCAATCAACAAAAACCAGTGACTTAAGCTCTGTGGATAAGGCCGCCTTAGCCCCGTTGATAAGTGGGCTTGAAAACTGCGCATAACCCCCTCTGTGGACAAGTACCCATTTAATCCACAGGCTTATGCCGGTTATCCCAACCCCTCCGGAGCAGATGATCACAGTGTTTTGATTCTCTGTACACATTGAAATATATGGTCTACAGCAATCTATCCACAGAAATGATGCTCAGTATAAATAGCATTTAAAATAAGGTTTTATAAATCTTCTTTCTTTTTAATTTCTATATCTGAGACTTTTCCACAGCTGGTTAAATTTTGTGCAACGGGTTCCTTTAAGGGGGGTGAAGTCCCTATACTTGTCAGCTATCCCAATTTCCCATCTAGAACAGGCACGAGGTGCGTGGTGGATTTCCCTTCCCGTTTTGAAGTGATCGTCATCGGTGGCGGTCATGCCGGTACCGAGGCCGCACTGGCGTCGGCACGTATGGGTGTAAAAACCCTTTTGCTGACCCACAACGTGGAAACACTGGGTCAGATGAGCTGTAACCCGGCTATTGGTGGCATTGGTAAAAGCCACCTGGTCAAGGAAATCGACGCCTTGGGCGGCGCTATGGCTATGGCCACGGACAAAGGTGGTATCCAGTTCCGTGTGTTGAACAGTCGCAAGGGCCCGGCAGTACGGGCAACTCGTGCCCAGGCTGATCGTGTTCTGTACAAAGCAGCTATTCGCGAAACAATCGAAAACCAACCGAACCTGTGGGTATTTCAGCAGGCCTGTGATGACTTGATCGTTGAGCAGGACGAAGTACGTGGTGTTGTGACCCAAATGGGCCTGCGGTTCATGGCTGATGCGGTGGTCCTGACAACGGGTACGTTCCTGGGTGGACTTATCCACATCGGTATGCAGAATTATTCGGGCGGTCGCGCAGGTGATCCGCCATCAATCGCGCTGGCTCATCGTCTACGTGAATTGCCGTTGCGAGTGGGTCGTCTGAAAACCGGTACCCCCCCGCGCATCGATGGCCGCTCGGTCGATTTCTCGGTGATGACAGAGCAACCGGGTGACACACCGATTCCTGTCATGTCGTTCATGGGCTCCAAGGAACAACATCCATCGCAGGTCAGTTGCTGGATCACTCACACCAACGCCCGGACTCACGAAATCATTGCGGCCAACCTCGATCGTTCGCCCATGTATTCCGGTGTTATCGAAGGTGTGGGTCCACGTTACTGCCCATCGATCGAAGACAAGATTCATCGATTTGCCGACAAGGAAAGCCATCAGGTCTTCATCGAGCCTGAAGGTTTGACGACGCATGAGCTGTATCCGAACGGCATCTCGACTTCGCTGCCATTTGACGTGCAATTACAGATCGTCCGTTCGATACGCGGTATGGAAAATGCCCACATCGTGCGTCCTGGCTATGCGATCGAATATGACTACTTCGATCCTCGCGATCTGAAGTACAGCCTGGAAACCAAGGTCATCGGCGGTTTGTTTTTCGCAGGACAAATCAACGGCACCACCGGTTACGAAGAAGCCGGTGCGCAAGGTTTGCTGGCCGGAACCAACGCGGCCTTGCGTGCGCAGGGCAAGGAAAGCTGGTGCCCGCGACGTGATGAGGCGTACATCGGTGTGCTCGTGGATGACTTGATTACCCTGGGTACCCAAGAGCCGTACCGGATGTTCACTTCCCGTGCCGAATACCGCCTGATTCTGCGTGAAGACAACGCCGATTTGCGCCTGACCGAAAAGGGCCGAGAACTGGGTCTGGTCGACGATCAACGTTGGGCTGCGTTCTGCACCAAGCGCGAAAACATCGAACTGGAAGAGCAACGTCTGAAAAGTACCTGGGTCCGTCCGGGTACTGAGCAGGGCGAAGCCATTTCCAGTCATTTCGGCACACCGTTGACTCATGAATACAACTTGCTCAACCTGTTGACCCGCCCGGAAATCGACTATGCAAGTCTGGTTTCCATTACGGGTCACGGCAGCCCTGATCCGCAAGTGGCTGAACAAGTCGAGATCAAGGCCAAATACGCGGGTTACATTGACCGCCAGCTGGATGAAATCACCAGGCTGCGCGCGAGTGAAGATACAAAATTGCCTGAAGACATCGATTACACGACCATTTCCGGCCTGTCGAAAGAGATCCAGAGCAAGCTGGGGATAACTCGTCCTGAAACGCTAGGACAAGCTTCTCGAATCCCGGGCGTTACGCCTGCAGCAATTTCCCTGTTGATGATTCACCTGAAAAAACGCGGCGCGGGCCGTCAGTTGGAGCAAAGCGCTTGAGTTCTATGGTCACCCCGCAACACGCCGAAGAGTTATCCCGAGGCGCTCAGGAACTGGGTGTAAAACTCAGCGAAAGCCAGCACTCGCAACTGCTGGCTTACCTGGCCCTTTTGATCAAATGGAACAAGGCCTACAACCTGACCGCTGTGCGTAATCCAGACGAAATGGTTTCACGCCACTTGCTCGACAGTTTGAGCGTGGTGCCTTTCGTCGAAGGCGAGCGCTGGCTGGATGTGGGAAGTGGCGGGGGAATGCCTGGTATTCCGCTGGCCATCATGTTTCCGGAGATGAAAATCACGCTCCTGGACAGCAACGGCAAGAAAACCCGGTTTCAGACTCAGGTCAAACTCGAGCTCAAGCTGGATAACGTCGAAGTTATCCACAGCCGCGCCGAGTCCTTTCATCCGGAGTTGCCGTTTACCGGGATCGTTTCCCGTGCGTTCAGTAGCCTGGAAGACTTTACTGGGTGGACTCGCCACATGGGCGACACCAATACGCGATGGCTGGCGATGAAAGGCCTGCATCCGACCGATGAACTGGTAGCATTGCCCGCAGATTTTAAAGTGGATAGCGCACAAGCCTTGACCGTACCTGGTTGCCAAGGCCAACGCCATCTGCTGATACTGCGCCGCACGGCATGACTGGGAACCCAAGCAAGCATGGCTAAGGTATTCGCGATTGCGAACCAAAAAGGTGGTGTGGGTAAAACCACCACCTGTATCAACCTCGCAGCATCGCTGGTTGCCACCAAGCGCCGCGTGCTGCTGATCGATCTCGACCCTCAGGGCAACGCCACGATGGGCAGCGGTGTGGATAAACACGCCCTGGAAAACTCGGTCTATGACCTGCTGATTGGCGAATGCGACCTGAATGAGGCGATCCAGTTTTCCGAGCATGGCGGTTATCAACTGCTCCCGGCCAACCGCGATCTGACGGCGGCCGAAGTTAACCTGCTCGAAATGAAGATGAAGGAAAGCCGTCTGCGCAACGCGCTGGCGCCGATCCGCGAAAACTACGATTACATCCTGATCGACTGCCCGCCGTCATTGTCGATGCTGACGTTGAATGCGTTGGTTGCTGCAGACGGAGTAATTATCCCCATGCAGTGCGAATATTTCGCTCTGGAAGGTCTCAGTGACCTTGTGGATAACATCAAGCGCATTGGTGAACTGCTCAATCCGGCTCTGAAAATAGAGGGTTTGCTGCGCACCATGTACGACCCGCGTTTAAGTCTGATCAACGACGTATCTGCGCAGCTCAAAGAGCATTTTGGCGAACAGCTGTACGACACCGTCATCCCGCGCAACATACGTCTGGCCGAGGCACCGAGTTTCGGTATGCCGGTTCTGGCTTACGACAAGAGTTCCCGTGGTGCATTGGCCTACCTTGCTCTGGCAGGGGAAATGGTTCGTCGTCAACGGCGCGGTTCGCGCACAGCTCAGCCAACTTAAGGAAATCCCATGGCCGTCAAGAAAAGAGGTCTCGGACGTGGGCTGGACGCACTTCTGAGCAGTCCAACCGTCAGTTCCCTCGAAGAACAAGCCGTCAAGGCCGATCAGCGTGAACTGCAGCACATCCCGCTGGACCTGATTCAGCGCGGCAAGTATCAGCCACGTCGGGACATGGATCCTCAGGCGCTCGAAGAGCTTGCCCAATCGATCAAGGCCCAGGGTGTCATGCAACCGATTGTGGTGCGTCCGATCGGTGATAACCGTTTTGAGATCATTGCCGGTGAGCGTCGCTGGCGTGCGAGCCAGCAAGCCGCGATGGAAACCATCCCGGCGATGGTCCGCGATGTGCCGGATGAAACCGCTATCGCCATGGCGCTGATCGAGAATATTCAGCGCGAAGATCTCAACCCCATCGAAGAAGCAGTCGCTTTACAACGTTTGCAGCATGAATTTCAGCTTACCCAGCAGCAAGTTGCCGACGCGGTCGGCAAGTCACGAGTCAGTGTTGCCAACCTGCTGCGCCTGATTGCGTTACCGGATGTGATCAAAACCATGCTGTCCCACGGCGACCTGGAAATGGGTCACGCTCGTGCACTGCTCGGTTTGCCTGAAGATCAGCAGGTGGAAGGGGCGCGACATGTTGTCGCACGTGGTCTCACGGTTCGCCAGACGGAAGCGCTCGTACGCCAGTGGTTGAGTGGAAAACCTGCGGCTGCCGAGCCGGCCAAGACCGATCCGGATATCAGTCGACTCGAACAGCGTCTCGCCGAGCGGCTGGGCTCTGCGGTGCAAATTCGTCATGGGCAGAAGGGCAAAGGTCAGTTAGTGATCCGGTATAACTCGCTGGATGAGCTCCAGGGTGTGCTTGCCCACATCCGCTGAAACAATTGCACTGTAGCGTGTAGTCGGAAATCACTACCTGAAGGTTGAATAGGGGCTGAACCGCCCCTATACTCTGCGCGCATTTTGTCGGCACAAATTATGCCAAGTTATTGATTTTGGCGGCCGACGCACGAGGAGCAGTAGTGATGGAGACACGCATGCCAAACCGCTTGCCGTTCCATCGACTGGCGGTTTTCCCGGTACTGCTGGCTCAATTTATTGTCCTGCTGCTGGCAGCCCTGGCGCTGTGGCAGTGGCATGGAGTCGTAGCCGGATATTCGGGGCTGTGCGGAGGCCTGATAGCCTGGCTGCCCAATTTGTACTTTGCTCATAAGGCTTTCCGGTTTTCCGGGGCTAGAGCAGCGCAAGCCATAGTCCGGTCATTTTATGCCGGCGAGGCGGGCAAACTGATTTTTACGGCAGTGCTTTTTGCATTGACCTTTGCAGGTGTGAAGCCATTGGCGCCGATAGCGGTATTCGGCGTGTTCATGTTGATCCAGGTGGTCAATTGGTTCGCTCCCCTGCTGATGAGAACAAGACTTTCGAGACCTTAGGGCGTTTGAGGCACACATGGCAGAGCAAACAGCTTCGGGCTATATCCAGCACCACTTGCAGAACCTGACTTTCGGTCAGTTACCAGATGGCGGCTGGGGTTTTGCCCACACCGCTGCAGAAGCGAAGGAAATGGGCTTTTGGGCTTTCCACGTCGATACTCTCGGCTGGTCTGTTGCCCTGGGTCTGATTTTTGTCCTGATTTTCCGTATGGCCGCCAAGAAGGCAACTTCTGGTCAACCGGGCGCGCTGCAGAACTTCGTTGAAGTGCTGGTCGACTTCGTAGACGGCAGCGTGAAGGACAGCTTCCACGGTCGTAGCCCGGTGATTGCACCGCTGGCGCTGACCATTTTCGTCTGGGTGTTCCTGATGAACGCCGTCGACCTGGTTCCAGTTGACTGGATTCCTCAGTTGGCGATCCTGATCTCGGGCGATTCGCACATTCCTTTCCGCGCTGTTTCGACCACTGACCCTAACGCCACGCTTGGCATGGCTCTGTCGGTCTTCGCGCTGATCATTTTCTACAGCATCAAGGTCAAGGGCATCGGCGGCTTCATCGGCGAACTGACCCTGCACCCGTTCGGCAGCAAGAACATTTTTGTTCAGGCGCTGTTGATTCCGGTGAACTTCCTGCTTGAATTCGTGACTCTGATTGCCAAACCGATTTCGTTGGCACTGCGTCTGTTCGGCAACATGTACGCTGGCGAGCTGGTATTTATCCTGATCGCCGTCATGTTCGGCAGCGGCCTGCTCTGGCTCAGCGGCCTGGGCGTGGTTCTGCAATGGGCGTGGGCTGTATTCCACATCCTGATCATCACCTTGCAGGCGTTCATCTTCATGATGCTGACCATCGTGTATCTGTCGATGGCTCACGAAGATAACCATTAAGACTCGCCTGGCGCGTCTGGATGTACCTCTCGCTTCGGCGAGAGGAGGCCGCAAGCGGGAAACCGCAAGGGCTGATGTAAAACGATTTGTTTTACCGCTTTAATCTAAGAAAACCTAACCAATACGACGTAAAAGTCGGGAGGAAAGATGGAAACTGTAGTTGGTCTAACCGCTATCGCTGTTGCACTGTTGATCGGCCTGGGCGCACTGGGTACTGCAATCGGCTTCGGCCTGTTGGGCGGCAAATTCCTGGAAGGCGCAGCTCGCCAGCCAGAAATGGTTCCAATGCTGCAGGTTAAAATGTTCATCGTTGCCGGTCTGCTCGACGCCGTAACCATGATCGGTGTTGGTATCGCTCTGTTCTTCACCTTTGCGAACCCCTTCGTTGGTCAACTCGCTGGCTAATCTCTCGATTCTTCGAGGTGATTGGTGTGATGGACAACGAACGAGCGAGGTGTTGGCGTGAACATTAATGCAACCCTGATTGGCCAGTCCGTTGCGTTCTTCATTTTTGTGCTGTTCTGCATGAAGTACGTTTGGCCTCCGGTCATTACGGCTTTGCACGAACGTCAGAAGAAGATCGCGGATGGACTGGACGCTGCCAGCCGAGCAGCTCGCGACCTGGAGTTGGCCCAAGAGAAAGTGGGTCATCAACTGCGCGAAGCTAAAACTCAGGCAGCCGAGATCATTGAGCAAGCCAAGAAACGCGGTACTCAGATTGTTGACGAAGCCCGTGAACAGGCTCGCGTCGAAGCTGACCGTGTGAAGGCTCAGGCTCAGGCCGAGATCGAACAGGAATTGAACGGCGTCAAAGACGCGCTGCGCGCCCAATTGGGTAGCCTGGCAGTCGGCGGTGCCGAGAAGATCCTGGGTGCCACAATCGATCAAAACGCGCACGCGGAGCTGGTTAATAAACTGGCTGCTGAAATTTAAGCGAGGGCGATCATGGCAGAACTGACCACGTTGGCCCGACCTTACGCTAAGGCAGCCTTCGAGCACGCCCAGGCCCACCAGCAACTGGCCAATTGGTCAGCCATGCTCGGCCTGGCTGCAGCAGTGTCGCAAGACGACACCATGCAGCGCGTACTCAAGGCCCCGCGACTGACGAGCGCAGACAAGGCCACCACTTTTATTGAAGTGTGTGGCGACAAGTTCGATGCCAAGGCACAGAATTTCATTCACGTCGTTGCTGAAAACGACCGTCTCCCGCTTCTGCCGGAGATCGCCGAACTGTTCGACCTGTACAAGGCCGAGCAGGAAAAATCGGTCGATGTGGATGTCACCAGTGCTTTTGCATTGAACCAAGAACAGCAAGACAAACTCGCCAAGGTTCTCAGTGCACGGCTCGGCCGGGAAGTGCGCCTGCATGCTGCGGAGGATGCCACCCTTATCGGTGGTGTCGTAATCCGCGCCGGCGACCTGGTTATCGATGGCTCAGTTCGCGGCAAACTCGCGCAACTAGCCGAAGCATTGAAATCTTGAGTTTGAAGGGGCAGCAGAGCAATGCAGCAACTCAATCCTTCCGAAATAAGTGAAATCATCAAGGGTCGCATCGACAAGCTCGATGTAACCTCCCAAGCCCGTAACGAAGGCACTGTCGTCAGCGTATCTGACGGCATCGTGCGGATTCACGGTCTGGCCGACGTAATGTACGGCGAGATGATCGAGTTTCCGGGCGGCGTCTACGGTATGGCGCTGAACCTTGAGCAAGACTCTGTAGGTGCTGTGGTACTGGGCGCATACACGACTCTGGCTGAAGGCATGAGCGCCAAGTGCACTGGCCGCATCCTCGAAGTTCCGGTTGGTAAGGAACTGCTGGGTCGCGTAGTCGACGCACTGGGTAACCCAGTTGACGGCAAAGGTCCGCTGAACAACACCGAGACCGATGCGGTCGAGAAAGTTGCTCCAGGCGTGATCTGGCGTAAGTCGGTAGACCAGCCTGTACAGACTGGCTACAAGGCTGTCGATGCCATGATTCCAGTCGGCCGTGGCCAGCGTGAGCTGATCATCGGTGACCGTCAGATCGGTAAAACCGCTCTGGCCATCGACGCGATCATCAACCAGAAAGACAGCGGCATCTTCTGCGTATACGTAGCAATCGGTCAGAAACAATCGACCATCGCCAACGTTGTTCGCAAGCTCGAAGAAAACGGCGCACTGGCTAACACCATCGTCGTGGCTGCAAGTGCTTCTGAATCCGCTGCGCTGCAATTCCTTGCACCGTACTCGGGTTGCACCATGGGTGAATTCTTCCGCGACCGCGGTGAAGACGCGCTGATCGTTTATGACGATCTGTCCAAGCAAGCAGTGGCTTACCGCCAGATTTCCCTGCTGCTGCGCCGTCCACCAGGCCGTGAAGCTTACCCAGGCGACGTGTTCTATCTCCACTCCCGTCTGCTGGAGCGCGCATCGCGTGTTTCCGAAGAGTACGTAGAGAAGTTCACCAACGGCGCAGTGACCGGCAAAACCGGTTCCCTGACCGCATTGCCGATCATCGAAACTCAGGCTGGCGACGTTTCCGCGTTCGTTCCGACCAACGTGATTTCCATCACCGACGGTCAGATCTTCCTGGAATCGGCCATGTTCAACTCTGGCATCCGTCCAGCAGTGAACGCCGGTGTTTCGGTATCCCGTGTGGGTGGTGCCGCTCAGACCAAGATCATCAAGAAGCTCTCCGGTGGTATCCGTACCGCTCTGGCTCAGTACCGTGAACTGGCAGCATTTGCCCAGTTTGCTTCTGACCTGGACGAAGCGACCCGTAAGCAACTTGAGCATGGTCAGCGCGTTACCGAGCTGATGAAGCAGAAGCAATACGCACCAATGTCGATTGCTGACATGGCGCTGTCGCTGTATGCCGCTGAGCGTGGGTTCCTGACCGACATCGAAATCGCCAAGATTGGCAGCTTTGAACAAGCGCTGATTGCTTACTTCAACCGCGATCACGCCGATTTGATGGCGAAGATCAACGTGAAGGGTGACTTCAATGACGAAATCGACGCTGGCATGAAAGCCGGTATCGAGAAGTTCAAGGCCACCCAAACCTGGTAAGCCGCAGCGGGGGCCGCAAGGCTCCCGCTTGCTAACCTGATAGGTGTTACATGGCAGGCGCAAAAGAGATTCGCAGCAAGATTGCGAGCATCAAAAGCACGCAAAAGATCACCAGCGCCATGGAAAAAGTGGCGGTCAGCAAAATGCGCAAGGCTCAAATGCGCATGGCTGCTAGCCGTCCTTACGCGGAGCGCATCCGCCAGGTGATTGGTCATCTTGCCAACGCTAACCCGGAATACCGCCACCCGTTCATGGTCGAGCGCGCTGTAAAGCGTGTCGGCTATGTCGTAGTGAGCAGTGACCGTGGTCTGTGCGGTGGCTTGAATACCAACCTGTTCAAGGCTCTGGTCAAGGACATGGCGGTAAACCGTGAAAACGGCGTAGAGATCGATCTGTGCGTGGTTGGCAGCAAAGGTGCGGCATTTTTCCGCAACTTCGGCGGTAACGTCGTCGCTGCGATCAGCCACTTGGGCGAAGAGCCGTCGATCAATGATTTGATCGGCAGCGTCAAGGTGATGCTGGATGCCTACCTGGATGGCCGTATTGATCGCCTGTCCGTGGTATCCAACAAGTTCATCAACACCATGACCCAGCAGCCAACAGTGGAGCAATTGATTCCGCTGGTGGCAACCCCGGATCAGAAACTCAAGCACCACTGGGACTATCTCTACGAACCCGATGCCAAAGAGCTGCTTGACGGCTTGATGGTTCGCTACGTTGAGTCGCAGGTGTACCAGGCGGTGGTCGAGAACAACGCAGCTGAACAAGCAGCGCGGATGATCGCGATGAAGAACGCCACAGACAACGCCGGTGATTTGATCAGTGATTTGCAGCTGATCTACAACAAGGCGCGTCAGGCAGCGATCACCCAAGAGATCTCGGAAATCGTCGGCGGCGCTGCCGCGGTTTAACGGTTCAAATATTAGAGGAACCAGCTAATGAGTAGCGGACGTATCGTTCAAATCATCGGCGCCGTGATCGACGTGGAATTCCCACGCGATAGCGTACCGAGCATCTACAACGCGCTGGAAGTCAAAAGCGCGGCAGGGACCACCCTGGAAGTTCAGCAGCAGCTGGGCGACGGCGTGGTTCGTACCATTGCGATGGGCTCCACCGAGGGCTTGAAGCGTGGTCTGGAAGTTTCAGACTCTGGCAAAGCCATCTCCGTACCAGTCGGTAAAGCGACTCTGGGCCGGATCATGGACGTGCTGGGCAACCCGATCGACGAAGCTGGCCCGATCGACACCGAAGAACGCTGGGGCATTCACCGTGCTGCGCCGTCCTTCGCTGAACAGGCTGGTGGCAACGATCTGCTGGAAACAGGCATCAAGGTTATCGACCTGGTTTGCCCGTTCGCCAAGGGTGGTAAAGTCGGTCTGTTCGGTGGTGCCGGTGTAGGCAAAACCGTAAACATGATGGAACTGATCCGTAACATCGCCATCGAGCACAGCGGTTATTCCGTGTTCGCCGGTGTGGGTGAGCGTACTCGTGAGGGTAACGACTTCTACCACGAGATGAAGGATTCCAACGTTCTGGACAAAGTGGCACTGGTTTACGGTCAGATGAACGAGCCGCCGGGTAACCGTCTGCGCGTAGCACTGACTGGCCTGACCATGGCCGAGAAGTTCCGTGACGAAGGTAACGACGTTCTGCTGTTCGTCGACAACATCTACCGTTACACACTGGCCGGTACTGAAGTATCCGCACTGCTGGGCCGTATGCCTTCCGCAGTAGGTTACCAGCCGACCCTGGCTGAAGAGATGGGTACTCTGCAAGAGCGCATCACTTCCACCAAAAACGGTTCGATCACTTCCATCCAGGCCGTATACGTACCAGCGGATGACTTGACTGACCCGTCGCCAGCGACCACGTTTGCCCACTTGGACGCGACCGTTGTACTGTCCCGTGACATCGCCTCCCTGGGTATCTACCCAGCGGTAGATCCACTGGATTCGACTTCGCGCCAGCTGGACCCGAACGTTATCGGCCAGGAACACTACGACACCGCTCGCGGCGTTCAGTACGTGTTGCAGCGCTACAAAGAACTGAAGGACATCATTGCGATCCTGGGTATGGACGAGCTGTCGGAGACTGACAAACAGTTGGTTAACCGTGCTCGTAAGATCCAGCGCTTCCTGTCGCAACCGTTCTTCGTGGCTGAAGTCTTCACTGGTGCATCGGGTAAATACGTTTCCCTGAAAGACACCATTGCTGGCTTCAAAGGCATCCTCAACGGTGACTACGACCACCTGCCAGAACAAGCGTTCTACATGGTCGGCGGCATCGAAGAAGCGATCGAGAAAGCCAAGAAACTGTAATCCCAGCGCCCGGCAACGGGCGCTAATCAGGTCGAGGCAAGCAAATGGCTATAACAGTCCATTGCGATATCGTCAGCGCGGAAGGAGAAATTTTCTCCGGTCTGGTCGAGATGGTGATTGCGCACGGTAACCTGGGTGATATCGGTATCGCTCCAGGCCACGCGCCGCTGATCACTGATCTGAAACCAGGTCCGATCCGCTTGATCAAGCAGGGCGGAGCAGCCGAGGTGTTTTACATCTCGGGTGGTTTCCTCGAGGTTCAACCGAACATGGTCAAGGTGCTTGCCGACACTGTGCAACGTGCTGATGACCTGGACGAAGCCTCTGCTCAGGCGGCCGTAAAGGCAGCCGAGAAGGCCCTGAACGAAAAAGGCGCAGATTTCGATTACGGATCTGCGACTGCTCGTCTGGCCGAGGCCGCAGCCCAGCTGCGTACCGTTCAGCAAATTCGCAAGAAGTTCGGCGGCTAACCCCGTCGTCTTCTGCGCGATTGAGAAAAAGGGTAGCCTCGGCTACCCTTTTTCTTTTTTCAGGATCTGCCGACGCTTGTGGATAAGTGACGCGGCGCGCCTCAGTTGGAAATCCCATGTCTCTTGATATCGTAATTCTCGCGGCAGGCCAAGGCACTCGCATGCGCTCGGCACTCCCGAAAGTTCTGCACCCAGTTGCCGGTGACTCCATGCTTGGCCATGTTATCCACAGCGCTCGGCAATTATCGCCGCAGCGCATCCACGTGGTGATTGGTCATGGTGCGGATATCGTCCGTGAGCGTTTGGCCGCCGACGATCTGAATTTCGTCATGCAAGACAAGCAGTTGGGCACAGGACACGCTGTGGCTCAGGCACTGCCGGAGTTGACCGCCGAAACCGTGCTGATTCTCTACGGCGATGTGCCGCTCATTGAAGTTGAAACGCTGCAGCGCCTGTTGAAGCAGGTCAATGGCGAACAGCTGGGTCTGCTGACCGTCAACCTTGACGATCCAACCGGTTACGGCCGCATCGTGCGCGACGAGCAGAACCGCGTGCGTGCCATCGTCGAGCACAAAGACGCGACAGAAGCCCAGAAGGCTATTAACGAAGGCAACACAGGTATTCTCGCTGTCCCAGGCAAGCGCCTGGCTGACTGGCTGGGACGACTATCGAACAACAACGCTCAAGGCGAGTATTACCTGACTGATGTGATCGCCATGGCAGTTAATGATGGTCTGGTGGTTGCTACTGAGCAGCCTCATGACGCCATGGAAGTTCAAGGTGCCAACGACCGCAAACAACTGGCTGAGCTGGAGCGTCACTATCAGCTGCGCGAAGCTCGACGCTTGATGGCGCTGGGCGTAACGCTGCGCGATCCGGCCCGTTTTGATGTGCGCGGCGACGTGACAGTGGGGCGCGATGTGCTTATCGACATCAACGTCATCCTCGAAGGCCGGGTCATCATTGAAGATGACGTGGTCATTGGCCCGAACTGCGTGATCAAAGACAGCACCTTGCGCAAAGGTGTGGTGGTTAAGGCCAACAGTCATCTGGACGGCGCAATCATGGGCGAGGGCAGCGACGCCGGTCCATTCGCTCGTTTGCGTCCCGGCAGCGTCTTGGGAGCTAAAGCCCATGTGGGTAACTTTGTAGAGCTCAAGAATGCTCGTCTGGGCGAAGGTGCCAAGGCCGGGCATCTGACCTATCTGGGCGACGCTGAAATCGGCGCGCGCACTAACATCGGTGCCGGTACGATCACCTGTAACTACGACGGCGCGAACAAGCACAAGACTGTGCTTGGTGAAGACGTATTCATCGGCTCCAATAACTCGTTGGTTGCCCCTGTGGATATCTTGTCAGGCGCCACTACGGCTGCAGGCTCGACTATCAATCAGGATATTCCGGCCGAACAGTTAGGCGTCGCTCGCGCCCGCCAGCGCAACATCGAAGGCTGGAAGCGCCCGGTTAAAATAAAGAAAGACTGAAGTTATCCACAGAGCGGTAACTTGCTCTCTGTAGGAGGTCACGAGCAACGTGAGGCAGCGATTGCGGCCGTCGTAACCTCCGTGCTCTTCTACAGAGTATGCATTTCAAATCCACCATTGATGTGATGCCTGACGAAGAGTCGGCGCATCAACGCTTGACGACTATCTCCGAATAGGTTTTGATTGCCGCCGTTATCTTCCGAATCGAAACTTAAGTCTCCCATGTCGAAACGCAATACACCTCAACGACGTCACAACATCCTTGCGTTGCTCAGCGAGCAGGGTGAGGTGAGCGTAGATGAATTGGCCAAGCGCTTCGACACTTCCGAAGTTACGGTTCGCAAGGATCTGGCGGCACTCGAAAGCAATGGCCTGCTTTTGCGTCGCTACGGAGGCGCTATCACTTTGCCTCAGGAACTGATTGGCGAGAACTCGCAGCCCGTCTCCAAGTACAAGCAAGCCATCGCCCGTGCGGCAGTGAAGCGGATTCGGGAGCATGCGCGAATCATCGTCGACAGCGGCAGCACCACGGCGGCGTTGATCCCCGAACTCGGCCAGCAGCCGGGCTTGGTGGTCATGACCAACTCTCTGCATGTCGCCAGTGCGCTGAGCGAACTGGAGCAAGAGCCTGTTCTGTTGATGACTGGTGGTACCTGGGACCCGCACTCGGAGTCTTTCCAGGGGCAGGTCGCAGAACAAGTGCTGCGCTCCTACGATTTTGATCAGTTGTTCATCGGTGCCGATGGCATCGACCTGGCTCGCGGTACCACCACTTTCAACGAGTTGCTGGGGCTGAGCCGCGTCATGGCTGAAGTTGCCCGAGAGGTGGTGGTGATGGTCGAGGCGGACAAAGTAGGTCGCAAGATACCCAACCTGGAGCTGCCCTGGAGCAGTATCCATACCCTGATTACTGATGATCGCCTGCCACTTGAGGCGCGCGAACAGATACAAGCCCGCGGCATAACCCTGATTTGTGCCGCTGTCAGCTAGGAGAAACTTATGTGTGGAATTGTCGGCGCAGTCGCTGAACGCAACATCACCGCCATCTTGGTCGAAGGGCTCAAGCGTCTGGAATACCGTGGTTACGATAGCGCGGGCGTCGCGGTGTTCAGTAACGCCGGTGTGCTTGATCGCCGCCGTCGTTCTGGCAAGGTCAGCGAACTGGAGCAGGCACTGGCAGGTGAGCCATTGCTGGGTCGTCTCGGTATCGCCCACACCCGTTGGGCTACCCACGGTGCACCTTGTGAACGCAATGCCCACCCGCACTTTTCCGGTGACGAACTGGCAGTTGTCCACAACGGCATCATCGAGAACCACGAACCATTGCGCGAGCGCCTCAAGGGCTTGGGCTATGTATTCGTCTCCGACACTGACACCGAAGTCATCGTCCACTTGCTGCACCACAAACTCAAAGACACCCCTGACCTGACCGTTGCGTTGAAAGCGGCTGTAAAAGAGCTGCACGGCGCATACGGTCTGGCAGTGATCAGTGCCAAACAGCCAGACCGACTGGTCGCCGCCCGCAGCGGCAGTCCGCTGGTGGTGGGCTTGGGCCTTGGGGAAAACTTCCTCGCGTCCGACCAAATGGCGTTGCGTCAGGTCACCGACCGTTTCATGTATCTGGAAGAAGGCGATATCGCTGAAATCCGTCGTGAAAGCGTGCAGATCTGGGCTGCGGATGGTTTGCCGGTTGAACGTGAAATCGTGCAATACCGTGAAGGCGCAGAGGCTGCTGACAAAGGCGAGTTCCGCCACTTCATGCTCAAGGAAATCCACGAGCAGCCGAAAGTCGTGCAGCGCACACTTGAAGGCCGCCTGGGTCAGCAACAAGTGTTGGTGCAAGCGTTTGGTCCACAAGCGGCTGAACTGTTCGCAAAAGTGCGTAATGTGCAAATCGTTGCCTGCGGTACCAGCTACCACGCAGGCATGGTCGCGCGTTACTGGCTGGAAGGGCTGGCAGGCATTCCATGCCAGGTGGAAGTTGCCAGTGAGTTCCGTTATCGCAAAGTAGTGGTACAGCCGGACACCCTGTTCGTCTCGATTTCCCAGTCCGGCGAAACCGCTGACACCCTGGCCGCACTGCGTAACGCCAAGGAGCTGGGCTTCCTGGCCAGCCTCGCCATCTGCAACGTCAGCATCAGCTCGCTGGTTCGCGAGTCCGACCTGACATTGCTGACCCAGGCCGGTCCTGAAATCGGCGTAGCGTCGACCAAAGCCTTTACCACCCAACTGGTCGCACTGCTGTTGCTGACTCTCTCTCTGGGTCAGGTTCAAGGCACATTGGCTGAAGGCGTTGAAGCCGAGCTGGTTGAAGAGTTGCGTCGTCTGCCTACTCGTCTGGGTGAAGCGTTGGCCATGGACAGCACGGTCGAGAAAGTCGCCGAGTTGTTCGCCGAGAAGAACCACACCCTGTTCCTGGGCCGTGGCGCTCAGTTCCCGGTAGCTATGGAAGGTGCACTCAAACTCAAAGAGATCTCTTACATCCACGCCGAAGCCTACCCGGCAGGCGAGCTTAAGCACGGTCCTTTGGCTTTGGTCGACAGCGATATGCCGGTGGTCACCGTTGCACCGAACAACGAGCTGCTGGAAAAGCTGAAATCCAACCTGCAGGAAGTACGCGCCCGTGGAGGCGAGCTGATCGTCTTCGCTGACGAACAAGCCGGTATGAGCAATGGCGAAGGCACCCACGTCATCGCGATGCCGCACATCGTCGACGCCTTGGCACCGATTCTCTACACCATCCCGTTGCAACTGCTTTCGTATTACGTAGCGGTATTGAAGGGGACGGACGTTGACCAGCCACGTAACTTGGCCAAGTCAGTGACCGTGGAGTAAGTTATCCACACCCCGGACAGCCTTCGCCCTCACTGCGAAGGCTGCGCCGTCTTAAACTCCCCCCGCTCAAGATTCTGCACCTGATTACCCATGGCATCCGTGGCGTTCAGGTCGGCGCCTTTGGCGGCGAGGGAATCAAGGATCTCTTTGCGGTGGAAAAGGGCGGCGTACATCGCTGCGGTCTGGCCTGCATTATTACGCTGGTCTGGCGCGCAGTCGGCGGCGACCAGTTGCCGGGCGATGCTCAGCTCACCCTTGAAGATGGCACCCATCAGCGCGGTGTTGCCTCTGAGGTCCTTGGCGCATGGATCAGCACCCGCATTCAGTAATTGCGTCACTGTGTCTTGATGACCGTGATACGCGGCGAGAATCAGCGCGGTATAGCCCTTTTCGTCCTGAACGTTCAGGTCGAATCGGGCGTTGATGAATTCGTTGAGCATGTCCTCTCGGCCTTCACGCGCTGCCTGGAAATACAGTGCGCGCAACTGCGCTTGAGTGTCGGTGGTGGTTGCTTCGTTCGTGGCAGCGCTGGCTGTGGCTGCGCACAATAGCAACGCGAATAGAATTCTGCGCATGTTCATACCCTCTTAAAAGACCCGGCTCGCTACGCTTCAGCCAGATAGCTGAAGCGTGCGAGTTATTGATCAGTCCTTCAGTGCGGCAGCGAGCTGCTTGACCTTGTCGAGGTCGCCTTTGGCAACTTTGGTCACGCCTGTGCCGTATTCCGGATCAGCCTTGTAGAGGAACGAGAGCATGATGTTTTTGCTTTCGGTGTCGGTAGTGGCCAGCGACTCGCCAAAGCTTTGAATCAAGTCCTGCTGGTCTTTTTTGCTGTACGAACGATACAAGTCGCCCGCCTGTTTGAAGTTCTGCTCGCGCTGAATCTTCGCTTGTTGAGTGCTGCCAGACAGCGGCAGCTGGCTGTAGCGAGCGGTTTCAACAGCAGGGCGCGGGTTGAGGCGGCTTGGCTCATAGTTGACGCCGGTTGTGGTGTTGCCGCTGTTCAGCGAACCGTCCTGATTGCCGTTGTTGACCTTAACCTTTGGCGCGTTGATCGGCAGGCTGAAGACGTTGGTGCCGACGCGGTACAGCTGAGTATCGGCGTAGGAGAACACCCGGCCTTGCAGCAGACGGTCTTCCGAAGGCTCGATGCCCGGTACGACGTTGGCCGGAGCCATGGCGACCTGCTCGGTTTCCTGGAAGAAGTTATCCACATTCTTGTTCAGGACCATCTGGCCAATCTTGCGCTCGGGAACGTCCGGCCAGATTTTGGTCGCATCCAGCGGGTCGAAATCAAACTTGGCCAGGTCTTCAGGTTTGATGACCTGAACGTAAAGGTCCCATTTCGGGAAATCACCTTTCTTGATTGCGTCTACCAAGTCGTTGGTCAGGTGGCTGTAATCCTTGGACTGGACCTCGGCAACCTGCTTGGGATCAAGGTTTTTCAGGCCTTGCAGGCTTTTCCAGTGGAACTTGACGTAGTTCACTTCGCCTTTGGCATTCACCAGTTTGTAAGCGTGAACACCGTTGCCATCCATGGTGCGATAGCTGGCAGGTGTGCCTTCGTTGGAATACAGCAGAGTCAGGGTGCGAGTCGCTTCCGGCACGTGGGAGAAGAAATCGAAGCGGCGCGAGTCGTCATCCAGGTTGGTGCGTGGGTCAGGCTTGAACGCATGCACCATGTCCGGGAACTTGATGGCATCACGAATGAAGAACGTCGGGAAGTTGTTGCCGACCAGATCCCAGTTGCCGTCTGCGGTGTAGAACTTGGTCGCAAAACCGCGCGGGTCACGCAGGGTTTCCGGCGAATGGTTACCGTGTACCACCGAGGAGAAGCGCACGAATACCGGGGTGTGCTCACCTTTGCTGAAGACTTTTGCCTTGCTCAGGTCCGAAGCACCTTCCGAGGCAACGAACTCCCCGTGTACGCCGGTACCGCGCGCGTGTACGACGCGCTCAGGAATGCGTTCGCGATCAAAGCGCTGGAGTTTTTGCAGCAGTTGCACGTCCTGCAGCAGGACTGGGCCGGTTGCACCGGCGGTCTGGGAGTTCTGATTGTCGCCAACAGGGGCGCCATTATCACGGGTCAGGGTGTCGGCGTAGGCTGCGGAGGTGGCCATCAGGCTTGCTCCAATCAGGCTAACTGCGACATGGAAGCGAGGTAGGGGCATCTCAGGTCTCTCTCTATTTTTGGTTGTTTTGAGAGCCTAAGCGTAAAGACGAGTCTTGCCATTCATGAATTGTTTAAGGCTATGTCATTGATAAATTTAGAAATATGAACTTAATCCGGATTTAGTGATCGTTCTTGACTTTCAACAGGTTACGTCCGCTTTTTGGCACCCGTCGGGCTTGTGAGACGAGAGATACGACGTGCGAATCCTGGCTACTTCGCCGCTGCGGATCATTGATCGGATGGCTTTGTTTATGGCGGGCAGGTGAGCCGCCAGTTCGGGCTGCAGCTTGATGCTGACATGGGCATCACTGAGTAATGCACCACGCTGGAAAAGGTCTGGATCCATGTGTTGTTCTGCAACAAGGTAGTCGAACAGGTCGTCGACCATTGCGATCGCATCAACGCGTCTGGCCAACAGCAGTTGAAGCAGCGCCGAGTCTTCAGAGGTTTCCAGTTCGACCAGCCGTTTGTCTGCGAAAGACGGGTCCATATTCAGATAGGTATAGCCCCGGATAGTGCCTATGGTCAGGCCCTGTAACTTATCCACAGGGATTTTGGCGGCAGGGCTTCCTTTGAGGACATACAGGTGTTCCTTGACCCGCAGGTAGGGTTCGGAAAAAACAAAATGATCGAGTTCATCTTTGCTGTTCCACTGCGCAGAGTCGGCGAAGTTCATATCAAGTTCGTCTTTGCCCAGCATGGCTTGCAGCCGATTGACCGGGTAAGAAACGAACTGCGCTTCAATATTGGCCAGTTGCAAGACGCGTCGGGCGATATCGGTGGATATTCCGCGCAGATTGCCTTGTTCATCCTCATAGCTGAACGGCCGCCACTGGCTGCCTCCAACCTGATAAATCTCTGCGTGCGCTAAACCTGTCAGGCTTAGCGCCGTCAGCATCCAGCCAAGAAATATTTTTGGTAAAAACATGCTCAACTCTGCCTCCTTGCAAAATGGCTTGCGCTCAACTTAGCAGCCAAACGTGGCGACGATGTGAAGATTTTTTCAGGACGCAAAAAAGCCCGCACTGATCAGGGTCAGGCGGGCTTGTTTTACGCGGGCAGCTATCGAGCGATCTGTTTGCTCAGCTCCGGAAGAACAAAGTTTTTCACGATGTACAGCGAGCCTTTTTCACTGAGGTGTCCTGAATCAATTTGCAGCAGCGAATCGTCCTGCAACCGGACTAGGCAGGAGTTGGCCACGCATAGCTTGTCGATCAGTGACACAAAGTCGACGGCCTGAGGATCAATCAGCCGACGTGTTGCCCGATCAGTCGCCATGACGCTCTGATCGAGGGCCGGGTCGCTGATGTGCGACTCGTTCAGACCCCAATGACGATTGGCAATGACGCTTGGCAGGGAAGGGCTCCATTGCGGCAGCGGCCCCAGCAGAACGATGTGTTTGACGCCGTAGCTCTTGAGGCGGGCGGCAATGTTGCTCCATTGGGTTTTGTCGTGCTGATCTTTCTGGGCAATCACCACCACCTCAGGACGTAGCTCGCGAATACTTTGCAATGCGGTTCTGTTGGAGTAGTTGCAGGTCAGGCGTGGCGCAGTGGCGCGTCCGTTGTCTTGAGTCAGGCTGGGTTTGCAGCCTGCGGAGGCGACTTGATAGAACGGCGTGTCATGGGCCAGCAAGGTTCGTAAACCCAGGGATAGCGCCTGAGCGTGGGAGTCGCCCCACAGGAAGACGCCCCCCTGTCCGCGTTTCTCTGTGCAGGAGGGGTCAATGGCGGAGAGGCCGCGCTCGGTGAACGCGGAAAAGGCATCGCATTTTAGCCAGTACGTTTCATAGAGATTTTTCTGCCGGTCGGCGTAGTCCTGAACAAAGCGCGCCTTGTCCGAGATGCTCACCGTGCGCAGGGGAGAAACCGCACCCTCTGTCGCATTCACGGCACCCGCTGCGACAAGCACCGAGCCGATCAACGCGCTGACCGGGGCGAATCTCCAGCGGAATTTGCCGGGGGCCGTGTTGGGGGCCTTTTCGATCAGCTCATAAGACGCCAAGCCCAGGCCAAAGGCGCACAGCATGCCGATCAACAAATTGGATGTTTCGCCCAGATAACCTGAGTAGCTCATGAACACCACGACCGGCCAGTGCCAGAGGTACAGCGAGTAAGACAGTTTCCCTGTCCACTGTGAGAACCGGTTGCCGGTGACGAACGAATCCTGTCGCGCGGCGACGATCACTGCCAAGGTACCCAGCACCGGCAGCAGCGCCAGATAGCCAGGCCATACATCCTTCTCTGAGAGCACAAGGAAACTTGCCAGCATCAGTCCTAGGCCAACGCGTTCCAGGGCTCGTTGATGCAACGGTTGAAGCCTGATCGGGAATACACAGGCGGCAGCGCCGACCAACAGTTCCCAGGCCCGCGTCGGCAACAGATAGAACGATGGCTCAGGCCATTTGAATGAGGCGAATACACAAAAGCCAAACCCGGCCAGACAGGCGCAAAGGATCAACCAACGCAGGTTTCGCAAGGCAATCACTCGGCTCAACGCCAGCAGTACCACTGGATACACCATGTAGAACTGCCACTCCACCGACAACGACCATGTGTGCAGCAACCACTTTTCGTGTGCCCCAGGGGTGAAGTATCCCGCTTCGAACCAGTAAACAATGTTGGATACGAACCCCAGGCTGGCGGCAATGTGTTTGCCCAGTTCGCTGTAGTCCTGCGGCAGCAGGTAAAACCAGCCCGCCAGCAGAAGCACAAAGCACAGTGCTGCCAGGGCCGGAACAATGCGTCGGGCGCGGGACTTGTAGAACGCCAGCAAACTGAAGCGGCCGGCGTCCAGATTGCGCACGATGATGCCGGTGATCAGGTATCCAGAGATCACGAAGAAAATATCCACGCCCGCAAACCCGCCGGGCAACCAGCCGGGATTGAAGTGATAAAGCAGCACTGCGATCACTGCGATAGCGCGCAATCCATTGATGTCTTTTCTGAAGTCCATGGCGCTCTTCTTGGCGTTGACGGCTGGGGCAGGGAATGAGGTCAGGGGCGTTGCGGCGTGGCTGTATCGGAGTTCAGGCTGATGATTTTCGGGAAGCGGGTGAGCGTTACTGGAGCAGAGCACTGATCGTCCTGACAGCGCCAGAATGCCTCTCCAGACATTTGTCCTTTGCCGGGGTCGGCAGTGTCGATGAACATGACCGGGCCTCTCATCTGCCGGCTACTGGTGATCAACTGCTGGCGAGGTCCATCGGTAGCCCATGCCGCGATGACATGTTCATTGCCCTTACTGAAATGCAATTGGTAAACGTTGGCGGACTGGACACTGCGCTGAGCGTCCCAGGCAAAATGCTTGATAACGTCGGCGATGGCATTGACCGCACCATAGGCGGGCTTGGGTGACAGGTCCTGATTGAGCAGGCCGAAGTTGTGCTCCTGGTCGGCTCTGTCTGGCCCGTCGTTGACCAGGTCGTACCACCAGACGCCTTTGATGTTGGGAATGGTGCGAGCAAACAACAGAATCCGCGCCAGATAAGCTGCCTGAGTTTGCGGCGTATTCCCGCAGGGGCCTTTGTGGCTAGGCCAGGCCATCTCCGTGAGGTAGATCGGCACCGCGCGCCCGGCCTTGGTGCGGATGTGCTGTTCATAATCGCGCAGCCATTGCACCCAGCTTTCGGGGTTGTTGCGCCCGTCGGCGGCGCAATGGGCGTAGGGATGAATCGAAAGCCCATCAACCAGACCCAGCATGCCTGCGTCGATCAGCCTGTCCGCGAACCCGCCATCCATGCCTTCTGGCGTTATCGAGCCTGCAAGGATTTTGGCTGGCGTCCCGTTGACCTGTGTGGTGTTCTTGCGGATCAACGGCACTGCTTCGCGCACCAGTGTGGCGTAGTCGGCGCTTAGTTGCGGATCTCGGGGGGCTTCAAGGTCCCACTCGTTCCAGATCTCGTAAAAGTCGACTTTGTTGCCCAATTGCCCGGTGACGTAATCCACGTAGTTCAGATACCCCGCTTTGACCGCTGGTGCGCGCGGTTTGGCGTTGTCATGAAACGACGTGCTGTAGTCCAGAATGGTCAGCCTGTTCAAGTTCAGGCTGGTGGCGGTGTTCAGGTAATCACGCCATGGCGCGATGATGCGCCACTGGTTGGGCTTGGGTTCCGCCGTTGACCAGAAGGCATCGTCTTTAACCGCTGAAAAACCCGCTTTTGCGGCAAGTTGCAAAGCGGGTCTTGGCGACGCATCGAAGTTCATCAGATGTGTGCTGATGCCCAGAATGAAGGCTTCTTCGGCGTGGAGCGCCGTGCATGTCAGCCAGGCAACGCAGGCCAGTCCGGTTGCGAATCGTTTGCCTGCCATCCTCAGTACGCCGTCGGTGAGGGCGACAGATGAAATGCTTGAGGGCGTGGAGTTTTGCGGCTATCCAGAAGCTTGTCGGACAGCGCATGCCCTATCGCCAGACCAAGGAAAAGATTGGCCACAGTGACTTCAAACATATCGGTGGTCCAACTGATCATGCAGCAGCAGAAGGTAATCGCCAGCATCGCTCTGCCGACATGGCTGTCTTGATCGGTCAGGGTAAAGAACAGTGGAATCTGCATGAGATAGAGCAACACGCCGCCCAGCCCGAGCATCGCCCACAGATACATCGCGCTGCTGTCCGAACCGACCAGCATCTCACCGCCAGGTACCGGAAACAGCGAGGCTGCGCCGCCGAACATGCCAAACCCCGCACCGGTCAGGGTCCAGCCTTCTTTGCTGATGGCGTGGGCGACGTTTGGCCACGTATTGATCAATCGGTCATACAAGGTGCCTAGCGCGGAGTTGCTGCTGCTCACGGTATGCAGGTCAAAGTCATACACCATGCCCAGCACAGGGAGCGTCAGCCCTGTCAAAACGGCGAGGGTGCAGACAATACGCGTCGTCCAGCGCATACGGCTGATCAGCAGTAACGCCAGGGTCATTGCGAAAGCGGCGGCAGGGGCTTTGCTGGTGGTCAGGACGATGGCGTACAAAGCCACCGGGCTCAACAGCAGCCACAACAGCCGAGAGCGCAGCAGTACCAACAGATACAAGCTGAAGATTGCGATCAGAATCGACAAGACATTGGAAACACGGGCGAAACCGGCGATGCGGTCTTCTGTGTCCGTGGTCCACGATGTATTGGCGCTCAGCTCGGCGTCGCCAATGCTGTAGCTGTAGCCCTTCCACGGTACGGCCGTGAATTTATCCAGCGCAATCCCGATCAGTGATGCCGCCAGACACAGGCCTATCACCCAGAGAAGCAACCTTCGACGATGGAACAGGTGCTCGCTACAGACCAGGCCGAACAGCAACGGGCTGATGCCAAACAACGCGAAGGCGACGTTGTTCAGGCTAGCGCCGTGCAGCATTGCCAGCACACTCGAAACCATCAATAGCAGCATGCTCATCCAGACCATGCGACCGGCTTTGTAATCGCGCAGCTCCAACGCAAACATCACCAAGCAGGCAATCTTGGGCAGGTACAACAAGGGTGCGATGCCCGCCTTATCGAAGTAAAAGCGCAGCGCACCGGAAAAGGTTTCCATCAGGATCAGGCTGATGGCAACCCATACCACCACTGTCGATTTGTTGAAGGCCAGAATCGACGAGCGAGCGTCGCCGCTGTTTGCAGGGTTCAACATCATGTGTTCTGCCTCGGGATTGCTGATGTGAGGGGAGTTGCACTTCTGTTGTAGGGGCTAGCTTGTTGGCGAGGCTGCATGTTTGTGTACGCAGGCCTGACGTCTCGCGAACAAGTTCACTCTTACAGGCGGTGGGATATGCAGAAAAAACCATCATCCACGCTACCGCTCATCAACCATGGGGAATGGTCAACGCGGCAGGAAAACAGGGAGGGTGAATCAGAAAGGACAGGGGTTATATCAGCCTGAGTTCGCCGAACTGTCAATCAATTCGTCAATATTCGAACATATTACTGATGTGAGGAAATCAGTAGGTTTATAACCTTTTGAATTTAGTAAGAATTAAAAATTGGCGTGTAAGGCGTGAATATTCAGAGGTGCTTGCATAGCTGCAAGGCACCTCTGAACCGGATCGGGTTACGACGGATATTTACGCTTGTCAGGCGCAGGCGGGAAGTACTGATAGAGCCAGGTTTCGCTGAGCGTCCGGTCTTGAGTCTTGATGTACATACGCATCTGCACCGGCTCGACCGAGTCGCTGTCTGGCAGCCAGTCGAAAATGATCCGATAACCTTTGATGTCCGGCAGCACGAGGATGTTGAACTCCTGCAGCTTGCCGTGCGAGACGGTCACGATAGGTTCGATAGCGGTGCCTTCCGGCAGGCTTTCCAGGCCGCCGCCGTTGAAGTCCACGGCAAAGCGTCGGGCCCAGAACTTCGGGTAATGCTCGCCCGGTGCCCAGCCTTCCGTGAAACCGCCCATACCCGAGCGAGTGGCATGCACTTGTGCCAGAGGCGTACGCACCGGTGGCAGCGGGGCCCAATACAGCTTGTAGCCGTAATTGACCGACTGACCGGCCTTGATCTTGTCCTTCGGCGTCCAGAACACCACGATGTTATCCATGGTCTCGCCGGTGGTAACGATTTCCACCAGATTGACCGCGCCTTCACCCCATGGCGTCGTCGGTTCTACCCACAGGCTTGGACGACGGTGGTACCAGTCAACGGTGTCTTGATAGCTGGCGAACTCATGGTCGGTCTGCACGAGACCGAAACCCTTGGGGTCTTTATCGGCGAAGGCATTGAATTGAAGGCTGGGCGGGTTGTTCAGCGGGCGACAGATCCACTCGCCGTTACCGCGCCACATGGCCAGACGATCCGAGTCGTGGATTTGCGGGTGAATGGTGTCGCACATCCGGCGCTCGTGGGTGCCGCAGCTGAACATGCTGGTCATCGGCGAGATGCCCATCTGATCGATGTCGGTACGCGCGTTGATGTTCGCGTCGATGTCCATGACCACCTGGCCTGACTGGCAATCGATATCGAAACGGTAGGCACCGGTGCAGCTTGGCGAATCCAGCAGCGCGTAAACCACAAAGCGGGTGGCATTCTTGTCCGGGGTTTCAAACCAGAACTTGGTGAAGTCGGGGAATTCTTCCTGACGCTTGGCGTAGGTATCGATGGCCAGACCGCGTGCCGACAAGCCGTATTGCTTGTTGCTGTCCACTGCGCGGAAATAGCTGGCGCCGAGGAACGAGACCACGTCATTGATGGCGATTTCTGGCGCCTTAAACAGCTTGAAACCGGCAAAGCCCAGGTCACCTTTGACCAGCGATTTGTCGATGCCGCTGGACTCGTAATTGAACAGTTCGTGGCGGAAGTGCACTTCCCGGGACTCTTTGGTCTTCGGGTTAACGCTGTACATGCGTACCGGCGTTTTGAAGCCCATACCGACGTGGAAGAAATGCACGTCCAGTTGGCCGTTAAGCTCGTTCCACAAGGAGTGGCCAGCGTCGTATTTGATGGCGTTGAACTGCTGCGGTGTCATGTTTGCCAGTACAGGAGGCAGTACTTGCTTGTTGCTGACGTAACCCCGACCAGCCAATTGCTTGGCGTGGGCTTTCAGTGCATCGAAGTCAAAATGTTCGATTTCGCCGTCGGCCGTGGCGGCCATCGCGCGTGCAGCAAAAAGCCCCGAGGCTGGCACGCTGCTATAAGCCGCCAGCGCCATGGATGCTTTCAGGAGAGTCCTGCGATTCATAAGGTGAAGCCCCTAACGAGTACTGTGCATCCTGCACAAGAAAATTGCGCGCTACGACTCCTTGCTGAACGCCAAAGTACCGACAACAGATAACAAACACAGCATCTGGTTCGAAAAAAACATAAATAATTACGATTTAGATGTGCCGGAATTGTTTCTGGATGGCGCATTCCCCTCTGTGGGAGTGGTGTGTGATCCAGACAATGGCGCGATGATGTGATACCGGCTTTAGCCGGGAATAGGCCGTGACAGGCACTGAAAATGTCGTTAGAAACACTGCTTTCCTGGCTGAAGCCGGTCCCGCGTCAGTTCATCCTGTGGGAGCCGGGCTTGCCCGCGATAAGGGCACCGCAGATATCTGCCCCGTCGCATCAAGCCCATCGCGGGCAAGCCCTGCTCCCACAGGTTCTGCGCAATCCCGTAAGACCGGGTTTGTACTGCTGCCTTCAAGACTGCGTCGGCAACCCGATCACACTCATCGCGGCCTGGCGCAAGGCTTCGGAGCGGGTAGGGTGGGCGTGGCTGATCAGGCCGATGTCATCGGACGATGCGGCGAACTCCATGGCGACACAGAACTCGGCAATCATTTCACTGACGCTGGGGCCTACAAGATGCACGCCGAGAATTTCGTCCGTACGTTCATCCGCCAGGACCTTCGCGAAGCCGTCAGTCTCGTGGTTGACCTTGGAGCGGCTGTTGGCGCTGAACGGGAATTTGCCGATCTTGTACGCACGCCCATCTGCCTTGAGCTGCTCTTCAGTCTTGCCAACGCTGGCCAGTTCCGGGCGGGTGTAGATCACATTGGGGATCAGGTTGTAATTCACTTCACCGGCCTTGCCGACGATACGCTCCAGACATACCGTCGCTTCGTCTTCGGCCTTGTGCGCGAGCATTGGCCCTGAAGTGACGTCGCCAATCACCCAGACATTATCTGCCGCCGTACGATGGCCTTTGTTCTCGAGCATGCCGCGTTTATCGACTTCAAGGCCGACCGTCTCCAGCCCCAGACCTTTGGTGAAAGGCCGCCGCCCGATGGAGACCAGCACGTAATCGGCTTCGATCAGCTCCGCTTCGCCACCCGCGGCAGGCTCGACACTGAGATTCACGCCGTGATCTGTTGTGGTCGCGGCGGTAACCTTTGAGCTGAGTTTAAAGGTGATGCCCTGGCGCGATAGCGAACGTTGCAACGTCTTGCCCGCTTCCAGATCCGTGCCGTGGGCAACGTGATCAAGGTATTCCACCACCGTAACTTTTGCGCCCAGACGGCGCCACACCGATCCCAGTTCCAGACCGATAACACCTGCGCCAATCACCACCAGATGCTTGGGCACTTCTGGCAGAGACAGCGCGCCGGTGGAGTCCAGAATGCGTTTGTTGTCGATCTCTACACCGGGCAGCGGGGTAGGCTCGGAGCCGGTAGCGATGATGATGTCCTTGGCTTGCAGCTCGGTCTCCACGCCTTGAGCGTCGGTGACGATGACTTTGCCCGGGCCTGCGATGCGTCCCCAGCCTTTGATCCATTCTGCCTTGTACTTGCGAAACAGGAACTCGATGCCCTTGGTCAGGGCCCCCACGCTGTCGCCTTTCTGTTTCATCATCTGCGCCAGATTAAGCGTCGGCGTAACCTCGATGCCGAGCTTGGCGAATTCCTCACCCGCAGCCGACTCGTACAGCTCCGACGCGTGCAGTAGCGCCTTCGAAGGAATGCAGCCGACGTTCAGGCAAGTACCGCCCAATGTTTCACGGCCCTCAACGCAAGCCACGCTCAGGCCCAACTGACCGGCACGAATGGCTGCGTTATAGCCGCCCGGGCCGCCACCGATAATCACAACGTCATAGCTGCTCATAGCCTTCTCCTTTTGTCGTGGACGCCGCGCTGTCATGTGGCAAACGCGGATCCTGTAGGAGTGAGCTTGCTCGCGATAACGGTCGACCTGTTGAGAAGTTGCCGTCTGGTCTGACGCTATCGCGAGCAAGCTCACTCCTACAGGGTCGACGTTTGCCTCCGACAGGGCATGGGTTTAACGGAGTGCAGTACCCAAAAAATCAGGTGATCACCGTCTTTAAATTATGGTTGTAATATTTACTGCTTTGGGCGTCAAGCACAGGTCTTGATTGCCAGTACTGTCGACAGGAAATGCGCTGCCAAGCGCGTCGTAGATGTGAGCGTAGAGCCTCGCCCGAAATGTGCCCCGTACCTGACAAAAATTTCACTGTTACTGTTATATCGTAACGCCATATCCTGTCGGTTCAGCCCGCCGCAATTGCCGGGCTATGGCAGCAACATTCGGTGAGTTCTGGGGCGTCGATGCGGGTTGATCTGGATGTTGAACACGGCAGCCTTAACGGTCTGCCCAGGTTTCAAAGAGCCGCGGTTCATGCGGCGCGGCTGCAACGCCTGACCTGGACAACGGGTGGCGCAGGTATTTCTGGATTGATTCTGGCGTTGTTCGCTGACTTGTTCGCAGCGAATACGCTGTGGGCTGCGGTGCTGGTTAACGCTGCGGTAGCGTTGTTGCTGTTAGCCGCTGCTCTGCAGTCCGCCCACGGCGTTGCGCAATGGCGTGCTTTGGCGTTGAAAGGCGGCGAGCCTCAGGTTGCGCCGTACATCCATGAGCTTGAGGACACTGGCTGGTATGAGCGGCTCCTTGCGCGCATCAGCAACCTGGGCAGTTCGATGTTGGCGCAAATTGGCGCGCCTACCCTATGGCTGGCCGGCTGGGCAGTGCTGGCGCTGATCTGCCTGGAAGCCGTTTGGGATCTATCACTGCCGGGTAATGATCTTTCACGAATGGGCAGCGTCGCGGGCAGTGCGGCGGTGTTGTTGGCGTTCGGCCTGCTGGTCCTTGAGCGCCAGTTCAGTGCTGAGCAGGCCGAGTGGCCGGAAGCTGCGCAACTGGCGCAGATGACCCGCGTGGCGATTGCGGTGCTGCTGATCGGTGCGGTGTGTCTGTTTTTCTCCAGCGTCGAACGCCCATGGACAGCCCGGTTGGCGGTGCTGAGCGGATTGTCGCCGGGCCTCGTTGCCATCGAACTGCTGATCCGCGCGGCGTTATCGCTATTCAATCCGCGTAATCCCCGCGTCGAGCCGCGTCTGACGGCCAGCAGTTTCATGGCGGGCCTGTTGCGCTGGCCGCCGCAACCTTTGCAGGCCCTCCAGCACGAATTACATAACCGTTTTGGCATCGACCTGCGGCAGATCTGGGCCTTCACCTACATGCGGCGGGCGTTTCTGCCCATCTTGGCATCAGTCGTGGCGCTGGGGTGGGCGCTCAGCGGTGTGCATGAAATCCCCATGCAAGGACGCGGCATCTACGAGCGTTTCGGCAAGCCGGTAGAGGTGCTCGGGCCTGGATTGCACGTTGGCCTGCCCTGGCCCTTTGGCCGGGTATTGGCGGTTGAAAACGGTGTGGTTCACGAACTGGCCACCAGCGTCGCCGATGCGAGCGGTGTCACTTCTGCTCCTGTGTCCGATTCAGCAGAAGGGCCAGCGCCGGCCAGCACCAACCGTTTGTGGGACGCCAGCCATATCAATGAAAAGTCCCAGGTGATCGCCAGCAGTGCAGGCGACAAGCAGGGCTTTCAGATCGTCAACATGGACGTGCGTCTGGTCTATCGCATCGGCTTGAGCGACGAAGCCGCCATGGCCGCCACTTACAACAGCGCCGATGTGCCGATGTTGATTCGCAGCACCGCCAGCCGGGTGCTCGTGCACGACTTTGCTTCGCGGACGCTGGACGAATTGCTGGGCGAGCAGCGCTCCGACCTTGCGCGTGATATCGGCAATGCGATCCAGGCAGACTTGCGGCGACTCGACAGTGGTGTGGAGATTCTTGCCACGGTGGTTGAAGCCATTCACCCGCCTGCGGGAGCGGCCAACGCTTACCACGCGGTTCAGGCCGCGCAGATTGGTGCTCAGGCGCTGATTGCCCGGGAGCGGGGCGCGGCCAGCAGCACGTCCAATGTGGCGCAACTCAACGCCACTCAAACCCATGACAAAGCCACCGCCAGCGCTCGGGAAGTCATGGCTAACGCTCAAGCCGCGCAACTGCGTTTCAGTGCCGAACAGCAGGGTTACGCCAGAGCGGGGCAGGCGTTCTTGCTTGAGCAGTACCTGACGCAACTCAGCCAGGGCCTTGCCCACTCGAAAATGCTGGTGCTCGATCACCGTCTGGGCGGGGCGAACAACGCGCCGACCATCGACCTGCGTACCTTCACCCTACCGGCAGACCCAACGGCGCCGCGTAAAGCCGTTCAGTAAGGAGTCGTCCCTTGAGTCTGTTTCATAACCACGATCACGCCGGTCACGATCACAGCGGCCACGGCCATGACGGTCATCATCACGGTCACCACCATCACGGCGAATCATCCGGCTCTGCCGCCTTTCCATGGCGTCGGGGAATGCTCGCGGCATTGTTGATCGCGTTTGCCGTGGCAGCGGCCAGTCTGGTTCAGGTTCGCTCGGGCGAGGCGACGGTCATTACCCGTTTCGGTAATCCTTCGCGAGTGTTGCTGGAGCCGGGTTTGAACTGGCGCTGGCCTGCGCCTTTCGAGGCGGCGATACCGGTGGACCTGCGTTTACGCACCACGTCCAGCGGCTTGCAGGATGTCGGCACGCGTGACGGGTTGCGCATCATCGTTCAGGCCTATGTCGCGTGGCAGGTTCAGGGCGATGCGGACAACGTGCAACGCTTCATGCGAGCCGTGCAAAACCAGCCGGACGAAGCGGCGCGGCAGATCCGCACGTTTGTGGGTTCTGCGCTGGAAACCACGGCCAGCAGTTTTGATCTGTCGAGTCTGGTGAACACCGACGCCAGCCAGGTGCGGATCAGCGAATTCGAAAACCAACTGCGTCAGCAGATTGATCAACAATTGCTCACCACCTATGGCGTGCGCGTCTTGCAGGTCGGGGTTGAGCGTTTGACCCTGCCTTCGGTGACGCTCAACGCCACTGTGGACCGGATGCGTGCCGAGCGCGAAACCATCGCTACCGAACGCACCGCCGTGGGCAAGCGCGAAGCGGCGCAGATTCGTTCGGCAGCCGAGCGTGATGCGCGAATCGTTGAAGCAGACGCTACGGTCAAGGCCGCCGATATCGAAGCTCAATCCCGAGTCGAAGCCGCGCAAATCTACGGCCGTGCTTATGCCGGTTCGCCGCAGTTGTATAACCTTCTGCGCTCACTGGACACGCTCGGGACCATTGTTACCCCCGGCACCAAACTGATTCTGCGCACCGATGCCGCGCCGTTCAAAGTGCTGGTTGATGGCCCGCCCACGCTGGATGGCTCTCCAACGCCGAATGGCAAAGCCGGGTCGCAACCATGAGTGAGCACGGCGCCTCAGGCAATCAACGACCGGCCTCGAACAACCCATGGTTGCAGGCCAGCCGTTTGGCGTTTCTGGCCCTTTATGGCGTGACGATTCTGGCAGCGTTGGGTTGGGCAGCGTCCAACGTGCGGCAGATCGATCCGCAAAACCGTGCCGTGGTGTTACGCATGGGCGCACTGGAGCGAGTCCAGAATGCCGGGCTGCTGACAGCCTGGCCGCAACCGTTTGAACAAGTGGTGCTGCTGCCGTCTGCGGACCGGGTGATTGAACGGCGTGTGGAGACTTTGCTGCGTTCGTTCTCGGCTGTGCAGGCCGACAAGGCTGCAAGCTTTGCGGCACCCATGAGCGATGCGCTGGCCGGGTCGGGTTATCTGTTGACCGGGGACGCCGGGGTGGTGCAACTGGACGTCACGGTTTACTACAAAGTCAGCGACCCGTACGCCTTCGTCCTGCAGGGTGATCATGTGGCGCCAGCGCTGGACCGACTCGTCAATCGCAGTGCCGTGGCGCTGACGGCGGCGCGGGATCTGGACACCATTCTGGTCGCTCGCCCCGAGCTGGTTTCGGCCGACAGCCAGTCAGCCGAACGACGTGAACGCCTGCGTGGCGATCTGGTGCGCGGTATCAATCAGAGGCTCGCAGAGCTGAGTGCCACGGGCGTCGGCATTGGTATCGAAGTAACCCGTGTCGATGTTCAATCGAGTTTGCCCGGTGCAGCCATCAACGCTTTCAACTCGGTCCTGACCGCCAGCCAGCTCGCTGATCAAGCCGTGGCGAATGCGCGCAACGACGCTGAAAAGCTTATCCAGACGGCAAACCAGCAGGCCGATCGTACCTTGCAAGTGGCGCATGCCCAGGCATCCGAGCGTCTGGCCAAAGCTCAGACCGATACGGTCACGGTGGCCAGCCTGAGTGAGTCGATGCACTCCGGGAGCGACCCCGGTTTGCTGCAACGCCTCTATCGCGAACGCGTGCCAAAAATCCTCGGCCAAGCGGGTTCCGTGACCGCTGTCGATCCCCGTGACGATTCCCGCCTGATCATTCAGGGAGCAGAACAATGAGTGGCGAAGCCGTTCACGAATCAGCAGGGCAGAGCATGCTCAGCGCCCCGGAAAAACGCAGCGCTGCACGACAGTTGACCTTGGCGATGCTGGCGCTGGGGCTGTTGGGGTTGGGTCTGATCTGGCGTTTTGTCGCGCCGGATCAGTTTGGCGTCAGCCAGCTTTTGTTGGGCGCGGCTTCCGTGCTGGTGGCGATCCCGGTAGTCAGCGCCGGTTGGCACAGCCTGCGTTATCCCAGCCTGCACGGTGTCACTGATCAGTTGATCGCGCTGGCGATGCTGGGCGCCTGGGCTACCGGAGACCTGATGACGGCCGCACTGCTGCCCATCATCATGATCTTTGGCCATGTGCTGGAAGAGCGCAGCGTCATCGGTTCTCAGGAGGCTATTCAGGCGCTGGGCCGCCTGACCCGCAGCCATGCGCGGCTGATCAAGGCCGATGGCAGCGTGGAGGAAGTGGATAATTCGACGCTGGCTGCGGGGGATCAGGTTGAAGTCCGTGCGGGCGATAGGGTGCCCGCTGACGGACGAGTGATCTCGGGTCAGGCCAGTCTGGACACCGCGCCGATTACCGGTGAGTCAGTGCCACTGGAGGCCAGGGCCGGGATTGAAGTGTTTGGCGGGGCGATCAATCTGGATGGTCTGCTGCATATTGAAGTGACGCGCACCGGTCAGGATTCCACACTGGGCAAAGTGATCGCGCTGATGCAAAGCGCCGAGCGCTCCAAGCCACCGATCACCCGGCTGCTGGAGCGTTATGCGGGCAGCTACATGGTGCTGGTGTTGCTGATTGCCGCAGTGACCTGGTTCGTCACCAATAACGCTCAGGCCATGCTCGCCGTGCTGGTTGCCGCTTGCCCGTGTGCGCTGGTGCTATCGGCTCCGGCGACGGCCATCGCAGGTATCGCCGTGGCGGCAAGACACGGGATTCTGATTCGCAGCTCGGCCTTTCTGGAAGAGCTGGCCGACCTGACTTCTCTGGTCGTCGACAAGACCGGCACCCTGACTTTTGGCACGTTAAGAATTGAGTCTGTGCATAGTGTGGGGCCTGAGTCGCCGCACTTTCTGCCATTGGCGGCAAGCCTGGGCAGCGCGAGCAGTCACCCTGTCAGCCGCGCGCTGGCCAGTCTGATTGCCAAGGATCAGCAGTTGGCGCTCAGCGATATTCGCGAGCTTCAGGGTTTGGGTGTGGTGGCGACGAGCGAACTGGGCATTGCTGCACTGGGCCGTCCCGAGTTGTTCGAGCAACTGGGCATCACCACCGCAGTGGTCCCGATTCACGACGGTCCGATTGCCGGTCTGGCACTCGACGGTGTGTTTCTCGGTTGGCTGTTGCTGGCCGATACGCTGAAGCCAGAGGCCCGTGCAGCCTTGGTTGAACTGCGCGAGCTGGGCCTGGGCAGGCAGTTGCTGCTGACCGGTGACCGGCAAACCGTGGCGAACACACTGGCACTGGAAGTCGGCATTACCGACGTGCAGTCACAAGCCTTGCCTGAGGATAAGTTGACCCGGGTACGGGCTGAAATCAGTCGCGGCTTCCGGCCGATGGTGGTGGGCGATGGCATCAACGATTCCCTCGCCCTCAAAGCAGGTGTCGTGGGGGTGGCGATGGGCGCGGGTGGCGCCGATATTGCGCTGGCATCAGCAGATATCGTGTTGATTGGCAGTGATCTGCGAAGGCTGGGAACCTGTGTTCGACTGAGCCGACAATGCCGTCGAACGCTACAGGTCAACGTCATCATCGGTCTGGGTTGGACCCTTGCGATTGTGGGCCTGGCTGCTTTCGGCTGGCTGGGCGCGGCCGGAGCAATGGTCGCCGCCATCCTGCACAACCTGAGCACGCTGCTGGTGCTGGGTAACGCTGGCAGACTGCTGCGATTGCATGAGCCGTTGGGCGAATTGTCAGCCGCAGCGCGCCATTGACTCTGTAAGGGTCGCGCAAACGGCGGGCTAGAGCGGTCTGCTAAGTATAAAAAATTGCTTGAGCTTTGAAGAACTCTGTTACAAATTAATAGTCAGTCAAGTAGAGCGCTGCATTTCCAGCGTCATGGCTGTCTCGAATCAGGTGGGGTACAGGGCTGTTCCCGGAAGTCGATTCGTAGTTATTGGTTATAGACCCTATAGCGGGCCAGTCCTATTGCAGGACTGATCCTCGACTACGCTTTTTCAAGTTCTTGATCATTGGGGGTTTACTCAAATGCTCGCGCAACTTCCACCGGCCCTACAGAATCTTCACCTCCCGCTACGTCTCAAGCTCTGGGATGGTCATGAGCTCGACCTCGGGCCTATGCCCAGCGTCACTATCGTCGTCAAAGACCCCCGACTGGTTTCCGACTTCTCCCACCCAAGCCTCGATCTGCTGGGCAGTGCGTTCGTGGAAGGTCGGCTGGATATGGAGGGCTCCATCAGCGAAGTCATGCGGGTTTGTGATGAGCTGACTCAAGCACTGGGTGATGATGAGGATGACAGCAGCCCGGTCCGCTCCCACCATGATAAAGCGACTGATGCGGCGTCGATTTCCTACCATTACGATGTTTCCAACGAGTTCTACCAGCTCTGGCTGGACAAGGAGATGGTGTATTCCTGCGCCTATTTCAAAACCGGCAATGAAAGCCTTGAACAAGCGCAGCAAGACAAATTCCACCATCTGTGCCGCAAGTTGCGGCTGAAGCCGGGCGAGTACTTGCTGGATGTCGGCTGTGGCTGGGGAGGCCTGGCCCGTTTCGCCGCGCGAGAATACGGCGTGAAAGTGCTCGGTATTACCTTGAGTCGCGAGCAACTGAAGCTGGCCAGAGCCCGCGTCAAGGCTGAAGGCCTGGAGGACAAGGTTGATCTGCAGTTGCTCGACTATCGGGACCTGCCTCAGGACGGTCGCTTCGACAAAGTGGTCAGCGTAGGCATGTTTGAGCACGTGGGGCATGCCAACCTGGCGCTTTATGCCCAGCGCCTGTTTGGCGCGGTGAAGGAGGGCGGGCTGGTGATGAATCATGGCATTACCGCCAAGCATATCGACGGTCGTCCTGTGGGGCGCGGTGCCGGTGAGTTCATCGGCCGCTATGTTTTCCCGAACGGCGAGCTTCCCCACGTATCGAAAATCAGTGCTGACATCAGCGAGGCGGGGCTGGAAGTAGTGGATGTCGAAAGCCTGCGCCTGCATTACGCTAAAACCCTCGAGCACTGGAGCACCCGACTGGAAACGCATCTGGAGCAGGCCGCTGCCATGGTCCCGGAACAAACGCTGCGCATCTGGCGCTTGTACCTGGCTGGCTGCGCCTACGGGTTTGCCCATGGCTGGATCAATCTGCATCAGATTCTGGCGGTCAAACCTCGCGCCGATGGCAGCCATGATTTGCCATGGACGCGCGCAGATATCTATCGTTAGTTGATCAATGTGCAATAGTTTTCACGCAGTCTGCGTAAGAGCGCGCGAGTACCGCGAGGCCACGATAGCGATGCACCAGACGGGCCGCCATCGCGGCCTCGCGGTGCTCGTAAGCAGCTCCTACAGAAAAGCATTCCAGATCAGATAGTTATTTTTGAAAGGAGCGGGCCTTTCCCCTGTCACTTCAGAGGATCGGTGAAATCAACCGCGCGATGCGCATTCCTAATTGTTGCAAGTGGTGCGTTTCCCGGCTTTCCTGTTCCGAGACTTCATGCGCCAGTGCGAAATCGTCGTTAAGCATCTGCTCCACTTCGCTGGCGAAATCACCGTCGACGGTGAGCAACATCAGTTCGAAATTCAGGCGAAACGAGCGGTTGTCGAGGTTGGCACTGCCGATTGCGGTGATCTCGTTATCGACCAATACCACCTTCTGATGCATGAAGCCGGGCCCGTAACGAAACACCCGGACACCTGCGCGCACTGCTTCGAAGGCGAACAAGGTTGAGGCGGCATACACCACGTAATGGTCCGGACGTGAGGGCAATAGCAGCCGCACGTCCACACCGCGCAACACCGCAAGGTGCAAGGCGGCCGACACTGCTTCATCAGGCACGAAGTACGGACTGGTTATCCACACCCGCTCCGTTGCGGCGTGGATCGCTTCAACGAAAAACAAGGAGCAGGTTTCCTGCTTGTCCGCCGGTCCGCTCGTCAGCAATTGGCATAGCACGCCATCTTCCGGGAAGCTGTCCGGCAGGCTCAGGGGCGGTAATTCCCGTGTCGCCCAGAACCAGTCTTCGGCAAATGACTCCTGCAAGCAGGCAACCACTGGCCCGATGACTTGCACATGGGTGTCGCGCCAGGGGGACAGCGGCGGTTTGAGGCCGACGTACTCGTCGCCGACGTTGTGCCCGCCGAGGAAGCCTTTCGTACCATCAACGACCACGATCTTGCGGTGATTACGAAAGTTGATCTGGAACCTGTTGAGCCAGCCGCCGCGCGTCGCGAATGCCTTGATCTGCACGCCACCTTTGCGCAGTTTTTCGCTGTAGCTGCCCGGCAGTGCGTGACTGCCGATGCCGTCATATAAAACGTAGACGGCCACGCCTTCAGCGGCTTTTTCTAAGAGCAGCTCCTGCATGCGTCGGCCCAACGCGTCGTCATGGATGATGAAGAACTGAATCAGGACCGTCTGCTTCGCCTCGCGGATGGCGTCGAAGATTGCGCTGAACGTCGCATCGCCATTGATCAGCAGCTTCACCTCGTTATTGGCGAGTGCCGGAGTATTGCCCAGTTTTGGCATGGCGCGTAGTGACGCATACGCTTCCGAGCGTCTGGCGGCGACGGCCTCTTCAATCCAGGGGCGCCAGTTCATATCACTGATGGCGGTGCGCATTTCTTCGTTAGCCTGACGTCGCGCCTTGATATACGCATCAAATGAACTGCGACCGAACACCAGATAGGGGATCAGGGTGAAATAGGGGATAAACAGCAGCGGCATTGCCCAGGCAATCGAGCCTTGCGCAGTCCGCACTGTCAGCAATGCATGAATCGCGGCGATAATCCCGAGCAGATGAATGAATCCAATGACATAGCCGAAGAAATACGGGCTGTGGTAATCCATTCGTGATCTTTCCTTAGGCACCATTGCTGCTTAACAGACCACAGCGGGTGCGGATTGTCGCTATTTTATTCACGGTGCAACTGGCTGCATGATCTGCCGTCTAAGCCTCATCGTCCGGCGGCCATGTGCGGTTGCTCCTGTCCCTCAAGGGTTGAACAAGGATCCAGTAATGAAGAAATCCACTTTGGCATTGATGTGCTGTCTGGTTGCGCCATTGGCTCAGGCGCAAATGCTGCAACCCGGTCTGTGGGAGTTGACGTCCAGCAACATGCAAGTGGATGGTCAAGCCATGCCAGACCTGCAAATGATTCTGGGGCAGTTGAAAAACCTGCCGCCAGAACAGCGCGCCATGGTTGAGCGCAATCTTGAAAATCAAGGCGTAACGCTGGCGGGTAAAGGCGTGCGCTTTTGTCTGACCGATGCGCAGGTAAAAGGCGATGACATCCCGCTGACTGATCCAAAGTCCGGCTGCACGCAACGCATCACCGAGCGGAATGGTAAAAACTGGAAATTCACCTTCAGTTGTCCAAAAGCTCAAGGTAATGGTCAGGCTCAGTTCTTGAGCGATCGAGAGTTCACCACCCATGTGATCGGCACATTCAATGCCACCGGCCAACAGCAGAACGGCAGCATGGACACCCGCGCGGTATGGCAGGGCGCGCAGTGTGGTGCGGTCAAACCACGGACCTGATTTACATACTTCCCTCGGCGCTCCAGCTACTCTGAGCGACAGCGTCGTGGGCGTGCAGGCTTTCAGCGTGCACGACTTTCACCGTGAAGGACTTCAACAGCGGGTTGCGTTGCAGTGAGCGATGCAGGCGTCTTGCAGCATCCTCACAGAACATCAGGTTCTGCCCGTTCGCAAGAGCGAAAGCCTGCTCGTCTGCACGCTTGACCGCCGTCTGTACGGCGGTTCCGAGCGCTGCTTCAGCTTGGTCGATCAAGTGCTGAAGTGGAAATTCTTTAGTTAATTCATTGAGTTGCACGTGCAAGTGCGCAGTGCTGCGTTGGCTGTGCGGCGTTGCAACGATACCTTCGGCGGTGCCTAGCCAGTCAAGAACACTTTGATAATCCAGCTCCGCGCTGGCGAAGTCTTCAGTGAACTGCTGCTGGATGAGCTGCCTTGCCAGAGCTGCTGAGCAGGGACAGGTGGATGAGTAGCCCACGTCAATTTTTAGTTCCACGTGGAACATATCGCTTTCAAGACTCGCCAATATGCTGATTGGATAGGCTTTCCAGCCTGCCAATGGGCTAACCAGCGCCGGGCGTTTGAGCAGGCATTCGGTATGAATATTCAAATAGGCACGTTGAGACAGGCCTTCGTGACTTTCTAGAAAACACAGCAACACCTCCTGAACTGAGAGAGGCGTTAGCTCCTTGCCCTCCATCAATTCAAGCGCCAGATACAGGCGCGACATATGGATGCCCCTCGCGCTTCCATCCTCCAGGCTAACGCCTGCATCGACTTTCGCGCTGACGTGGTGTCCTTCAATGCATACGGGCAACGCGATTCCACACATACCCACCCAGTCCAGCGGCTGTGCCTGGCGGGAGGCTTGCGATGCAATATCCGGAAGTGAAGCAAGTTTCATGAAAGAGGCCATCAGTCGAGTAAATCATCACGTTATACTATAACTATAATTTCGACGATTTCTTTTTTGGGCTGGGATGCTCTTCACTTTTGAACGGGTCATCGCATGCACCGCCGTCAGATTCTGCTTAACCTGTTGCTGGTCAGTGCTGCCTTCGCATTGCCGCTAGGTGCCAACGCTGCTCAGATCCGCAATGCCCGTCTGTGGCGTACCGACGACAAACTACGTCTGGTACTGGACCTCAGTGGTCCTGTGCAATACAAAACCTTTACCCTCGGCGCGCCGGACAGACTGATCATCGACATCAGCGGCGCACGTCTGAGCGGGGATTTCAGTCAGCTCGCGTTGCAAGACACGCTGATCAAATCGATTCGCTCCGGGCACTACGGGCAGGGCGATGACACGCGTATCGTTCTCGACCTGACCGGACCCGTGAAACTCAACAGCTTTCTGCTGGGGCCTGCTGGCGATCAGGGGCATCGTTTGGTTCTGGACCTGGGCGCAGAGGGCGCTGCTGCGCAACAACTGGCGGTGCAGCCGGCGCAACGCGCGCCGGTCGTCAGTGACAAACAGCACCCCAAGCGCAACATCATGGTGGTGGTCGATCCGGGGCATGGCGGTAAGGACCCAGGCGCGGTGGGAGCCAAGGGCGAGCGGGAAAAGGATGTGGTGCTTTCCATCGCTCAACTGTTGGCCAAACGACTGAAGCGGGAAAAAGGCTTTGATGTGCAACTGGTGCGCAATGACGACTTCTTCGTGCCGCTGCGCAAGCGCGTCGAGATTGCTCACAAGCACAACGCTGACATGTTTATCTCGGTGCATGCCGACGCGGCACCGCGCCTGACCGCTTCCGGCGCATCGGTATTTGCTTTGTCCGAAGGCGGCGCTACATCAGCGACTGCTCGCTTTATGGCGCAGCGCGAGAACGGCGCGGACTTGTTGGGTGCCACCAGCTTGCTCAACCTTAAAGACAAGGACCCGATGCTGGCCGGGGTCATTCTCGACATGTCGATGAACGCCACCATCGCCGCCAGCCTGCAGTTGGGCAATACCATCCTCGGTAGCCTGGCGAACATCACCACCCTGCATCAAAAACGCGTCGAACAGGCCGGGTTTGCGGTCCTCAAGTCGCCGGATGTGCCGTCGATTTTGGTGGAAACCGGATTTATCTCCAACGCCAAAGACAGCCAGCGGCTTGTGACAGCACGCCATCAACAGGCTGTGGCGGATGGATTGTTCGACGGATTGCAGCGGTATTTTCAGCGCAATCCGCCGGTTGATTCGTACATGGCTTGGCAGCAAGAGCAGAAGAAAACCGGGCAGGTTTAACGTTCTACTGTGGGAGCCGAGCGTGGTTGCGATGAACGATATCGCTGTGTTTCAGGCACTCCGCCATCGCGGCCTCGCGTTGCTCGTGCGCTCCTACAAAGACAGGTTTACTGTTTGCATTGTTATACTATAACATTAATCGGGTGATTGATCGGTGCCTCGCACCGCCATGCGAACAGGGTCAAAACCCTGCAACCTGATGAGAATCCCGATGCCAAACCGCCTTCCTGTAACCGTTCTATCCGGCTTTCTCGGTGCCGGTAAAAGCACGTTGTTGAACTACGTATTGCGCAATCGCGAAGATCTGCGGGTTGCCGTTATCGTCAACGATATGAGCGAGATCAACATCGATGGCGGCGAAGTTCAGCGTGATGTCAGCCTGAACCGCGCAGAAGAAAAACTCATCGAGATGAGCAATGGCTGTATCTGCTGCACCCTTCGCGAAGACCTGCTCGAAGAAGTCAGCCGTCTGGCTCAGGACGGACGATTTGATTATTTATTGATCGAGTCCACCGGCATTTCCGAGCCGTTGCCAGTGGCGGAGACTTTCACGTTTCGTGATGAAGCAGGTAAGAGCCTCACCGACATGGCGCGGCTGGACACCATGGTCACAGTGGTCGATGGGGTGAATTTCCTGCTCGACTACCAGGCGGCAGAAAGCCTTGCGACTCGGGGTGAAACCTTGGGTGAAGATGACGACCGCTCGATCACCGACCTGCTCATTGAGCAGATCGAGTTCGCTGATGTGATCTTGCTCAGCAAGATCGACCTGATCAGTTCCAGCGAGCGCGAAGAGTTGATCGCGATTCTGCAGCGACTCAATGCCAATGCCGAAATCATTCCGATGGTGATGGGCGAGGTGCCGTTGGCGAAGATCCTCAACACCGGTCGGTTTGACTTCGAACGGGCGTCATTGGCTCCTGGCTGGCTCAAGGAGTTGCGCGGTGAGCATGTGCCGGAAACCGAGGAATATGGCATCGCGTCCACAGCTTATCGCGCTCGGCGACCATTTCACCCGGAGCGCTTCTTCAGCTTCATTGATCGCGAATGGACCAACGGCAAACTGCTGCGCTCTAAAGGCTTTTTCTGGCTGGCCAGCAAGCATCAGGACGCGGGCAGTTGGTCTCAGGCCGGAGGTTTGATGCGCCACGGCTTTGCTGGTCGCTGGTGGAGGTTCGTGCCACGTGCGCATTGGCCCCAGGATGAAGAAAACATCACCGCGATCATGGACAACTGGACCTCACAAACCGGTGACTGCCGGCAGGAATTGGTGTTCATCGGTCAGAACATCGACTTTGCGCAACTCACCGCCGAACTGGATAAATGCTTGCTCACCGATGCGGAAATGGCCTTGGGCACCGATGGCTGGGTGGCGCTCCCCGATCCATTTGGACCATGGCATGAAGGGGAGGCTGCGTAATGCTCGCGACGGTATTGAAATGGCAGCCCCGCATCCGTCAGGTTCAGGGTGATACTCCGGCCATCCTTAGCCAGGTATTGGAAGACGATGTGAATCTGGCGGTCTGGCAGCGTCAGTTGCCTGCGCACATCGAAGACTTTGGCGCGCTGCTGCTTTCCCTGAACGAGCCGCTGGCGGAGGCCATCACGCTGGAGATAAGCGATGACGATACGCCGCCGAATCTTCAGAGTTTCGCTTCTGCTTACGCCGACCTGGAAGGCTATGCGGGTTTTATCGCCGACGTTTCATGGCTGATCAGCGCTTATGCCTGCCTGTTGGGGGCCAAGCGAGTGGGCGTTAGATTGCGGGTGCTGGATAAAGCCATGTGCCCGCGTTTTCATGTGGATCACGTACCAGCGCGCCTGATTACCACCTATGCCGGTGTCGGCAGCCAGTGGCTCAAGGAGGGCGCGATCGACCGTCGACAGTTGGGCGACCCACAGGCCGAGCCTCGGGATGCGCTGAAGATCAGGCAAATCAATTGCGGCGACGTGGCGTTACTCAAGGGCGAGCGCTGGACCGGCAACGAAGGCCAAGGCCTTGTGCACCGTTCGCCGCCGTTGCAGCGTGATGAACGGCGGTTGCTGCTGACCCTGGATTGGTTGGCTTAGAAGCATGTTGAGCATGGGATCTGATTTGTGTGGGAGCAGAGCTTGCTCGCGATAAGGCTGGACCCGATCTAAAGCGAACCGCGTTCAGCCTTATCGCGAGCAAGCTCTGCTCCCACAGATACAGGGGTTCCCCCATTCACGGCACCAACCACTTCCCCTGACTCTGCCCCTCACAAAACGGCTTCAAATACTGCGCATCGCTGGCCACGCCGTAATAGTGAATGTCTTCGCGATACGGCATATTGGCGACTTGCGCGTTGCTGCAAATGCCAAAGGCTCCAGTGGGGCATTGCTCCAGAAACGTCACATCGGTTTTCTGCCCCGCGAGTTGCGGCTGGCAAAAGCCGTCATGAAACAATTTGGGCGGGATGTTGCGGTTGGCCTGACAGACTTTAACGTCCAGCCGTTCGGCCTGACTGTGCACCAGACAGGCCTCGGCCCATGCGCTTCCTGCGCTGGTTGCCAGTATCATCCCCAGAAACATCCCGATCCTGGCCTTTAACGCCTTCGTCATAAGCGACCACCATGCTGCAGAACATCCCGACCCACGTCATCGGCGGACCTTTGGGGGCAGGCAAGACCAGCCTCATCAAACATCTGTTGGCGCAGAAGCCGGCAGATGAGCGCTGGGCGATCCTCATCAATGAGTTCGGTCAGATTGGCCTGGATGCCGCGCTTCTGACCACGGCCGACGATGGTATCGCACTTGGCGAAGTGGCTGGCGGTTGCCTGTGTTGCGTTAACGGCGCGCCCTTTCAGATCGGTCTGGGTAGGCTCCTACGAAAATCCAGGCCGCATAGGTTGTTGATCGAGCCGTCCGGCCTCGGTCATCCCGCACAGTTGATTGAGCAGTTGCAGCAAGCGCCCTGGCTGGGTGTGCTCACGGTTCAGCCGAGCGTGATGGTGCTCGACGCAGCGGCATTAGCCGCTGGTCATCCATTGCCACCGAGTCAGGAATCCGCGCTGAACACCGCAGGGCTACTGGTTTTGAATAAGTCAGCGAAACTGGATGCGGTAACACGCCAGCGAATCATTGAGCAATTGCCCTTGGGAGAAGTGATCTGGACCGAGCAGGGCAGACTCTTGCTGACTGAATTGCCTGGCGTATCCACAACGTCCGGTTCGCTTGTGGATAAATCCGCTGTGGATAACCTCTCGCTGCCCAAGAGCTTGGGGCAGCTTCCTGCGATATGGGCAGATCCAGTCCAACCGATTTACCTCAGTCAGAGTCAGCAAGAAGGCTGGAGCATCGGCTGGCGTTGGCACCCTAGCCAGCGTTTTGATCTGAGGCGTCTGGAAATGTGGTTGCAGGGAATGAACTGGCGCCGCGCCAAACTGGTTATCCACAGTGGGAGCGGCTGGATGTCAGGCAACGCCGTCTCGGGGGACGTTGTGCAGTGGCAGGCCAGCGAGTGGCGACGGGATTCTCGGCTTGAATTGATCTTCTCGCAGCCACAGGATGAGGACCGTTTGCAGGTTGAACTGGCTGCTTGTTTGCTCTAGAACAACTTATCCACAAGCCGCGCGTGATTTACTGCTTCCACTTGTTGTGTTCTTGCCGCCATTGGCTCAGCTGGATAATTTCCGCGCTAGGGGGCGGCGTTTTCATCTCGAACGGGTAGGGCGCCAGTTCAATCTGCGCGTTGTGTGCGCCAAACATGGTAATAGTGCCAGGGTGGCGTTGCTCGCCGGTGACAGTGAACTCGAAGTTATACACACGGGCCAGTCGTTTGTGTCCCTGTGCATCTCGGGCAAAGGTCAGTTTGCGCAGCGCCACGTTGCCATCCAGCAACTCCACATCCAGTTTTGCGCAGTGCTGCTTGACGCGCTCCAGGGCGCGTTCGCGCAAACCATGGGCATGCCATAGCCATGCCGCACCAGTGGCCAATAGCATCAGGACAAACATGTTTCCCAAGGTCAGCATGAAGAAGCACTCCAACAAAGTGCCACCAGCTTAACTGTCTCTGGGGATTTGCAGCCATACTGCGCGACTTAAATTTCTTGCTACTGCATTTGCATCGTGTTCAGGAACCCCAGATGAAACGTACACCCCATTTGCTCGCCATTCAGTCCCATGTGGTTTTCGGCCACGCAGGCAACAGCGCTGCGGTGTTTCCGATGCAACGCATCGGGGTGAATGTTTGGCCGCTCAACACGGTGCAGTTCTCCAACCATACCCAGTACGGGAAGTGGGCTGGCGACGTATTGCCTCCGCAACAGATCCCCGCGCTGATCGACGGTATTGCGGCGATTGGTGAGTTGGGCAATTGCGATGCGGTGCTTTCCGGCTACCTGGGCAGCGCCGCCCAGGGCCGAGCAATTTTGGTGGGCGTTGAGCGGATCAAAGCCGCCAATCCTAATGCGCTTTATCTGTGCGATCCGGTGATGGGGCATCCCGAGAAAGGCTGCAGCGTACCCGCCGAAGTCAGCGATTTTCTGCTTGAAGAAGCGGCAGCGGTGGCGGACTTCATGTGCCCGAATCAGTTGGAGCTCGATAGCTTCTCTGGCCGTAAACCTGAGTCGCTGTCCGATTGCGTGGCCATGGCGCGCGCCTTGTTGGACCGAGGCCCGAAAGCCATTGTGGTCAAACACGTGGATTATCCCGGCAAGCCCGCTGACGGCTTTGAAATGTTGCTGGTGACCGCCGATGGCAGCTGGCACTTGCGTCGCCCGCTACTGGCCTTTCCGCGCCAGCCAGTGGGTGTCGGCGATCTGACGTCCGGATTGTTCCTGGCCCGTGTGCTGCTCGGGGATGAACTGGTCGCGGCATTTGAATTTGCGGCCGCCGCAGTACATGAAGTCTTGCTGGAAACTCAGGCGTGCGGCAGCTACGAACTGGAACTGGTCCGCGCCCAGGACCGCACGGCTCATCCTCGGGTGAGGTTTGAGGCGGTGCGGTTGTAGAGTGTGGTCAGCACGGTCCCCTGTGGGAGCTGGGCTTGCCCGCGATAAACGATCACGCGGTGCATCTTATATCTGCGTCTCGTATGTCGCGGGCAAGCCCGGCTCCCACAGGAATAGCATTCCAATTGATAGTCTGTGTCGCCTGATATATCGGGGTTGAGTCTCGCCTTACAGCGTCTCGTCCTTGATTTCCTGATAACGCTTTTCCAGTTCCTGGCGGATCTGCCGACGCTGTTGGGCCTGAATGTAGCGGCGTTTGCCGTCCGGGCTTTCTGGCTCCAGCGGCGGCACGCTCGCCGGTTTGCGCTGGTCATCCACGGCAACCATGGTGAAGAAGCAGCTATTGGTGTGACGCACCGAGCGCTCGCGGATGTTTTCCGTGACGACCTTGATGCCGACTTCCATTGAAGTGTTGCCCGTGTAGTTCACCGACGCCAGGAAGGTCACCAGTTCACCGACATGGATTGGCTCGCGGAAAATCACTTGGTCCACCGACAGCGTCACCACGTAGCGGCCTGCATAGCGGCTCGCACAGGCATACGCCACTTCGTCGAGGTATTTCAACAGGGTGCCGCCGTGTACGTTGCCAGAGAAGTTGGCCATGTCCGGGGTCATCAATACAGTCATCGACAGCTGGGCGTTTCCGGGTTCCATAGCGTACTCACGATCAAGGCGGTTCAGAAATTGCACCTTATGGCGGTGCTTACGGATTCAAGCGTTGTGTGACAGTTATCGGGACGCTTGTTGGCTGTAAGCCGTCACGCGTGACGCCGATCTGTTTCCATATATTGCACCGGCTTTATCAACGAATGTGCAGTGTTAACCTGCAAAAGCCCGTGGAGCGGGCAAATTCTTACAAATTAATCAGATTTCTGCAGTGCAGTAGCTGAATTCTCCTTCGTTTGGCGAGAATTCGGCTGGCAGCAATGCGTTTCATAAGGAGCCGGACCCCATGCATGCCATCAGCTTTATTCAGGACTTGGCAGTAATCATGCTGGTGGCTGGCGTCGTGACCATCCTCTTTCATCGCCTCAAGCAGCCGGTTGTACTGGGGTACATCGTGGCGGGCTTTATCATTGGCCCGCACACGCCGCCGTTCGGGCTGATCCATGACGAAGACACCATAAAGACCCTCGCCGAGCTTGGGGTCATTTTCCTGATGTTCTGCCTGGGGCTGGAGTTCAGCCTGCGCAAGTTATTCAAAGTTGGCGCAACGGCCTTCATTGCGGCGTTTCTCGAAATCACCCTGATGATCTGGATCGGCTATGAAATCGGTCAGTACTTTGGCTGGAGCACCATGGATTCGCTGTTCCTCGGCGCGATCCTGGCGATTTCTTCGACGACCATCATCGTCAAGGCGCTCAATGACCTGAAGATGAAGAACCAGCCCTTTGCGCAATTGATCTTTGGCGTGTTGATCGTCGAAGACATTCTGGGCATTGGCATCATTGCCTTGCTGTCCGGGATCGCCGTCAGTGGTTCGGTCAGCTCGGGCGAAGTGTTCTCCACGGTCGGCAAGCTTTCGCTGTTCATGATCGTTGCCTTGGTAATCGGCATCCTGCTGGTGCCGCGTTTGCTGGCTTACGTGGCGAAGTTTGAAAGCAATGAGATGCTGCTGATTACCGTGCTGGGCCTGTGCTTCGGTTTCTGCCTGCTGGTCGTGAAGCTGGAATACAGCATGGTGTTAGGCGCATTCCTGATTGGCGCAATCATGGCCGAGTCGCGCCAGCTGCTGAAAATAGAACGCCTGATCGAACCAATTCGCGACATGTTCAGCGCAATCTTCTTTGTCGCTATTGGCTTGATGATCGATCCCGCGATCCTGGTTCAATATGCCTGGCCGATTGCGGTCATCACCGTTGCAGTTGTCCTTGGCAAAATGCTGTCCTGCGGGCTGGGTGCATTTCTCGCCGGTAATGATGGCAAGACCTCGTTACGCGTGGGCATGGGCCTGTCACAGATTGGCGAATTTTCCTTCATCATCGCGGCGCTGGGCATGACCTTGCAGGTCACCAGCGACTTCCTCTACCCGGTGGCGGTCGCTGTCTCCGCAATCACAACATTGCTGACGCCTTATCTGATTCGCGGCGCCGACCCGTTGTCGAACCAACTGGCGAGCATCATGCCTCGCCGCGTAGCGCGGGTGTTCGGCATGTACGGTGAGTGGCTACGCAGCATTCAGCCGCAAGGTGAGGGCGCGCTGCTGGCATCAATGATTCGGCGGATTCTGTTGCAGGTCGGGGTCAATCTGGCGTTGGTCGTCGCCATCTTCTTCTGCGGGGGCTATTTTGCCGAGCGTATCGGCGTGTACATCAGCGACTGGGTCAGTGACGTGGGTCAGCAGAAAGCCTGGATTTGCGGGGCTGCCTTGTTGCTTTCGCTGCCTTTCCTGATCGCGGCCTATCGAAAGCTCAAGGCGTTGTCGATGTTATTGGCTGAGATGGGCGTCAAGCCGGAGATGGCCGGCCGGCATACGGCGAGAGTGCGCAAAGTGATCGCCGAGGTGATCCCGCTGCTGTCTTTGCTGGTGATCTTCGTCATGCTCGCCGCGCTATCCGCGAGCATCCTGCCGACAAACGAATTGCTGATTCTGATCGCCGTGATCGCAGCCATCGTCGCGGCAGTGGCATGGCGCTGGTTCATCAGAGTGCATACGCGGATGCAGATCGCGTTGCTGGAGACGCTGGGGAATAATCAGGAGTCGAATGAGCATTAGGTCGGAACGTACGCCCTGTTCTTTTGTGGGAGCGGTGCTTGCCCGCGATAAGGCTGGACGCGGTTCACTTTAGATCGCATTGACCTTATCGCGGGCAAGCACCGCTCCCACATGAAGCAGACAGTGAGGCTACATGACTCAGCTTTCCAGCCAGACGTCCCGCGCCCAGTGCCATACCGATTCCCAGCTTTCTTCGGTAACCAGCTCTTCTTCGCCAGACCACAGCACCACGGTGCCGTCTTCTTCGACGCAGTAGTAGTCTTCACCGTCCTGGCAGATCGGGATCAGCTCGCGCGGCACGCCGATATCCCAGGCCGAGGCGGCGACTTCGGGCAGGTAAGTGTGCGATCCGGGGTCGGTAACGGTCACCGGCTCAAGGCTGCCGTACACCACGTCGCTCACCGTCAGGAGGAATTCCTTGAAGACGAAGGGGATATTGATGAACAGCTGTTCTTCGACCTCAACGAGTTGGTCCTCGTCGGGTAGCTCCAGCGGAACCGGAACAGGTTCATTCGCTTCGCGTAATTGTTCAATGACTTCTTCCACGGCCTGGCTCCTCTGACTTGATGGCGCGGTTTATACAGTAGCTTAAAGGCTTTCTCAAAATAACTATCCCAACGGATAAAACAAAAACCCCGGACAAGTCCGGGGTTCTGCTTACTCGTGGAGCGGTCTAAATCAACCGTTCTGGCGAATACCTGCAACCAGCCAAGGCTGATTATCGCCCTGAGCACGCTCCATGTTCCAGCTTTCGCTGAACACTTCACCCTGATCGAAGCGCGAAGACTTGGACACACCGCTGAATGTCAGCGTGGCGATGGTCTTGTCAGCGCGATCATCCAGGCCGTCCAGTTGAACGTTCAGGTTGTCGATATAGGTCGACTGGAAAGCGTCGCCCAGATCCGCACGTTCCTTTTTCAGGAACTGCAGCATTTGTGGAGTCACGAACTCTTCGATCTTGTCCATCTCGTTCGCATCCCAGTGCTGCTGCAGCGACTGGAAGTGGCTACGAGCGGCTTCAAGGAAGCGGGTTTCGTTGAACCAGGCCGGAGCGTTGATCACCGGAGCGGCTGCGGCTGCACCCGAACCACCGAAGATCGAGTTCTGGGCAGGCTGTTGAGCGCTTTCACGCTGGTAAGTCATCGGGCCAGCGGCGGTAGCCATCTGCTCGCCTTGTTGCTTACGACGACGTGCCGCGATGAAGCGGAAGATCAGGAAGGCAATGACCGCCATGATCAGGATGTCGAAGATTTGCATCCCCTGGAAGCCGTCGCCCATGAACATGGAAGCGAGCAGGCCGCCGGCAGCGATACCGGCCAATGGGCCGAGCCAGCGGGAAGCACCGCTAGCAGCAGGGCGACCAGCAGCGGTTGGCGCTGCAGCTGGAGTGGTCGGAGTGGCTTGGCGCGACTGGTGACTTGGCGCCGAGCCCATGCTCTTGCCGCCACCGAAACGCGCAGCGTTGGCTTCAAAGCTCATGGTGAGCCCGATGCACAGCGCCATAGCGATGCTTAGAAAACGTTGCATAAGGGTATTCCCGTTTTGTGGATTGCACGCGCGCCATATTGCATAGGGCATATGTGTCTGGCTAGCGGCCATATGTTTCCGGCTTTTGCGTGATTGCCGAAGACCCTATGTAGGTTGGTCCGTAAGGCTTCGGTGAAAGTTCTGTAGGACGGATCGCCGGACAGTGTCATCTATATGGAGGTGACCGGGTGCTGATTCAATCTGCCGCTGCATGACTGCTGTCTGTGGGAGCTGGGCTTGCCCGCGATAAGGCTCGATACGGTTCACATGAAACCGCGTTGACCTTATCGCGGGCAAGCCCAGCTCCCACAGGAAGTATTTCCCTTCAGACAACGAGTCAGCAGTCTAAATCGCTTCCAGCTTCGCGTAGCCCATCATCAGCCACTTGCTGCCTTCGGCGAAGTTGACCTGCACCCTTGCCTGAGCGCCAGCGCCTTCGAAGTTCAGGATCACCCCTTCGCCAAACACCGCGTGTTGCACACGCTGGCCCAGGGTAAAGGCGGTTTCCGGGATACCGGTGCCGTTGAACAGGTTGCTGGTGCTGACTTTCTGCGTACCGCCGAAAGGTCGGCTAACGCTGTTGGACAAGCGCACTTCCTGAATCAGCAGCGGCGGTATTTCACGTACGAAGCGCGACACCTTGTTGTAGGTCTCGCTGCCGTACAGGCGACGGGTTTCTGCGTAGGTCATCACCAACTGTTGCATGGCGCGGGTAATGCCGACATACGCCAGACGTCGTTCCTCTTCCAGCCGGCCCGGCTCTTCCAGGCTCATCTTGTGCGGGAACAAACCTTCTTCCATGCCCACGAGGAACACGTAAGGGAATTCCAGGCCCTTGGCGCTGTGCAAGGTCATCAGTTGAATGCTGTCTTCGTGCTCTTCGGCCTGGGTATCTCCGGCTTCCAGCGACGCATGGCCGAGGAATGCAGCCAACGGGGTCAGTTCGGCGTCTTCTTCGTTGTTTTCGAAGTTACGCGCTGCGCTGACCAGTTCCTCAAGGTTTTCTACCCGAGCCTGGCCTTTTTCGCCTTTCTCTTCCTTGTGGTAGTTGATCAGCCCGGACTGCTCGATGACGGTTTGCGTCATCAAATGCAGCGGCATCTCCATGACCTTGGCCGCAAGGTTTTCGATCAACTCGACGAAACCGCCCAGCGCGCTTGCCGCACGGCCGGTCAGGCCTTTATTGGCGATCAGTTGACGAGTGGCTTCCCACATCGAGACGTCGGCATGGCGAGCATGCTGACGAATCGCTTCGACGGTTTTTTCACCGATGCCGCGGGCCGGAACGTTGATGATCCGCTCCAGTGCCGCATCGTTGCCACGACCTTCGAGCAAGCGCAGGTAAGCCATGGCGTTCTTGATTTCAGCACGTTCAAAAAAGCGCTGGCCGCCATAAATGCGGTACGGAATTCGTTCGCGCAGCAACGCTTCTTCAAGCACCCGTGATTGGGCGTTGGAGCGATACAGAATGGCGATTTCGCTACGGGAGAGACCGGTCTTGAGTGCGCTCTCGATGGTTTCGACCACGTAACGGGCTTCGTCGTGTTCGTTGAAGGCCGCGTACAGATTGATCAGTTCGCCATCGCCGACATCCGTCCACAGCTCTTTGCCCATGCGGCCGCTGTTATTGATGATCAGTCCGTTGGCCGCTTTGAGAATGCTGGCGGTCGAGCGATAGTTCTGCTCAAGACGAATGACTTCGGTGTCCGGGAAGTCAGAAGAATACTGGTGGATGTTCTCGATCTTCGCGCCACGCCAGCCGTAAATCGACTGGTCGTCGTCGCCCACTACCATCAAGCTGTCGCCACCTTGCGCCAGCAAGCGCAGCCATGCGTACTGCACGGCGTTGGTGTCCTGGAATTCGTCCACCAACACATGGCGGAAGCGCCGCTGGTAATGGGCAAGGAGGCCAGGATTGTCACGCCACAGGTCAAGCGCGCGCAGCAGCAGCTCGGAAAAGTCGATCACCCCGGCGCGCTGACAGGCAGCTTCATAGGCTTCGTAGATCGACTTCATGGTAGTCAGGAACAGATCGCCGCTGGCCTGAATATGCTTGGGCCGCAGGCCCTCGTCTTTCTGGCCGTTGATAAACCACTGGGCTTGTTTGACGGGCCAGCGTTGTTCATCCAGGCCTAGCTCGCGCATGACGCGTTTGACCAGACGTTGCTGATCATCACTGTCCAGAATCTGGAAGGTCTGCGCCAGATTGGCTTCCTGCCAGTGTGCCCGCAACAGACGGTGCGCCAGGCCGTGGAACGTGCCTACCCACATGCCTGCCGGGTTGATGCCCATCAGTTGTTCGATCCGATGGCGCATTTCTGCGGCCGCCTTGTTGGTGAACGTCACCGACAGGATCGAATGTGGCGAGGCTTGCTCGACCTGGATTAACCAGGCGATGCGATGCACCAGCACACGGGTTTTGCCGGAACCAGCGCCGGCCAGGACCAACTGACGACCCACGGAGGCAGCTACGGCCTGGCGTTGGGCATCGTTGAGGGAATTAAGCAGAAGGGAGAGATCATCGCGCATCGACGCATTCTAGGGTGCCGAGCGAAACCGGGCAAACCATGCTTTGCCCTAATCGACAAAACCTGTCCTCGGCGACGGTCAGTCACCACCCGTCCAAACTGACCGGGTGTCCGATTTAAGCGATTGCGGCAGGTCGACTGGCGAACTGCCATTTATTATGAATGTACACGTTTGGTCTACGGCGGCGCTTGTGTATGCTCCCGGCACGTTCAAGGCCACAACACTATAAGAATTTGCCATGACTTCGAATTTCAGTGCCGTAGATACCGCCAGGTTGAATCGGCGCACTATTCATAAACAGTACGCCAGCCAATTGGCCGTTGAGCGCACCCGCATGCTGTATCAGGGGTCGTTGCTACCGACGCTGTTCATGTTTATCAATGGTTTGGTTTGCGCCTGGCTGCTATGGGAGCCGGAGCGCTATCTGCTGGTCGGCGTCTGGCTCGGCTGGCTAATAGCATTGGTCAGCCTTCGGGTTTTTCAGGTCGCCGCTTTCCGCGGTGCATCGCCCGAGCGTCGCGCACTGCCTGTATGGGGGCAGACGTTTTTGCTTGGGGCCTGCGCCAGCGGTCTGACCCTGGCCAGTGCCGCGCTGGTGCTGGTGCCGGTCGAAAACTTTCAGCAGCAAGCCTGGGTATTTGGTTTGATCGGCGTGGCGACGCTGTCGGCAAGTATTGCCTACGCGGTGAGTATTACCGCGTTCCTGACTTTTACCCTGGCGTGTCTCCTGCCGCCGATTGCCTATCTGTTCTGGGGCGGTGACGTTCCTTTGCGGGGGTGGGGCTGGTTAGGATTAATCCTGTTATTGGCGTTGAGCGTGGTTGCCTGGCAGGTCAATCGCCTGATTCATCGTGGTCTGATCAGGCGCTTTCAGAATCAGGCACTGATCGAAGTTCTGCAGCAGGCCCAGACCCAAAGTGAACAGCTCAACATCGAACTGGCCCGGGAAATCGAGCAGCGCCGCAAGGCCGAGCGCAGCTTGCGTGAGGCGCATGCCGAGTTGGAAACCCGTGTTGCTCAGCGTACTCAAGAGCTCGAAGAAGCCAATCTTGCCCTGAGTAAAAGCCCACCTCGACTGGCCGCTACAGTGTTTGAAGCGGCCAGCGAAGGTATCGTTATTTTCGATCCGGACTACAACATCCTTGCGGTTAATCAGGCGTTCAGCCGGGTAACCGGCTACGAGCAAGAGGAAATGGTCGGACGCAAAGTGACTGATATCGCCAGCAGCCGAGATGCCCGACGAAATTTCCAGACCATTCATCAAGCCCTTGAACAAACGGGCTGCTGGCAGGGGGAGCTGGTAGAAACCCGAAAGAATGGAGAGTTGTACCCGCAGTGGCTGCATCTCAGCGTAGTCCGGGATCTGGCCGGTAATATGAGTCATATCGTCGGCTTTTTCGCCGATCTCTCCGCTCGGAGAGAGTCAGAGGAGCGGATGCGTTATCTGACCCATTTTGACGAGTTGACCGGACTTGCTAACCGGTCGCTGTTCAAGGAGCGGCTGCGCGAAGCCAACCAACGGGTGCGCCAAGGTGGCAGGAGTCTGGCACTGCTGCATATCAATCTGGATCGCTTCAAATTACTCAACGACAGCTTGGGCCACGAGGTTGCGGACCAGTTGCTCAAACACGTCTCGCGGCGTCTCGGGAGTGCACTGCCAGAAGCGGATACCATCGCCAGGTTGTCGGGCGATGAGTTTGCCGTGCTGTTCGACTCGTACGGCAATCTGTCCAGTCTGACTCGTGTCACCACGCGACTGTTGGCCAAGCTGCGAACGCCCATCGCCGTCGCGGGGCATGATTTAGTGGTCAGCGCCTCGGTAGGCATTAGCTTGTTGCCCGATTCGGCGCGGGAAATCTCGGCGCTGGTCAGTCAGGCCAATATAGCCATGCAGCATGCCAAGCACCTGGGCGGTAATAACTTCCAGTTCTTCACTGAAAGTCTGCAAGCCAGCACCCTTGAGCGTCTGCAGCTGGAAATTCAACTGCGCAGAGCCATTGAAGATAAGCAGTTGGAAGTGTTCTATCAGCCGAAGCTGTCCCTGGCGACCGGACGGCTTGATGCGGCGGAAGCTCTGGTGCGTTGGCGTCATCCAGAACGCGGCATGGTGCCGCCGGGAGACTTCATCAGTCTGGCGGAGGAGACGGGCCTGATCGTCTCCATCGGCGAGATAGTCCTGCGTGAAGCGTGTCGCCAGGCGTGCGAATGGCAGAGCCAAGGGCTTGAGCCTATTCGGGTGTCGGTCAACCTGTCGGTGCATCAACTACGTCAAGGCAAGCTGGTCACTCTGGTGCGACACGTGCTCGAGGAAACCGGCCTTGCCCCTCATTGGCTAGAGCTGGAATTAACCGAAAGCCAATTGCTCGACAGCGTCGAGCACATCATCACGACCTTCCAACAGTTACGGGAGCTGGGTGTGAAGCTGGCCATTGACGATTTTGGCACTGGCTATTCGTCTCTGAGCTACCTCAAGCGCTTTCCGGTTGATTACGTGAAGATCGATCAAGCGTTCATTCGCGGGTTGGGCGAAGGCACTGAAGACGCCGCAATCACTCGCGCAATTATCGCCATGGCCCACAGCCTCGGTTTGAAAGTCGTAGCAGAGGGCGTTGAAACTCAGGCGCAACTGGATTTCCTGCGCAGTAACGATTGTGATGAGGTGCAAGGGTATTTGATCAGTCGGCCGATTGAGGCTGATGCGCTGGCCGGAGTCTTGAAGGAAAACGTCAACCGCGTCTGGTCCTGATGTAGGACTTGTCCTTTCTTACTGTTGGATTTCTCTTCAAGTCGTCCGTGTTTGCCAGACCTGGTTCGTTTAACTGGGCGTCCCGCAGGTCATGTAGTATAACTACAAGAAAGCTACATCCCGTCCCATGCACCTTTGCCGAGTCTGCCCCTTTGAATCTGCTGCAACACATCGCCCAGTCACGCCATCTGTTACGCAAGTCGGAGCTGAAAGTCGCCGACCACGTGCTGCTTGACCCAGCGGCTGTGATGCACAGTTCCATGGCCGATCTGGCGCATAGCGTTGGTATCAGTGAGCCGACCATCGTGCGCTTCTGCCGCGCCATTGGTTGTACCGGCTTTCAGGATTTGAAGCTCAAGCTGGCACAGAGTCTTGCTGCCGGGGCTAGTTTTGGCCAGTTCGCGATCCACGAAGATGACTCGGTCGCGGACTACAGCCTGAAGATTTTTGACACCACCCTGCACACGCTGATGGAAGTTCGCGAAAACCTTGATCCCCATGCTCTGCAGTTGGCTGTAACGGCCATGGCGGCGGCAAAGCGGGTCGAGTTTTACGGCTTTGGTGCGTCGGGGGCAGTGGCGGCTGATGCGCAGCATAAGTTCTTCCGGCTTTTGCTCAGCGCGGCGGCTTATTCAGATCCGCACATGCAGGCCATGTCGGCCGTTACCTTGACGCCGACCGATGTTGCGGTCTGCATTTCTCAGTCCGGGCGCTCCAAGGATTTGCTGATTACGGCGAATCTGGTCCGCGAGACAGGCGCGACGTTGATCACTTTGTGCCCAAGCCAGACGCCGTTGGCCGAACTGTCGTCAGTCAATCTGGCGATTGATGTGCATGAGGACACCGAAATCTATACGCCTCTGACCTCGCGCATCGCGCATCTGGTAGTCATCGATGTGTTGGCAATGGGTGTCGCGATGGCGCGCGGCCCTAGCCTGGTCAACCATCTCAAGAGCGTGAAGCGCAGCTTGCGCAGTCTTCGTCTTTCGCCTAAATCGATCAAATCCCACGAAGATTGAACGGCTGATTCAGGGCTGACGATGCGTCGTTAGCGTCAGGCCTTCAGTTTTCACCAATTTGTAATGCATCCGCCGCGTTACCGTCACAGCCTTTGGGCACCCTGATACTCCCGCAACGCACTGGGAGACAGGATATGCCTCGGCACTACGATGACTCGCAACAGAGCAGCACCGTCAAAACCCGCCGTCAGCAGGAAGATCAGCGACGTATGGGGTTTCGTCGGGCAATAGAAAGCTATTGCGAAGCGCGTCGGCTCAATCAGGAGTTGTGCGACTTCGAAGAGAGCGTTTCAGAGCGCTTCTGGCAGGCCGCTAAACCTTTGGAAGGCGCCCGTCGAAACGCTCCATCAGCTGGCTGATCTGCGCACGTTCGGTGCGGATGAACGCTTGGAAGGCGTGCGCCACGGGCGACAGACGTCGATCCTTGGCCTGCACCACGCACCAACTGCGATACAACGGTAACTCTGCCACCGGTAACTCTTTGAGCATGCCGGTGGCAAGTTCCAGGCTCACCGCGTGACGAGTCAGCATCGCGATGCCCAGCCCGGCCAGTACACTTTCACGCTGCGCTTCGTGGGCCGACATCTCGATGGTTGTCGTGAAGTGCACACGCTTGTCTTTGAAATATTCTTCGCAGGCTTTGCGAGTCCCCGAACCATTTTCCCGGATCAGTAGCGGATAGGGCTCCAGGTCCTTGAGCGCCAGTGCGCGTGCGTCGCACAACGGATGATCGGGCGGGGCGACGGCTACAATCGGATTATTGAGGAACGGCAGGAACTCCAGGCCCATATCCTGCGGGACCATGGACATCACCACCAGATCATCGCGGTTGTCCGACAGCCTCCGGATGACTTGGGCGCGGTTGACCACGGTCAGGCTCAGAACCACGTCCGGGTAGTTGCGTTTGAAAGCGGCAAACAGGTGCGGAATGAAGTATTTGCAGCTCGACTCAACGGCCAGCTTCAACTGCCCTTGCAGTGAGCCCTGCATATCAGTGAGTTGCATATCCAGGTTTTCCAGGCGCCCGAAGATATCGCGACTGGCCGATTGCAGCGCTTCAGCGGCTTCGGTCAGGTACAGCTTTTTCCCGACGTATTCAAACAGCGGCTGGCCTACCAGTTCCTCAAGCTGACGGATTTGCAGGCTGACAGCCGGTTGAGTGAGTGACATTTCTTCCGCTGCTCTGCTGTATGAACGCAGATCACACACCTCGTTGAAAATTCGCAGCTGACGCAATGTCATACGCATCAATGACTTACGCATATTTGCCGGCTCCGCCTGGTCGCTGAAGCGACAACTATAAGTGTTTACTTATACACAGCCCAATTTTTACTCATTTTTATTAATTCCTGATCGGGCATAGGGTGTTCCTGCGGCAATCAACCACACGCGCTGTTACAAAAACTGGTTCAACTACAAAACCGGTTCTACGGTCGAGGGAATACTCGTGATAACAAAAATCCTGATCGCCAACCGCGGTGAGATCGCTGTCCGGATCGTGCGCGCTTGCGCCGAGATGGGCATCCGTTCGGTGGCAATCTTCTCCGACGCCGACCGTCACGCGTTACACGTAAAGCGGGCGGACGAAGCCCATAGCATTGGTGCCGAACCTCTGGCGGGATATCTGAACCCGCGCAAGCTGGTCAATCTTGCGGTAGAGACTGGTTGCGATGCGTTGCATCCGGGCTATGGCTTCCTTTCGGAAAATGCCGAACTGGCTGACATCTGCGCTGAACGTGGCATTAAATTCATAGGTCCATCTGCTGAAGTCATCCGCCGCATGGGGGACAAGACTGAAGCGCGCCGCAGCATGATCAAAGCTGGCGTGCCAGTGACGCCGGGTACCGAAGGCAACGTTGCCGATATCACTGAGGCGCTGCAGGAAGGGGACCGCATCGGTTACCCGGTCATGCTCAAGGCTACCTCGGGCGGTGGCGGTCGGGGTATTCGTCGTTGCAACAGTCGAGAAGAGCTGGAGCAGGCGTTTCCGCGAGTGATTTCCGAGGCGACCAAGGCATTTGGCTCGGCAGAAGTTTTCCTCGAAAAGTGCATCGTCAATCCCAAGCACATTGAAGCGCAGATCCTTGGCGATAGCTTCGGCAACGTCGTGCACCTGTTCGAGCGTGATTGTTCGATTCAGCGCCGCAACCAGAAGTTGATCGAGATCGCTCCCAGCCCGCAACTGACTCCAGAGCAACGCGCCTACATTGGCGATCTGTCGGTACGCGCGGCCAAGGCAGTGGGCTACGAAAATGCCGGTACTGTGGAGTTCCTGCTCGCCGAGGGCGAGGTGTACTTCATGGAGATGAACACCCGGGTGCAGGTGGAGCACACCATCACCGAGGAAATCACCGGTATCGATATCGTCCGCGAACAGATTCGGATCGCGTCCGGCCTGCCGCTGTCGGTCAAGCAGGAAGACATTATTCACCGCGGTTTTGCTCTGCAGTTCCGGATCAATGCCGAAGACCCGAAGAACAACTTCCTGCCGAGCTTCGGCAAGATCACCCGGTATTACGCGCCCGGCGGCCCCGGCGTGCGGACCGATACAGCGATCTATACCGGTTACACCATCCCGCCGTATTACGACTCCATGTGCCTGAAGTTGATTGTCTGGGCGCTCACGTGGGAAGAGGCGATGGACCGTGGCTTGCGCGCACTGGATGACATGCGTCTGCAAGGGGTGAAAACCACTGCCGCGTATTACCAGGAGATTCTGCGTAATCCGGAATTCCGTAGCGGTCAGTTCAATACCAGTTTCGTTGAAAGCCACCCTGAGCTGACCAACTACTCGATCAAGCGCAAACCCGAAGAGCTGGCCCTGGCCATCGCTGCTGCCATCGCCGCCCATGCAGGCCTGTGAGGAATACGTAATGTCCAAGAAGATTTTTGTAACCGACACCATCCTGCGTGACGCTCACCAGTCTCTGTTGGCCACCCGGATGCGCACCGAAGACATGCTGCCGATCTGCGACAAGCTCGACAAGGTTGGCTATTGGTCGCTGGAGTGCTGGGGCGGCGCGACGTTTGATGCCTGCGTTCGCTTTCTGAAAGAAGACCCGTGGGAGCGCCTTCGCCAACTGCGCGCGGCATTGCCGAACACACGTCTGCAAATGCTGCTGCGCGGCCAGAACCTGTTGGGGTATCGCCACTACAGCGACGACGTGGTCAAAGCCTTCGTTGCGAAAGCGGCGGTCAATGGCATTGATGTGTTCCGTATCTTCGACGCCATGAACGATGTGCGTAACCTGCGCATCGCCATCGAGGCGGTGAAAGCCGCTGGCAAACATGCTCAGGGCACCATCGCCTATACCACCAGCCCGGTACACACCATCGAGGCCTTCGTTGCCCAGGCCAAACAGATGGAATCCATGGGTTGCGACTCGGTGGCGATCAAGGACATGGCCGGTTTGCTGACACCTTATGCGACGGGTGAACTGGTCAAGGCGCTCAAAGCCGAGCAGTCGCTGCCAGTGTTCATCCACTCCCATGACACGGCTGGTCTGGCCGCTATGTGCCAACTCAAGGCTATCGAGAACGGTGCGGACCATATCGACACCGCCATCTCCAGCTTCGCCTGGGGCACCAGCCATCCGGGCACTGAGTCCATGGTTGCCGCCCTTAAAGGCAGCGAATTCGATACCGGCTTGAACCTGGAGCTGCTGCAGGAAATTGGTCTGTATTTCTACGCAGTTCGTAAGAAATATCACCAGTTCGAAAGCGAATTCACGGCTGTCGACACCCGTGTGCAGGTCAACCAGGTGCCTGGCGGGATGATTTCCAACCTCGCCAATCAGCTCAAAGAGCAGGGCGCGCTGAACCGTATGGGCGAAGTGCTGGCCGAGATTCCGCGAGTACGCAAGGACCTTGGATATCCGCCGCTGGTCACGCCGACCTCGCAGATCGTGGGTACTCAAGCGTTCTTCAACGTGTTGGCCGGTGAGCGTTACAAGACCATCACCAATGAAGTGAAGCTTTACCTGCAAGGCGGTTATGGCAAGGCGCCGGGCCAGGTGGACGAAAAGCTGCGCCGTCAGGCCATCGGCAATGAAGAACTGATCGATGTTCGGCCTGCGGACCTGCTAAAGCCGGAAATGACCAAACTGCGCGGCGAAATTGGCGCTTTGGCTCAATCTGAAGAGGACGTGCTGACTTATGCCATGTTCCCGGACATCGGCCGCAAGTTCCTCGAAGAGCGCGCTGCGGGCACCCTCAAGGCTGAAGAGCTGCTGCCTATCCCTGAAGCGGGTGGTGTGAGCAAGCCGGGAGGCGAGGGCGTACCCACCGAGTTCGTTATCGACGTGCATGGCGAGAGCTACCGTGTGGACATCACCGGGGTGGGCGTCAAGGCCGAAGGCAAGCGCCACTTCTACCTTTCCATCGATGGCATGCCGGAAGAAGTGGTGTTCGAACCGCTCAACGAATTTGTCAGCGGCGGCGCCAGCAAGCGAACCCAGGCAAGCGCACCAGGCCATGTCAGCACGGCCATGCCCGGTAACATCGTCGATGTGCTGGTCAAGGAAGGCGACATGGTCAAAGCCGGTCAGGCTGTACTGATCACCGAAGCGATGAAAATGGAAACCGAAGTCCAGGCTGCAATCGCTGGCAAGGTAGTCGCTATTCACGTGGCCAAGGGCGATCGGGTCAACCCGGGCGAGATACTGGTTGAGATTGAAGGTTGAATGCATTGATCTCTGAACTCCCGACTCTACCTCGGCGCACATAACACCATGCTGTGGTGCGTGAAACAGGGAGCTTGTAGGAACGCACGAGCACCGCGAGCCGCGAAAGCGGTGTATCAGAAAGACCGCCATTGCTGCCTCGCGGTGCTTGAGCTACTACAGAGATAACGGTTAGATTTCCTCGGGGGGCCTATATGGCTCCCTTTTTTACTTCAAAAATTATTAACTGCATTAAATTGCATCTATTGCCCAGCGCATGAGTCAGGAAATGCACTATAGTGCAGATATACGCACTTTTACTGGCTGGCAGGTGCAATAAATTGCAGGCGTCCCATGTATAACCTCACTCTTCAGATTTATGGCAGTGGCGTCTGGAAGGATGCCATGACCCTTTCGTTTGACGATCCTGAAAAAGGGTTTCTCGGTCCATGCCGCTTCGCCTACAAGGCGGCTTACGTTCTGGACGCATACCCGAACTCTTTCTCCCAAGGCGTGAGCGCCCGCCTGCCGGTGGATTTTGAAACATTCTCATTGCGTGAGGCCCCGGCTTTTCTGCATGACATTGCTCCTTCTGGCGCGGCCAGGCGCTTCCTGATCATCCAGCTAGGTCGACAAAAGCCGGAAGGTTTGAGCGACGACTTGTACCTGCTTGGGCGCAGCACGCCCGCTCCCATTGGCAACTTGCGGGTCAAGGAGTCAGTCGCCGTCCTGGAAGAGGGCGAGGCCATGGGCTTTACGCGTGCGGATGTCATCACCCGTGACCAGCACTTTCTTGAATATGCCTATGAACAGGGCGCTGCCATTGGTGGGGCTACCGGTGCGGGGGGCGAAGCGCCGAAGCTGTTGATGACGCAAGGCCTGGACGGCTTGCTTTACCCGGATGCGGTACTGGCTGATGAACAAGCCAAAGAGCACTGGTTCATCAAGCTCGCCCGCAATCAGGCTCTGAACAATGATCAGGATATCTTGCGCAGTGAGTACTTGTACTACAGGGCGCTGCAAACGCTGGGCATCGACACTGTCGCGACAGAGGATATGGCACTGGAGGAGGCGAACAAGCCAAGCCTGTGGATGAAACGCTTTGACCGTCGTATCACAGAGCAAGGTGTGGAGCGACTGGCGGTAGAGTCTGTCTATTCGCTGGCCGGAGTAACGATTCCAGGCAGTCGCATGGATCATCAGGAGGTGATCACGCTTCTGAGTGGGTTATGGTCGCAGGCCGGGCAGAAGGCAGAAATACCTGATCTGGTGGCCGAATACCTTCGCCGTGATTTGATTAATCAAATCCTTGGTAACTCGGATAATCACGGTCGCAATACGGCAATTATTCGCAGCCAAGACGGTTATCGACTGGCACCTATTTATGATCTTGCACCCATGGTCATGGATTCCGAGGGCATCACTCGTACAACCAAATGGTCGAAGTCCATCGAGCGAGCAGGTGTCGTCAACTGGCGCGCGGCATGTGATGCACTGGCAGATATTCTTGATCCGCAGCAGGCTTTCGAGCGCTTGCGTCAAGACGCCCAACAGCTGAGAGCGCTGCCGGATATATTGCGCGACAGCGGTCTGCCTGACGCGACGTTCAACCATCCAGCCATTGCCTTGGGCAAGCTGGATCAGCGGCTGACCACCTGGGGGCTGCAATGACCTTATCCATCGATGCCCGCGCGCTGCTGATCGAAAGCGTTCAGCAGGGCATTGCTGACGGTAGCCTCGAGATGGGCGAAGCGGTCAAGCGGCTGCGAGTTGAGGGCGCGAGGCTGCATCAAAGCCAGTACGCCAAGATGTGCAAAATCTCGGTGCGCACGCTGATTCAGATCGAGCAAGGTGAGGGTAATCCGACGCTCAAGTCGTTGAATGCGGTATTCCGGCCGTTTGGTTTGCAGATGGGCGTGGTGAGGCGTCATAAGCAGATCAATTGATGACGTCTCACCACGTATGAGGAAGCCCCAGCCCAGCTCTTGGCCTCTATGGATAGATGACCTCACAGGTTGAGAGGGGCAGGTCCAATCTCGTTATGATTTTTTATAGCGTTGTTGGATTACCTCAGCCACCTGCCTGAAGCTGATGCTTTTGGTCGCGATCTTCTGCATACCTTCTTCCGGCAAGTAGCCGAACTTGACGTAAAGGATTTCTCCTTGGGCCATCTGTGCCTGACTCAAGCCATCGAACGACTTTTTCATGGCATCCAGACTGGTCGGGCTTGCAACGAGCGTTACCCAGTCCGGTACCGGAATGGTGCTGGCAAAATAATTCACTACATTGACCAGTGCGTCGCCAATAGGAAACACCGCAGTGAATCGATCTTTGGGCTTGAACCTTGCGATACCCATGTAGATATCCGGCAGGTCTTTGATATTGCTGTCGACCCCATGCTTTTGATGAGAAAGAAGGTACTCGAAGATCTGCAATGACGTACCGACAATGATCAGCGACTGAGCGCCCACAGCGCTGTCCGAAAAAGTATGTCGGAGGGTACTTGCGACCGGGAGGGATTTCTTCCACTCCCCACGGTCGAGGATAACGCTGCCGTATTTACCGTTGTGCAAAACCGGGGCAGGGACCCGCCACGGGTTTTCTTGCTTTGCTGCAGCTAATACATTCATGTCACAACATCCTTGTTGTTTTATTGCGGGTTAATGAGCGTATGCCTGATTGGCATGAACTAAACCTTAGCCCGACGAAGGTTTTTTGTTCGGCCGCTAACGGTTTTGTGTGTAACGGGTTGTTGATGGCTGTACCGCGCAGGAGCCGCTGTTCTCTCAGCCCATACGTCCTTCATATCCGAAGGCATTTGCTCTCCTGCGCGGTACATGAACCATATCGGTCAGATTCCGCGAAACGCCTCCAGCCCCTTTAACTGCTGCCCATCCTTGAAGTTATCCACAGCCAGCCAGCTCTCGAAAGCCTGCTGCAGTTGAGGCCACTCCTTGTCGATAATCGAATACCAGGCCGTGTCACGGTTCACGCCTTTGACCACCATGTGCTGGCGGAATGTGCCTTCGTAGCTGAAACCGAACCGCTCCGCCGCGCGTTTTGAGCGGGCGTTGTTGGCGTTGCATTTCCATTCCAGGCGGCGGTAACCCAGCGTGAAGGATTCCTTTGCCAATAAATAAATCGCCTCGGTACCTTTCGGCGTGCGTTGCATCGATGCGCCGAAGGTCACGTGGCCGATTTCTATTCGGCCATGAGCCGCCACGATGGACATCAGGCTCAGGTAACCATCAACAGCGCCCGTCGCCTGGTCCACCACCGTGTAGAACCACGGGTCGGTATCTGCTTCGTGGCGGCTCAACCAGGTATCAAACTCGCTGCGCTCCAGAAATGGTCCGTAGGGCAAGTAATCCCAAAGCTTCGGATCGGAGCCGGGACCTTGCAGCGCATCCCATAAGCCGTCGGCGTGGCGCGCAACGCTGAGTTTTTCCAGGCGAATGAAGCGTCCTTCCAGTGTTCGGGCATCTGGCAGTGCGACGGCTTGCCAATCAGGTACAGGGGTCGACATAGATGAGCTTCCTAGAGCGCTTTGCGAAATTGGATTAAGCCCGGGCGTTCAGCGATACGTTCATACAGCTGAATGGCGGTGGCGTTGGTTTCGTGAGTCAGCCAGTGAACCTTATCGCAATCATTGGCCTTGGCGGTTGCATACACGTACTCGATCAACCGTCGGCCAACGCCAGTACCGCGTTGCTGGGGAGCGACCAGCAAATCCTGAAGGTAACAGGCGTTAGCGATGCTCCAGTTGGAGCGATGGTAGATGAAATGGACCATGCCCACCGCTGTGCCGTCCTGCCAGGCCAATGCCGCGTTGGTTGGTTCAGACGGGTCGAGAAAGCGCGCCCAGGTGCTGGCAGTCACGGCGTCGGACAGCTCGGTTTTGTAAAAGCGCAAGTAGGCCTGCCACAGCGGTAGCCACGCGGCGTGGTCCTGTTCGGTTACCGGGCGAATCTGAATATCGGTCACAGCGGTCTCCTATCGTAATAACCAACTGAATAAATGCTTTTTTCTGTAGGAGCTGCCGAAGGCTGCGAAGCATTATCTGACACACCGCGATCGCAGCCTTCGGCAGCTCCTACAGGCCCTATGTTTGCCGCGAGACAGCGTGCAGATCCGGATTTGCGTCAAAAAACACTTTCAGCTCATCAACTGAGCCAGTTCCTGATCTTTGATATCTGCGCTTGCGGCCAGCCCGTCACGCAGGCCTGCAATGTCCGCTGCCGCACGGTTCTGGCTGAGTTTGCGTTTACCTTCCAAGCGCTCAATGGGCAATGCAAAGCCGACAATGGCACCCAGCATCTTGTCGATGTAATCGGCAGGTGCGTCGGCCACCGCCCAAGGGTTGATGCGCCCGCTTTCATGTTTGTCGGTCAGGCCGCTGACGACATCCAGCAGTCTCTGCGGATCATTGAAAACCTGCGCGACGCCGTAGGCGTGAACGGCCACGTAATTCCAGGTGGGTACTACTTTGCCGTGTTCAGCCTTGGCCGGATAAAACGACGGGCTGATGTAAGCTTCTGCGCCGGGAAAAATCACCAGTGCCTGCGCGCCGTTTTCCAAAGCGCGCCACTGCGGGTTGGCCTTGGCCAAATGTCCATATAGCGTGCCATTTACGCCTTGATCGGTCCGCAACAACAGCGGCAAATGACTGGCCTGCATGCCGTGCTCGTCATGGGTAACCAGAATCGCCAGCCGGGTCTGCTCGATCAGGCCATGCAGGCTGTCAAGGTCGTCGTCTTTGAAAGCGCTCGGTATGTACATGGAAATATCTCTTGGCCGAAGTCTCAATCCTAGGCAGGCTATTGGTTGGTTGTAAGAGCCATTAATTGTCAATTTGATAGGGCCAATGCATGTCCGGATTGCTGCCGTCTTTCCCGTTCAGCCTTGCGGGTATTGAGCTTGATCGCCGTCAGGGGTTGAGCCGCCAGCTCTATCAAACGCTGCGTGCACGTATCCTCGACGGGCGCTTGAGCGGTGGGACGCGTTTGCCGGCAAGTCGCGATCTGGCTGAATCCCTGGGTATTTCCCGCAATAGTGTGATGCGTGCCTACGACCAGCTCTATGCCGAGGGTTTCACCGATGGGCGTGTGGGCGACGGAACCTATGTGGCTCAATTATCAAGTCAGGTACTCCCCGACAGAAAATTATCCACAAAAGTGTCCACAGGGTTATCTACAGGCTTACCCACAGCCTTATCCACAAAATCAGAGGAATCACTGCTAAATCTTCCTGACGAAGTTATCCACAGTTCAGCCATTAAGAAGCTTGAGAGTCATCATCTCGGCGCGTATCTGCCGAGTGCGCCGAGGGCCTTCAGAGTCGGTGTTCCGGCGTTTGATCTGTTTCCGTTTGCCGTTTGGGGCAGGCTTTACGCGGCCTTTTGGCGAAAGCCTGATCTGGCGATGCTGGGTTATGGTCCGGCGGCAGGCGACACACGTCTGCGCGAGTTGATCGCTGCTTATCTGCGTACCTCGCGCGGTCTCCAGTGTCGCGGTGAGCAAATAGTAATCACTAGTGGCGCACAGCAAGCGATTAGTCTTTGTGCACAGCTGCTATTGGAGGAGGGTGACGGTGTTGCGATAGAGAATCCCGGCTATCGCGCCGCTGGTCATGCGTTTGCCATCGCCGGGGCAAAGTTGCATGGCATCGATGTTGATGAAGACGGTATGTGCTGTGAGCAGCTGCAGCGGCACGCCTGCAAGCTGGCTTATGTCACGCCGTCCCATCAGTACCCCATGGGCGTGGTGATGAGCCTGGCTCGACGCCTCGAATTGCTTGATTGGGCGCAGAAGACCCGAGGCTGGATTGTCGAGGATGACTACGATGGCGAGTACCGCTACAGCGGAGCGCCATTGGCACCGTTGGCGGCGCTGGATCGCAGCGGACGCGTTTTGTATGTCGGCACATTTGGCAAGATTGCTTATCCGGGGTTGCGCCTCGGCTATCTGGTGCTGCCTGCGGGGTTGGTTGAACCGTTTAGCCGTCGACGTGCTGTGGACATGCGCCACTCCGAAGTGAGTACCCAGGCGGTGATGGCCGAATTCATTGCTGCGGGACACTTCCAGCGCCACATCCGCCGAATGCGCCGTGCGGCATTGAGTCGTCGTAATACTTTGCTCCGTCACTGGCCCGAGGGCATACCGGGCTGCGCAGCGATGCCCAAAGTCGTTGCCGGACTGCATGTGGCAGTGAGAGTGGCCAGCCTAGAGCGGGAAACAGAACTGATCGAAAAAGCTAAAAGTGTCGGCGTCGAAATCAGCCCGCTGAGCGGGTACTGGCTACCGGAATCCGGCGAGCCTGTGGATAACAGAGCAGGACTGGTGCTGGGATTTGCCGCGGTGCCTGAGGCGGACATTGTGGATGCTTTGGAAAGGTTGAAGCAGGTTTGGCGAGTGAAACCTGATTTTTGATAGGTCGCCCTGTGCCCCTGACACATCGCTATCACGAAGCGAACACTGGGCCTGTAGGAGCGCCACCCCGGTCGCTCCTACAGAAAATGCATTTCAATTCAGTGAGTTGTTTTTATAGGGGTCAACCTTTGCCGCGCAACAGCGCCTCGGCAGGATCATGAAAGCTTGTGCGCGATATACTCGCTGCCATTACCCCTTTAAAACCGAGACTTCCCATGAGTACTTCTCTTGCTGCGGCGCCGGCTCGCAAGCCCGGTGCGCCGCTGATTGCTGTTTTCCTGCTGTTGTTCATCGCTATGTTTCTGCTGAGCAGCGTTGGCGTACGTCAGGTCCTTCTGCTGATCGTCGGTGCGGCATTGGGCCTGACCCTCTACCACGCAGCTTTCGGTTTTACTTCCGCGTGGCGTGTGTTCATCCGTGAGCGTCGTGGTGCGGGCTTGCGGGCGCAGATGGTCATGCTGGCCATCGCCGTCGTGCTGTTCTTCCCCGCCTTGGGCGCAGGAACTCTGTTCGGTCAGCCGGTGAATGGTCTGGTTGCGCCTGCGGGTGTATCCGTGGTGTTTGGTGCCTTTATCTTCGGCATCGGCATGCAACTGGGTGGTGGTTGTGCGTCCGGTACGCTGTTCACAGCGGGCGGCGGCAATGCGCGGATGCTGGTGACGCTGCTGTTCTTCATCCTCGGCTCGCTGATTGCGACTCACCACGTTGACTGGTGGTTCGCACTGCCGTCTTTCCCGGCGACCTCCATTGTTAAAAGTTTTGGTGTGGTCCCGGCATTGGTGCTGAGCCTGGCGGTGTTCGCGGTCATTGCGTTCGTCACTGTGCGTCTGGAAAAACGCCGTCACGGCCAACTGGAATTGGCAGTGACCAGCGAGCATGTTGGCTTGCGTCGCTTCCTGCACGGTCCATGGCCACTGGTGTGGGGGGCGATAGGTTTGGCATTGCTCAACTACGCAACCTTGGCCCTGGCCGGTCGTCCATGGGGCATCACTTCGGCATTCGCCCTGTGGGGCGCAAAGGTCGCAGGTTCTCTGGGCGTTGATGTCGGCAGTTGGGCGTTCTGGCAGATGCCAGCCAATGCCAAAGCGCTGGCCGCTCCGGTATGGGAAGACATCACCAGCGTGATGGACATCGGCATCATGATCGGTGCGTTGCTGGCGGCAGGGTTGGCAGGAAAATTCGCCCCAAACCTTAAAATCCCGGCGCGTTCGATAGTCGCGGCAGTGATCGGTGGTCTGTTGTTGGGCTACGGTTCGCGCTTGGCTTACGGCTGCAACATCGGTGCGTACTTCAGCGGTATCGCCTCCGGCAGCCTGCACGGGTGGTTGTGGTTGGTGGCGGCTTACGTCGGCAACGTGGCAGGCGTGAAATTCCGCCCGTTCTTCTTCCCGGGTGAGAAGCCGCAGGTTGCGTTGAGCGGTTGCTGAGTTGTTCGCTAAGCAATAACTGTAGGAGCGAACTTGTTCGCGAAGCGCCAGTACAGACAGCAGATCAATTTGCTTGTCTAAATCGCCTCGCCAACACGTTGGCTCCTACAAGGTTTGTCATCGTCCAATCTGCTCCTTCGCCAGTTTGACGATGTTTTCCACCGTAAACCCGAACTTGGCTTGCAGTTTGTCGATAGGAGCCGAAGCGCCGAAGGTGTTCATCGTGACCTTGGCGCCTGTGTTACCCACATATCGATCCCAACCCAATGGGCCTGCCTGTTCCACTGCAACCCGAGCAGTGACAGAAGGCGGGAATACGCTGTGGCGATAGGCCTGATCCTGATCCTCAAACAACTCCCAACTCGGCATCGATACCACACGTGCAGCAACGCCTTGGGCTTTCAGTTGCTCGAAGGCCTGCACGGTCATCCCAACCTCGCTGCCGGTGGCAATCAGAATCACCTCAGGTTCGCCGTCTTTGGCATCGGCTAATACATAAGCGCCTTTTGCCAGACCTTCGGCTGAGCTGTATTGCGTGCGGTCCAGCGTGGGCAGCGGTTGTCGCGAAAGCACGATGCACGAGGGGCGACTGGTTTGCGCCAAGGCGACTTTCCAGGCCTGTGCGGTTTCGTTAGCGTCGCCGGGGCGCAGCGTCAGTAAACCGGGGGTAGCGCGAAGCTGTGTCAACTGCTCGATAGGCTGGTGAGTCGGGCCGTCTTCGCCAACGCCGATGGAGTCGTGGGTGAAGACAAAGATCACCGGCAACTCCATGATCGAAGCCAGACGAATCGGCGGCTTCATGTAATCGCTGAACACCAGAAACGTTGAGGTGTAAGGCCGTACGTAAGACAGCGCCATACCATTGGCGATCGAGCCCATGGCGTGTTCGCGAATGCCGAAGTGCAAGTTGCGACCGCTGTAATTGTCGGCGGAAAAACTCCCGGCTCCGTCGAACGTCAGGTTGGTCTTGGTCGACGGTGACAAGTCAGCCGATCCGCCCAACAACCAAGGGATTTTCGCCGCGAAAGCATTGAGGACCTTGCCTCCCGACGCACGCGATGCAATGCCCTTGGCGTCGGTCTCGAAGGCTTGCAAGTTTTCCTGCCAGTGCTCGGGCATTTCTCCGGCGCGCATGCGTTGTAGCTCATCGGCCAGATCCGCTTGTTCTTCTTCCAGCTTATGGAGAGCGCCTTGCCAAGTTTCATAATCATGGGCATTGCGTTCAATCAGGGCGTCTCGCAGCCAGGTGCGAGCTTCGTCGGGCACCAGGAAGCTGGCGTTTTCGTCCCAGCCATAGGATTTCTTGGTCAGCTTGATTTCATCTTCACCCAACGGCTCGCCGTGGGCCGCTGCGGTGTTGTGTTTGTTGGGCGAACCAAAGCCGATCACGCTGTCGACCACGATCAGGGTTGGCGCATCATCGGTGCGTTTAAACACTTCGATGGCGCGGGCCAACGCTTCGGTATCGTTGGCATCGGCCACATGCAGGGTATTCCAGCCGTAGCCTTCAAAGCGGGTCTGGACGTCTTCGCTGAAGGCCAATTCAGTGTGGCCTTCGATGCTGATGGTGTTGTTGTCGTAGATCCAGCACAGATTGGCGAGCTTCAAATGCCCGGCCATGGACGCCGCTTCTGCGGTTACACCCTCCATCATGTCGCCGTCGCCACACAGCACATACACGTTGTAATCGAATAGCGTGCGGTCAGGTGCATTGAAGCGTTCACCCAGCCAGCGCTCGGCCATCGCCATACCAACGCTGTTGGCACAGCCTTGACCGAGCGGGCCGGTGGTGGTTTCAACGCCCGTGGTCATGCGGTATTCCGGGTGGCCGGGGGTCTTGGAGTCCATCTGACGAAACTGCTTGATGTCCTCAAGGCTTACCGCCGGTTTGCCCGAAGGCTCGCCGTGCTCATCGATTTCAACCACCCCCGCCAGGTGCAGCAGCGAGTACAACAACATGGAGGCATGACCGACTGACAGTACGAAGCGGTCGCGATTCGGCCAGTCCGGGTGTTCAGGGTGGTAGCGCAGGAACTGATTCCAGACGGTATAGCCCACCGGCGCCAACGCCATGGGCGTACCGGGGTGGCCAGAGTTGGCCTTCTGCACGGCGTCCATGGCCAGGGTGCGAATGGTGTTGATACAGAGTTGGTCGCGTGCGGTGCGTTGTTCGCTGGAAAAAGACGAGCCCATTGAATTAACCCTCAGTGACGTGCTGCTGAACATCCAGATAAGTGTGGAGCGCAGCCGAGGGCGGTTTGTTCATTGTATTTTGGGGCTGTCCGATGGCCATCACGGGTCAACCTTAACTGAACATTAAACGGTTCAGCTTTTATGCGGTCAGCGGCGAACCATATACCTCAACTGCATTCGAAGCAGGGAGCGGCGTGTATTACGCAGTAGCCCATGAGGTAATCGTTTTGAAGCAAGCCATCGTCGATAAATACCGTTTCTTAATGAAAACCATAGGTTATGTAGGCTGGTCACTGTTCTGGCTGCTGATCTGGGACATAGTGGTCACAGCCGACTTCATGCTGTTCCTGGACCGCAAGATCAGCCTGCCCTCGTTGCCGTTGACCTTGCTGGCATCTGCGCTGGTAGTGCTCACCAGCTTCCGTAATTCCAGCGCCTATAACCGTTGGTGGGAAGCACGCACCTTGTGGGGCGCGATGGTGAATAACTCCCGCAGCTTCGCCCGTCAGGTGCTGACGCTGGTTGAGGATGACGGCGAGTTGAATCCCGTGAAAGCAGTGTTGCTGCGTCGCCATGTGGCCTTCGTGAAATGCCTGTCTGCGCATTTGAAGGGTGAGTCCTGTAGCGACGAAGTACAGTCATTGATAACCCGCGAGGAATACGCACGCAGGCACGAAACCAACAACTTCCCCAACGACATACTTAATGCGTCCGCTGCACTGTTGGCCAAAGAGTACAAAGCAGGCCGTCTGGACAGCATCCGTCTGGCGCGTCTCGAGTCGACAATGGTGGAACTCTCCAACTGCCAGGGCGGGATGGAGCGTATCGCCAACACGCCGCTGCCTTATCCCTACGTGGCGTTCCCGCGTTTGTTCATCAGCCTGTTCTGCGTGATCCTGCCAATTGGCCTGGTGGACACATTGGGCTGGTATACGCCACTGGCATCGACCGTTGTCGGCTTCATGCTGCTGGCCATCGAAAAGATCGGCACCGACCTGCAAAGCCCGTTCAAAGCCAGCGAACACGAAATCCAGATGACCAAGCTGTGCGAAAACATCGAGCGCAACCTGGATTCGATGCTTCGCGATGCGAAGGTTGAGTGCACGGCTTAGTAATTTTTGACCCAAAACCTGTAGGGGCTCACGAGCACCGCGAGGCCGCGATTTAGTGGCTTAACGCAGCTCCCCGCACAGATCCACTTCAACCAGCCGACGCACTTCATCAAGTGGCAGGCCTGCACCCAGCAACAGGTGCAGCTTGCCCAGCGTTGCTTCACGGGTCATGCCGCCGCCGGACAACACGCCTGCATTGCGCAGACGGCTGCCAGCCTCGTAGACGTCCAGTTCGACGCCGCCTTCATGGCACTGCGTGATTGCAACGACGCAGATGCCTTGTTGGTGGGCGCGTTCCAGACTGGTCAGGAACGCCGGATCATCGCTGGGACCGGTGCCACTGCCAAAGCATTCGAGCACCAGACCCTGAATGCCGCTGTCGATGACGGCGTTCAGCTGTGCTGCACCGATACCGGGAAACAACGGCAGGATGGCAACGCTGGCCGCGACTTTAGGCAGGCGATAATCCAGTGGCGCGGGGTGCGCAACAGAAGTTTCGCCGCTGTGGGCGCGGTTCAGCGCTGCGAACGGATGGCGGCCGAAGCTGCGGATTTTTGCACAACGGGTCGGGGCCAGCAGTTCACTGTGGAAGTACAAATGCACGCCCGGCTTCAGACCTTTGCCCAGCTCGACCAGTGAACCGTTGACGTTTTCCCAGGCATCACTGTCCGGGACGCCAGCGGGTAGCATTGAGCCGGTGAACAGCACCGGAGCATCAAGCCCCAGCAACTGGAAGCTCATGGCTGCGGCGCTGTACGCCAGGGTGTCAGTCCCGTGAAGGATCAACACCGCGTCGCAACCCTCGACATCGACGGCATCGATGACTGCTTCGCGCAGACGTAGCCAGTAGGCAGGCGTCATGTTGGCGCTGTCGATCAACGGGGCCATCTCACGAAAGCGCCACTGTGGGACCGCAAGATCAGGCCGCTCGGCCAGTTGCCCGGCCATGCGTGCCTCAAAACCCGAGGCCGGGGCCAGGCCGTTGGCGCTGGCCTGCATGCCGATGGTGCCGCCGGTATAAAGAACCATGACTCGCTGAGCGGGTTGTGGCTGTTCATAAGTCACGGTTCTTCTCCGGTATGACGTTAACTATCAGGCTTGGGTAGCGGGCTTTGCCGTGGCATCAACCGGGTTGACCGGTGTCTGGTCAGGGTTGGCAGGCCATGCGGTGCGGTCCAGGTCCAGATCCGGGAACTGGCTTGAATCGAATACTGGAGTCTTGATGCCCGCCTTACGTTGCGCATCGTAGTCACGCAGGATGCGCATGGCGACTTTGAACAACATTGCCAGCGCGATCAAGTTGACGAAGGCCAGCAACGTCATGGTGATGTCGGCGAAGGCGAACACGGTGTTGAGATCAACGACGGCACCCCAGAGGATCAGCACCAATACGAAAACCCGATAGCCGACGATGGCTTTCTTGCTCTCGCCCACCAGGAAACGCAGGCTGTTTTCGCCCAGGTAGTAGTTGTAGAGAATCGAGGTGAAGACGAACAGTGCCAAGGCAACGCTGATGAAGATACGGCCCCAGTCACCGACCACGGCTGCCAGCGAGTTCTGTGCCAGAACAATACCGTTGCCGCTGTAGCCCACGTCGTAAATGCCCGAGAGCAGAATCAGCAGCGCGGTGCAGGTGCAGATCACAAAAGTATCGAGGAACACGCTGAATGCCTGAACCACACCTTGTGAAATCGGGTGCTCGACCTGTGCAACGGCAGCCACGTTCGGCGCACTGCCCAGACCGGCTTCGTTAGCGAACACGCCGCGCTTCACGCCCATGACGATTGCGCTGCCGATCAGGCCGCCAAAAACCGGGTCCAGACCAAATGCGCTTCTGACGATAGTCGCCAGCATGGCTGGAACGTGGTCGATCTGCAGGACGATGACGTAGATGGTCACAGCGATATAGATCAGGGTTTTGACCGGTACCAGAAGGTCTGAAATCGCCGCGATACGCTTGATGCCACCGACGAATGCAAGGCCGAGCAGCACAACCAGGCAGATGCCGGTGGTCATGGTGTCGATGCCGAACGCGCCTTTGAGGGAGTCGGTGACTGCGTGGGATTGCAGGCCGTTGAAGGCAAAACCGAAGGTCACCAGCAGCAACAGTGCCATGACCATACCGAGCCAGCGCTTACCCAGACCATGCTGGATGTAATACGCCGGACCACCACGGAACTGGCCTTCGGAGTCTTTGCGTTTGTACAGCTGAGCGAGTGAACACTCGATGAAGCTGCTGGCCATGCCCACCAGTGCGGTGACCCACATCCAGAACACGGCGCCCGGGCCGCCCAATGTTACGGCGATACCGACACCGGCAATGTTGCCTGCGCCGACCCGGCCTGCAAGGCTGAGCATCAATGCCTGGAAGGAACTGAGCTGGCCGGTGCTGTTGCGTAAACTATCCCTGAAAACAGCGAACATGTGGAAAAAGTGGCGAAACTGGACGAAACGCGAACGAATCGTGAAATAACCGCCGAGCCCTACGATCAGTACGATCAGCACTTTGCCCGAAAGGAAGTCGTTAATGACTTCAAGCATTGGAGAATCCTCGCTGTTGTTTTTAGGGGGCGCGCACTATACCGGTGCGCTCGTCTTGCGTCTGCAATACTTTTCCTTTCCAGTGCAGCGATACGTCCTTGTTGTTTTTGGCAGTGGGCGTTTTGCAGGTAAAAAAAAGGGTCCGGAGAGAATCATCTCGGGACCCCCAAAAGGGAGAGGAGTGTCTAGTCCCTCAACCTGGTGAGCGTGTTGCAGTCGTGCAATTCATCAGGCCTTCAACGGGACCAGACGTGGAGCAATCATGTTTTCCGGCCGCAGGATGTCGTCGAGCATGGCGTCGTCGAGCAAGCCCTCTTCGCGGACCAGTTCCAGTACGCCACGGCCGGTTTCCAGCGCGATACGGGCGATACGGGTAGCGTTTTCATAGCCGATGTACGGGTTCAGCGCGGTGACCAGGCCGATGGAGTGTTCGACCAGTTCGCGGCAGCGGGTCTCATTGGCGGTGATGCCGACGATGCAATGCTCGCGCAGCATGTCCATGGCGCGTTGCAGCAGGCGGATCGAATCGAAGATCTTGTAAGCGATCAGCGGCTCCATCACGTTGAGCTGCAGCTGACCGCCTTCGGCTGCCATGGTCAGTGCCAGGTCGTTGCCGATGATTTCGAAGGCAACCATGTTGACCGCTTCCGGGATAACCGGGTTGACCTTGCCAGGCATGATCGAGCTGCCTGGCTGACGCGCTGGCAGGTTGATTTCGTTGATGCCGGTGCGTGGGCCGCTGGACAGCAGGCGCAAGTCGTTGCAGATCTTCGACAGTTTGACGGCGGTACGCTTGAGCATGCCGGAGAACAGCACGAAGGCGCCCATGTCGGAGGTGGCTTCGATCAGGTCAGCAGCCGGAACCAGCGGTTGGCCGCTGATGATCGCCAGACGATCGACGGCGAGTTTCTGGTAGCCAGGGTCGGCGTTGATACCGGTACCGATGGCAGTGCCGCCCAGGTTTACTTCGGTCAGCAGTTCTGGTGCCAGGCTGCGAAGGCGGTTCAGGTCTTCGGTCAGCGTCGTAGCAAAGGCGCGGAATTCCTGGCCGAGGGTCATCGGCACGGCGTCCTGCAATTGGGTACGGCCCATTTTCAGTACGTGGTTGAATTCCTGGCCCTTGGCTGCGAATGCCTGAATCAGGCTGTCGAGGCTGGCCAGCAGGGCGTCGTGACCCAACAGCAGACCCAGACGAATCGCCGTCGGGTACGCATCGTTAGTCGACTGTGCCATGTTGACATCGTTATTGGGATGCAGCTGTTTGTAGTCGCCTTTCTCAAAGCCCATGGCTTCCAGAGCGATGTTGGCGATGACTTCGTTGGCATTCATGTTGGTTGAAGTGCCAGCGCCACCTTGAATCATGTCCACCACGAAGTGCTCGTGGAAATCGCCGCGAATCAGACGTGCACAGGCTTCACTGATAGCCGCATGCTTGGCTGCATTGAGGTGGCCCAACTGGTGGTTTGCGTCAGCGGCCGCCTGTTTGACCATCGCCAGCCCGACAACCAGCTTCGGGTAATGGGATAGCGGAACGCCGGAAAGGTGAAAATTGTTCACCGCTCGCAACGTTTGAATACCGTAATAGGCGTCAGCGGGTACTTCGAGAACACCAAGCAGGTCTTTTTCGATGCGCGATGATGCAGGCGAGGACATGATAGAGATAGTCTCAAGAGAGGCACGGACAAAGCCGGAACGCTGGTGATACTGGTCCTCTGGCATATTTTTGACCAATGCTGTTACATACTGGGCCATGCCGAAACGGCATAATGCAGGTGTGACGCGATAGGTGTTACTGGCGTGTATATACATTTCCGGCGGTTAGCAGGATCTTTGTGAGCGAATTACAACTATCTGATTTGGAATACTCTTCTGTAGGAGCGCACGAGCACCGCGAGGCCGCGATGGCGTCCTGTCTGATACACCGCCATCGCGGCCTCGCGGTGCTCGTGCGCTCCTACAGATCCAATGTCAGCTTCGCGACTGGGCAGCTTCTACAGAATTCATTCCAATTCAGATGGATAGGGTGCAGGTAAGAGGACAACATGAATCTGGAAAGCAAATGGCTGGAAGACTTCAGCGCGCTGGCTTCCACGCGCAGTTTTTCCCAGGCGGCAGAAAAGCGGTTTGTGACACAACCAGCGTTCAGTCGGCGCATTCGCAGCCTTGAAGCGGCGTTGGGGCTGACGCTGGTCAATCGCTCGCGTACGCCCATCGAACTGACGGCAGCTGGCCAGCTGTTTCTGGTCACCGCACGTACCGTGGTCGATCAACTGGGCGAAGTGTTGCGCCACTTGCATCACCTGGAAGGCGGGCAGGGTGAAGTCATGCAGGTTGCCGCCGCTCACTCTTTGGCGCTGGGCTTCTTCCCACGCTGGATTGCTCAGTTGCGCAACGAAGGTCTGAACATCGCGACCCGGCTGGTCGCCACCAATGTCGGTGACGCGGTGCATGCTTTGCGCGAAGGCGGCTGTGACTTGATGCTGGCGTTCTACGACCCGGACGCCGCCCTGCAAATGGACCCGGAGATTTTCCCTTCACTGCACTTGGCACACACTGAGATGCTGCCGGTATGCGCGGCGGATGAAAGTGGCGAACCGTTGTTCAGTCTGGAGGATGGCAGCAGCGTGCCGCTTCTGGCGTATAGCGCTGGTGCTTTTTTGGGGCGTTCGGTGAACCTGTTGCTGCGTCAGCGGAACCTGCGCTTCACCACAATTTACGAAACAGCCATGGCTGACAGCTTGAAAAGCATGGCGCTGGAAGGTCTGGGCATTGCGTGGGTACCCCGGCTCAGTGTGCGTGCCGAGTTGGCCCGCGGTGAGCTGGTTGAGTGTGGCGGCCCGCAATGGCACATTCCGCTGGAGATTCGCTTGTACCGCTGCGCCTTGGTGCGCAAGGCCAACGTGCGTTTGTTGTGGCGCAAGCTCGAGAGCTCCGCGACACCCGATGGCGCTTGACCCGTAGGTCAGTAAATACGTGGTTTACAGGTCAGAAGCACCTCACAAGACAGATGGTCGCGGGGGGTGCTTCAAACGCAACTCTTTGGGGTATACTGCGCGGCCTTTGGCCGGCTCGACCGGTCATTTTTCGTACAGCAAGCCACGCCGGTCCTCCCGCGTGGCTTGTTTGTTTTTTGATGCGCCTGCGGGCGCCCGATGAGAGGCACGACGATGAGCGCACTGGTTGGCGTGATCATGGGCTCCAAGTCCGATTGGTCCACCCTTAGCCACACCGCCGATATGCTGGAAAAGCTCGGCATTCCGTACGAAGTGAAAGTGGTGTCTGCGCACCGCACTCCGGATTTGCTGTTCCAGTATGCCGAACAGGCTGAAGCACGCGGCATTGAAGTGATCATCGCCGGTGCTGGCGGTGCTGCTCACTTGCCGGGCATGTGTGCAGCCAAGACTCACCTGCCGGTACTGGGCGTTCCAGTCCAGTCCTCCATGCTCTCAGGCGTCGACTCGCTGCTGTCCATCGTGCAGATGCCAGCCGGCATTCCGGTTGCGACCCTGGCCATTGGCAAAGCTGGCGCGATCAACGCAGCACTGCTCTCGGCCAGCATCCTGGGCGCCAAGCACCCACAATTCCACGCAGTGTTGAAGAAATTCCGCACTGAGCAGACAGACAGCGTTCTGGACAATCCAGATCCGCGCGACGCCTGAGGTTTTGCAATGAAGATCGGTGTAATCGGTGGCGGCCAACTGGGCCGCATGTTGGCCCTGGCAGGAACCCCGCTGGGGATGAACTTCGCCTTTCTGGACCCCGCGCCAGACGCGTGCGCAGCGGCATTGGGCGAACATCTGCGTGCCGATTACGGCGATCAGGATCATCTGCGTCAGCTGGCTGACGAAGTGGATCTGGTGACCTTCGAATTCGAAAGCGTGCCTGCTGAAACCGTGGCGTTCCTGTCGCAGTTCGTGCCGGTTTATCCGAGTGCCGAAGCGCTGCGCATCGCCCGCGATCGCTGGTTCGAGAAGAGCATGTTCAAAGACCTGGGCATTCCAACGCCTGAGTTCGCCGACATTCAGTCCCAGGCAGATCTGGACGCTGCAGTCGCCGCTATCGGTCTGCCTGCGGTGCTCAAGACCCGCACGTTGGGTTACGACGGCAAGGGCCAGAAAGTGCTGCGTACCGCAGCTGACGTCGAAGGTACTTTCGCGGAGCTGGGTAGCGTTGCCTGTCTGCTGGAAGGCTTCGTGCCGTTTACCGGTGAAGTGTCGTTGATCGCCGTACGCGCTCGTGACGGGGAAACCCGTTTCTACCCGCTGGTGCACAACACCCACGACAACGGCATCCTGCGTATTTCCATCGCCAGCACCGATCATCCGCTGCAGGCCCTGGCTGAAGACTACGCCGGTCGTGTGCTCAAGCAACTCGATTACGTTGGCGTACTGGCCTTCGAGTTCTTTGAAGTCGATGGCGGTCTCAAAGCCAACGAAATCGCGCCTCGCGTGCACAACTCCGGGCACTGGACCACTGAAGGCGCCGAATGCAGCCAGTTTGAAAACCACCTGCGGGCGGTTGCCGGCTTGCCGCTGGGCTCTACCGCCAAGGTGGGGGAGAGCGCGATGCTCAACTTCATCGGTGAAGTGCCTGCTGTGGATGAAGTGACTGCCATTGATGACTGTCACCTGCATCACTACGGCAAAGCGTTCAAGGCGGGCCGTAAAGTGGGCCACGCCACCGTGCGCAGCGCAGATCGCGCAACGCTGGATCGCCAGGTGAAGCTGGTTGAGGCGCTGATCAAAAACTGATCAGCACGCATTATAAAATGCGATATCAATTGAAATAGTTTCTGTAGGAGCTCGTGAGCACCGCGAGCTCCTACAGATTTTGCGTCAGCCTTTCGCATTGAACCATTCCAACTGCGCACCTCTCTGATAGCGTGATGCCGATGGCTGACCAAGCTTCGGCATATCACTTATTTGAGAGGGAAAACGGCATGGGTATTATCGGAACCATCTTCATCGGCTTGATCGTTGGCCTGCTGGCGCGTTTCCTCAAGCCAGGCGACGACAGCATGGGTTGGATCATGACCATTCTGTTGGGCATCGGCGGTTCGCTGGCGGCCACTTATGGCGGTCAGGCGCTGGGCATCTATCAAGCGGGCGAAGGCGCTGGCTTCCTGGGTGCGCTGGTTGGCGCAATCGTACTGTTGGTGATCTTCGGCCTGATCAAAAAGAAAAGCTGATGTTCGACGGCCCTCTGCGTTCCGGCACGCAGAGGGCTAGAATGCCGGGCAGTTATTCAACTTCCCACTCTTGCCGAGTCTGTCGATGCGTCGTCTTTTAGTAATCCCCCTGCTTTTGATCTGCAGCCTCGCCCGCGCTGAGATCCCTGAAACCGACTGGCTGGATCTGATGCCCAAGTCGGATCAGAAAGCCCTCGAAGCCATGCCTGAAATCGATCATAACTCCCCGGAAGCCCAAGGGACGTTTGATAGCAAAGGTGGTCTGAAACAGAGCAAGGGTTTGCCCGCTGTCATGTACTCAGCCAAGACCGTGCCTGCCATGAACGGCAAGGAAGTGCGTCTTGGAGGTTATCCCGTGCCGCTCGAAACGGATGCCAAGGGCCACAGCACGCTGTTTTTCCTTGTGCCGTATCCGGGCGCTTGTATCCACGTACCGCCACCACCGCCCAACCAATTGGTGCTGGTGCGTTACCCCAAAGGTTTGAAGATCGAAGACATCTACACGCCGCTGTGGGTGGTCGGCAAACTGAAGGTTGAGAAGGTCAGCAATGACTTGGCTGACGCGGCTTATGCAATGGATGCAGAGAAAGCGCGGGTTGTGGTTGAGGCGGATTTGTAGCTTTCACGCTTACTGTGGGAGCCGAGCTTGCTCGCGATAAGAGCGCTGCGGTTTAACTAAGAAATTGCAGCGCCTGAATCGCGAGCAAGCTCGGCTCCCACAAAGTACTCGCCTCTAGATGGGTCAGGCTTCTGACAAAGACTCAGCCCAGATACTCACATCCAGAACATGCATCTGATCCGGCTCCAGCGTCACGATATCGTCCAGTACGTTGGCGGTTTCGACGCAGACCATGCCCTGCCAGCCGTCAGCGGCCATGTCTTTAAAGCTTTTGGTTTTTTCGGTCCACGGATTCCACACGATGGCTGACTTCGAGCCATTGGTGCAGATGTGGATTTTGCGCTGCCATGTCGGGTCGACAATGCTCAGCATGTCCGGGGTGTTGAGGTAGATGCGGTCGGTCTCGCCTGCGAATTTCAGATCGCCGGACTGATTGCGCTCTTCCCAGTTTTCCAGGGTTTCAATGTAACGCAGGCCGTCGAGGCCTTTGATGCTGATCTCGCGTACATCGCTGACGGCGAAGTAGGTGTGCAGTGCCTGGCTAAAGCTCACGGTTTCAGTGCCGGAGTTATAACTGACGAGGCTAACGTTCAGTGCTTCGTCCAGACGAATGCTCAGTTTCAAGCCCACGTTATGCGGCCAGCCTGGCAGCTTGCCTTCCGTCTTGGGCTGGATGAAATCGACGATCAAGGCGTCGTCATCTTCGGCCATGCCCATCAATTCCCAGTCGATGGCACGAACTTCGCCGTGAGCCTTGGCAGGCTCGTCGCTTACGCGCATGGCCTGCACGCTTTCCGGGTTGCGCTGAAGATTGCCGAACCAAGGCCAGCAGACAGGCATACCACCGCGAATCGGGGTGCCTTTCTTGAAAACCGCCTGATCATTGGACCAGATCAGCGGCTGCTGCCCGGCAAGCTTGTAGCTGACGATATGCGCACCTTGCTGGGCGACAACGAGTTCGGCTTCACCGTGGCTGATTCTCCAGCAGTTCAGCTCATCGATGGTGACGGATTCGACCTGGGGCGTTGGCATATAAAGAACTCTCAAACAAAGACTAAGACAAAATGGACCGTGTCCAGGTCGATGAGTTTACCTTGATCCTTGCCGCAGCGCGGTTTCTGTGGGAGCCGAGCTTGCTCGCGATAAGGGCGGCACGGATATCAGGTCAATCGCGTCCAGCCGTATCGTCGGAATGCCGCCCAGATCAAGCCACGCTCCCACAGTTACCTGCGAGCAGGCACCGAACGCGTCCGCCCGCTGCCATCAATGGCCACGAACACAAACACGGCTTCAGTCACTTTGCGCCATTCGCTGGACAGCGGGTCATCACTCCAGACTTCAACCATCATCTGGATGGAGCTGCGGCCGATTTCCAGCGCCTGGGTATAGAAGGACAACTGCGCGCCCACCGCCACTGGAACCAGAAACGCCATACGATCAATGGCGACGGTGGCAACGCGCCCGCCAGCGATCTTGCTGGCCATTGCCGTACCGGCCAGGTCCATCTGGGAAACCAGCCAGCCGCCGAAGATATCGCCGAAGCCATTGGTTTCGCGGGGTAGAGCGGTAATTTGCAACGCGAGATCGCCTTGCGGGATTGGATCTTCTTGTTCGAACTCGATCATGCCTAGGGTGCCTCTGACCCATGACTCTTAGTATTGTTGCCGCGGTTGGCAGGCGCCATTCAAAACCATTTGCATGAACATAAAACGTTCAGCGCAGGCGGAACACCTGAAGGGGAAACTCTGCGAAAGCGGCTGAATGGCAGCTGATTTCGCACAGCACCCCCGACTGACTGAGGCTTGTGCGCTACATTCCGACACACAACCGACAGTAACCCGACGGTCTGCGAGTATATCGGGCGACGCGTCATGAAACGACCATCGAGTACTGATTTCGACGATATACGCATCAGGCTGTGTGCTTTTTGAAACAATTTGCTATCGTGCCGGACCCGACAAGGCGGCATGACTGCCTGTGTCACGCAATTTTGGTGCCTATCCGCACAGTTGCTCCGGACAATCGCAGTTGCAGGCCACCCCGCCGTAACCTGCTTTACTGTCGCTAACCCTATTCAAGAGAAGCCTTCTTAGAGAAGTATTGTTCATGTCAACTGTGCCTTCGAGTACCGCGCAGCCTTCGCGCCCGCTGACCCGCAACGACTACAAGACCTTGTCGCTGTCCGCGTTGGGCGGCGCGCTTGAGTTCTACGACTTCATCATTTTCGTGTTCTTCGCGGCGGTGGTCGGCAAGCTGTTCTTCCCGGCAGACATGCCGGAGTGGCTGCGCATGATGCAGACCTTCGGTATTTTCGCTGCTGGTTATCTGGCGCGCCCTCTGGGCGGCATCATCATGGCGCACTTCGGCGACCTGTTGGGGCGCAAGAAAATGTTTACCCTGAGCATTTTCATGATGGCGGTGCCGACGCTGATCATGGGTCTGCTGCCGACGTATGCCCAGATCGGCATGTTGGCGCCGATTCTGCTTCTGCTGATGCGCGTCATTCAGGGCGCAGCGATCGGCGGTGAAGTGCCGGGCGCCTGGGTTTTCGTGTCCGAGCACGTTCCTGCGCGTTACATCGGCTATGCCTGTGGCACGCTGACCTGTGGTCTGACGGCCGGCATTCTGCTGGGCTCGCTGATGGCGACCCTTATCAACAGCATCTACACCCCAATTGAAGTGTCGGATTACGCATGGCGTATCCCGTTCCTGGTCGGTGGTGTGTTCGGCCTGTTGTCGGTATATCTGCGTCGTTGGTTGCACGAAACGCCAGTGTTCGCCGAACTGCAATTGCGCAAAGCGCTGGCCGATGAAGTGCCGCTCAAGTCGGTGCTGCGTGACCACCGTGGTGCCGTTGCAATCTCGATGCTGCTGACCTGGTTGCTGTCGGCGGGGATCATCGTGGTTATTCTGATGACCCCGACTATTTTGCAGGGCGCGACCTTCGGCTTCCCGGCTGCTGTGGCCCTGAAGGCCAATAGCCTGGCGATCGTTTTCCTGAGTCTGGGTTGCATCGGTTCGGGCGCACTGGCTGACCGCATTGGTGCTGGCCGTGTGTTCCTGTTTGGCAGCCTGGGTTTGTTGATCTGCTCATGGACCATGTACCACACGCTGGCGGCCAATCCTGACTGGTTGTTCCCGCTGTATGCAGTGACCGGCCTGTTCGTTGGCGTCATTGGCGCAGTGCCGTACGTGATGGTCAAGGCATTCCCGGCTGTAGTGCGTTTCTCGGGGTTGTCGTTCTCATACAACCTGGCTTACGCGATTTTTGGCGGCCTGACGCCGATGGTCGTGACGCTCATGCTCAAATCCAGCCCTATGGCACCCGCTTGGTACGTGGCGATTCTATGTGTGCTGGGCATGCTGATTGGCTGCTACCTGATCGCCAAAAAGCGCTGATCGTTGGAGTCTGAAGACTTCCGTTTCATGCCGCGCGCTACTCGAGACCGCCATTCCTGAAAAGGGTGGCGGTCTTTCATTTAATTGTCACAATTAAGTCATAGAGTCGTCACGCTTGCGGCCAATACTCGGGCCAACGGACCTATTTCTTCACCTCGCTCGGAGCAAGGTATGACTTTCAAGCGTTTGATCACTGCACTGACCTTCGTTGCCGCTGGCGTCGCTGCTGCCAATGCGGTTGCTGCTGTTGATCCGGCGATCAAACCGTACGTGAAAACGTCGGGTGTCTCGGGCAACCTGTCGAGTGTGGGCTCCGATACGCTGGCGAACCTCATGACGCTGTGGGCTGAGGCTTACAAGAAAGAATATCCGAGTGTGAACATCCAGATTCAGGCGGCTGGCTCGTCCACTGCACCACCGGCGCTGACTGAAGGCACTGCGAATCTCGGTCCGATGAGTCGCAAGATGAAAGACGGCGAGCTGTCGGCGTTTGAACAGAAGTACGGCTACAAACCCACAGCTATCCCGGTTGCAGTCGATGCCCTGGCGGTTTTCGTCCACAAGGACAACCCGATCAAGGGTCTGACCATGGCGCAAGTGGATGCCATCTTCTCGGTCACCCGCCTGTGCGGCGCCAAAGCGGACGCCAAAACCTGGGGTGATGTGGGCGTCACCGGTGATCTGGCGAACAAACCGATTCAGTTGTTTGGTCGCAATTCAGTGTCCGGTACGTACGGCTACTTCAAGGAAGAAGCCCTGTGCAAAGGCGATTTCAAAGCCAACGTCAACGAGCAGCCGGGTTCTGCTTCGGTCGTAAGCTCGATCAGCAGTTCGCTCAACGGCATTGGTTACTCGGGTATTGGTTATAAAACGTCCAGCGTTCGCACCGTGCCATTGGCCAAGAAGGACGGCGGCGAGTTCGTTGAAGACAACGAAGCCAACGCGTTGAACGGCACTTATCCGCTGTCGCGTTTCCTCTATGTCTACGTCAATAAGGCCCCGAATAAACCGCTGGCCCCGCTGGAAGCTGAGTTCATCAAGCTGGTGCTGTCGAAGCAGGGTCAGGAAGTGGTCATGAAAGACGGCTACATCCCACTGCCGCCAAGAGTGGTAACCAAGGCGCTGACCGATCTGGGTCTGCAGGAAGCTGCTGCAAAATAATCCGGGTTGCGGTGGGATCTGTTCTAATCAGGTCCCACCGTTAACTGAACAGTTCGCTGCCATGATCGTAGGTGGCGGGCTTTTTTGCGTCACCCCGCTGTAATGTTTTTGTCATACAGGGCGGCTAGGGTGTGCGCATGAATGATCTGGCCAATTCATCGATGAATCAGAATTCACCTGCCAAGCGCATTGATTTCAATACGCCTGAGCTGCAACGCAGGCGCCGCATACGCGCTGTCAAGGACCGCCTGACCCGTTGGTACGTCGCCATTGGCGGCCTCGCCGTGCTCGCGGCGATCACCTTGATCTTCTTCTATCTGGCCTATGTCGTTGCACCGTTGTTTCAAGGCGCGAGCCTGAACAAGGAAGACGCTCTGAAGCCTGCCTGGCTGAACGATGCGGGCAAGTCGCTGATGCTGACTGTCGAAGAACAGAACCAGGTCGGGATGCGCATTTCCGACAAGGGCGAAGCCGTGTTTTTCGGCATCACAGACGGCGCAGAAATCAAACGAGTCAGCCTGCCGTTACCTGCGGGCGTGAGCGTGGCTTCTATCGGGCAGGATCAGCCCGGTACGCCGCTGATTGCATTGGGCCTGTCCAATGGTCAGGTGTTGGCATTCAGACACAGCTACCTGATCACTTACCCCAATAATCATAAGACCATCACGCCGACGATCACCTGGCCTTACGGCGAAGCGCCGCTGGTGCTGGATGAAGAGGCGCGGGCGGTTGAGCATGTCAGCATCAACGCTAACGGCGAGAAGCTGTTGATTGCGGGCACCACTGGCACCAAGCTGCACGTGCTGTCGCTGGCGCGCGAAGAAAACATGATGACCGGCGAAGTGACCAGCGAGCAAAGCCGCATCGACTTGCCGCAGATGTCCGAGGCAGTCAAAGCCATTTACATCGATCCGCGCCAGCAATGGCTGTATGTGATCAACGGCCGCGCTCAGGCCGACGTGTTCAGCCTGCGTGATCGCACACTCAATGGCCGTTACAAACTGCTTGAAGACGGCAATGCCGAGATCACCGCCAGCACCCAATTGGTTGGCGGCATTTCATTGATTATCGGTAACTCCAAAGGCGGGATGGCCCAGTGGTTCATGGCGCGCGACGTCGATGGCGACCAGCGCTTCATGCACATTCGCGACTTCAGGATGGGCAGTGCGCCGATTACCCAGATCACTGCCGAGCAACGGCGTAAAGGCTTCATCGCGCTGGATGCATCGGGTCAGCTCGGCGTTTTCCATAGCACCGCGCATCGCACTTTGTTGGTCGAGAAGGTCGCTGATGGCTCTGGTATTTTTGCCCTGTCACCGCGTGCGGACCAGATCCTGGTAGAGCAGGGCGGTGCGTTGCGGCCGATGAGCTTGAAAAATCCGCACCCGGAAGTCTCCTGGAGCGCATTGTGGGGCAAGGTCTGGTACGAGAATTACGACGCGCCCAAGTACGTCTGGCAGTCGACCGCGTCCAACAGCGATTTCGAGCCCAAGCTGAGTCTGGCACCGCTGACCTACGGCACGCTCAAAGCCGCGTTCTATGCCATGTTACTGGCCGCGCCTCTGGCTGTTGCCGCCGCGATTTACACCGCCTACTTCATGGCCCCGAGCCTGCGCCGCAAGGTCAAGCCGGTGATCGAACTGATGGAAGCCATGCCGACGGTGATTCTCGGCTTCTTCGCCGGTCTGTTTTTGGCACCGTATCTGGAAGGTCATTTGCCGGGTGTCTTCAGCCTGATGCTGCTGACGCCCATCGGTATCCTGCTCGCCGGGTTTGCCTGGAGCCGCTTGCCTGATTCGATTCGCTTGCGGGTTCCCGATGGTTGGGAGAGCGCGATCCTGCTGCCGGTGGTGCTGCTGGTGGGCTGGTTCTCGCTGAGCATGAGCCCGCATCTGGAAAACTGGTTCTTCGGCGGTGACATGCGCATGTGGATCTCCCACGACCTGGGCATCACTTATGACCAGCGCAACGCACTGGTTGTCGGCATAGCGATGGGCTTTGCGGTTATCCCGAATATCTACTCGATTGCCGAAGATGCGGTGTTCAGCGTGCCTCGCGGCCTTACGCTGGGTTCGCTGGCACTGGGTGCCACGCCGTGGCAGACCCTGACCCGCGTGGTAATCCTCACTGCAAGCCCGGGGATTTTCTCGGCGCTGATGATCGGCATGGGCCGTGCAGTGGGTGAAACGATGATCGTACTCATGGCCACCGGCAATACGCCGATCATGGACATGAACCTGTTTGAGGGGATGCGCACTCTGGCGGCCAACGTGGCCGTGGAGATGCCTGAGTCGGAGGTGGGTGGCAGTCATTACCGAGTGTTGTTCCTCGCGGCGCTGGTGCTGCTGATGTTCACCTTTGTGATGAACACCCTCGCAGAGCTGATCCGTCAGCGCCTGCGCAAAAAATACTCGTCTCTCTAAGGAAGGTAGAAGTTCGTGAAACAGAACTCCCTCAAGAGCTGGTTTAAAACAGGCGCCCCCGGCGTCTGGATGAGTGCGGGCGCGGTATCCATTGCGGTCATCATGACGCTGGGTTTGTTGTCGGTAATTGCCGTGCGTGGTCTGGGGCACTTTTGGCCGGCCGATCTGATGTACGCGCAATACGATGTGCCCAATCAGGAGAAACACGTTCTGATTGGCGAAGTCGTCGAGCAAGAACAAGTCCCTCGCGCACGCCTCAAGGGTGCGGGTTTGCCTGTGCCGGAAGATGGCCCGGAGTTCATGACCCGTGAGCTGGTCAAGGTCGGCAATCGTGACGTCAATCCCAGCGATTTCACCTGGGTCGTTGGCGAATGGATATCCAACCAAAACCTGTCGCCTGAGCTGATGACCCTTGAGCGTCGCGAGTGGGGTAACTTCTACGGCTATCTGGTCAACGTCAAAGAGGGCGGCAAGGTCGTCGCTGAGGGCGAAGCGGCCTGGCCGACGCTGCAAGACCGCATCAAGCGCGTTGAAGGCCTGGCCCGCGAGCTTTATCAGCTGGAAAAGAAAGACGTTGGCGCCATCAACCACGGCATCGAACGGTTGCGTCTGCAGGCCCGCAAGCTGGAGCTGGACGGCAAGCTTGATGCGCAGGCCCAGGCCGATATGGCCAGCGAGCGCGCCGAGCTCGACAGTCGCTATAAAGTCATCGAAGAGCGTCTGAGCTCGCTGCACGAGGCTTTTGATCGTGACAGCCTCACTGCCCGTGATGCAAATGGCAAGGAAGTCGAAATCAGCCTGGGCAAGGTCGTGCATGCCTACCAGCCCAACGCCATGGGCACGATGACCAAGCTGGGTTTTTACTTCAAGAAACTCTGGGAATTCCTCAGCGAAGATCCGCGGGAAGCTAACACCGAGGGCGGGATTTTCCCGGCGATTTTCGGCACGGTGATGATGACCCTGATCATGGCGGTGATCGTCACGCCGTTTGGGGTGCTGGCGGCGGTTTACTTGCGTGAATACGCCCGGCAAGGCCCGGTGACCCGCTTGATTCGCATTGCCGTGAACAACCTCGCGGGCGTTCCGGCCATTGTTTATGGCGTGTTCGGGTTGGGCTTCTTTGTGTATGTGCTGGGCGGATCTCTGGATCGGCTGTTCTTCCCCGAAGCCTTGCCCGCGCCGACTTTTGGTACGCCGGGCCTGCTCTGGGCGTCGCTGACGCTGGCATTGCTGGCCGTGCCGGTAGTGATCGTGGCGACTGAAGAGGGTCTGGCGCGCATCCCGCGCACTATTCGTGAAGGCTCGCTGGCGCTAGGGGCGACCAAAGCCGAGACGCTGTGGAAGATTGTTCTGCCCATGGCCAGCCCGGCGATGATGACCGGTCTGATTCTGGCCGTGGCCCGTGCCGCCGGTGAAGTGGCGCCGTTGATGCTGGTGGGCGTGGTCAAACTGGCCCCGTCGCTGCCGGTAGACGGCAACTACCCTTACCTGCATCTGGATCAGAAGATCATGCACCTGGGGTTCCATATTTACGACGTGGGCTTCCAGAGTCCCAATGTCGAGGCCGCTAGACCGTTGGTATACGCCACGGCGCTGTTGCTGGTGTTAGTGATTGCCTTGCTCAACCTGTCGGCGGTGGCTATTCGTAACCACCTGCGCGAGAAGTACAAGGCGTTCGACAGTTGATTGAAATGAAGAGGTCGCCCAACCACTGGGCTGTAGGAGCTCACGAGCAGCGCGAGGCAGCGATAGCGGCTGGTCTGACACACCGCTTCGCGGCCGTCGTCACCTGCGACTGCTCCTACAGGCCCGATTAGTCAGACAGTCATATTTGTTTGAGAAGGGCGATTCAACAGAATGGTTAGCGTACGGAGCAATTCCATGCAGCATGAAAACCCGGCACGAGGCATCAACATGTCGGCCCTGGGGCGCAATAAGTCCGGCTTGCATCTGGCTGACGAGACCGTGGCTATCGAAGTGCCGGGTTTGAACCTGTTCTACGGTGACAAGCAGGCATTGTTCGATGTCAGCCTGAATATTCCGAAGCAGCGTGTGACGGCTTTCATTGGTCCGTCCGGCTGCGGCAAGTCGACTTTGTTGCGCACGTTCAACCGCATGAACGATCTGGTCGATGGTTGCAGCGTAAAAGGCGCAATCAATCTGTACGGTCACGATATCTACACCAAAGGTGAAGATGTCGCCGAATTGCGCCGTCGTGTCGGCATGGTGTTTCAGAAGCCCAACCCATTCCCCAAGACCATCTACGAAAACGTGGTGTATGGCTTGCGGATCCAGGGCATCAACAAAAAGCGCGTGCTCGATGAAGCTGTCGAGTGGGCACTCAAGGCCGCAGCGTTATGGGACGAGGTCAAAGACCGTCTGCATGAGTCAGCGCTGGGTCTATCCGGTGGTCAGCAGCAACGTCTGGTGATTGCCCGGACCATCGCCGTGGAGCCGGAAGTCCTGCTGCTCGACGAACCCTGTTCAGCGCTCGATCCGATTTCGACGTTGAAAGTTGAAGAGCTGATCTACGAACTGAAATCCAAATACACCATTGTGATCGTTACCCACAACATGCAGCAGGCGGCACGGGTTTCGGATTACACCGCGTTTATGTACATGGGCAAACTGGTCGAGTTCGGTGACACGGACACGATGTTCACCAACCCGGCTAAAAAACAGACTGAAGATTACATCACCGGTCGTTACGGCTAGGTCCTGCTCAAACCCCTGAAGCACCGCTGCGTTTTCGCACTTAACCGGACGTTCCAAGGACACCAAGCATGATTCATAAAGACAGCCTCACGCATCACATCTCGCAACAGTTCAACGCTGAGCTTGAAGAAGTACGCAGCCATCTGCTCGAAATGGGCGGTCTGGTCGAGAAGCAGGTCAACGATGCCGTGACTGCCTTGATCGAAGCGGACTCCGGTCTGGCCCAGCGCGTTCGTGAAGTCGACGACCGCATCAACCAGATGGAGCGCAACATCGATGAAGAATGCCTGCGCATTCTGGCGCGTCGTCAGCCAGCGGCTTCGGACCTGCGTTTGATCATCAGCATTTCCAAGTCGGTGATCGACCTGGAGCGCATCGGTGATGAATCGACCAAGATCGCCCGTCGCGCCATTCAGCTATGCGAAGAAGGCGAATCACCGCGTGGTTACGTCGAAGTTCGCCATATTGGCGATCAGGTGCGCAACATGGTTCGCGATGCCCTGGATTCGTTTGCTCGCTTCGACGCCGAGCTCGCGCTTTCCGTGGCCCAGTACGACAAAGTTATCGACCGCGAGTACAAGACCGCCTTGCGCGAGCTGGCGACTTACATGATGGAAGATCCGCGCTCGATCTCCCGCGTACTCAACGTGATCTGGGTGCTGCGTTCGCTGGAGCGTATCGGCGACCACGCCCGTAACATTTCCGAGCTGGTCATCTACCTCGTACGTGGAACCGACGTGCGGCACATGGGCCTCAAGCGCATGAAAGAAGAGGTGCAGGGGATCACTAGCGAAAGCGCTAATGTTCCGGACAAATCTGACGATAAGTAAGATTGCCTGCGAAAAAACGCCCAGCTCGCAGCTGGGCGTTTTTGTTCTCGGGCGTGAGAAATTCCAGCCGCCCGCGAATTAAATGTCCTGGCGCCGTCAAACACGTTGGCCTTTGGCCATCAGCCAGCGCTATGCTTGCCGAAATATAGGGTGTGTTCAGCATCAACGCGGTTCGCCAGCAATGGCGACACACCCGCAGGAGCGTCGATGAGTAAGATCAGTGTTTTGATTGTGGATGACGCGACTTTCATCCGCGATTTGGTTAAGAAAGGTCTGCGCAATTATTTTCCCGGTATTCACACCGAGGACGCCGTCAACGGTCGCAAGGCTCAGGTCACCCTGAACCGCGAAGAGTTTGACCTGATCCTGTGCGACTGGGAAATGCCGGAGATGTCCGGCCTTGAACTGCTGACCTGGTGCCGTGAACAGGACAACTACCTGAAAACCGTTCCCTTCATCATGGTGACCAGCCGTGGCGACAAGGAGAACGTGGTGCAGGCGATTCAGGCTGGCGTGACTGACTTTGTCGGCAAGCCATTCACCAACGAACAGCTGCTGACCAAGGTCAAGAAAGCCTTGGCCAAAGTCGGCAAACTCGACGCCGTGATGTCCACCGCGCCGTCGCGCATGAACTCGCCGCTCAATGACTCGCTGAGCGCACTGACTGGCGGTAAGGCTGAAGTGGTACGTCCTGCCGCTGGCCCTGCTGTGACGGCCGCACCCGGATTTGGTGGTATTGCCAAAGCTCCGCCAGTCCCGCCGAAAGCCGCTGCGAAAGAACCTGCAGGCCGTGGTCAGGGCCAATTGCGCCTGCCGAGCGGCAATCAGAGTTGCGTGATCAAGGCGCTGACCCTGAAAGAAGCATTGCTGGTGGTACGCCGCAGTGAATCCCTGCCGCAGATCCTTGAGCAGGCTGTGCTCGACCTGGAACAGGGCGAGAGCAATGAAGTAGCGCGCCTCAACGGCTACCTCCACGCGATCGTGGCGTTCGAACAGAAGCCGGACAGCGAGTGGCTGCAAGTGACCTTCCGCTTTACCGATCAAGACGCGCAGAAGCTGGACTACATCTCCCGCCTGATCGCCCGCGGCACGGTACAGAAGCACTTCTCGCCGGGAGCTTGATTGCGACACTCGCAGGACCGGCTTTAGCCGGGAGGGCAATACTGCCGAATGATGCAGTATTGCCCTCTCTCGGTTGAAGCCGGTTCCTTCCGGTTGAACGCGCATCTGGCGCGATTTCCTTGACGGCTACTCTATTGCCGATTGAGACAGCTGAGTCCTCATTCGCAGGAATCACTGTTAGGCTTGCCTCATCTTCTTTACAGCCCAGACCAATCCCATGCTTGAGCGCTTACTGATCCTGTGTGCTCTGTTGCTGGCTGCTCAAACGGCCGGAGCGGTGACGATCTACAAATTCACCGATGCCAACGGCGTGGTCTCGTTTACCGACCGGCCGACGCCGGGGGCTGCCGTGGTGGTGTTCAAGGATCGGATGGTTGAGCACATCGAGCGTCAGGTGCATTTGAGCACCAAGCGCGACAAAGGCGTGGACAGCCTTTATGTCCGCAACGACCTGTATGCGCCGGTAGAAATCGAACTGAAAATCTCTGGCGGGAAGAACGTCCTTGGCGTCGCCGACCAGACCATTCGTCGCACGATCCCGGCGCGGGGCAATGAGCGCGTCACGGTCCTGAGCCCCAAAGTCGTCGGCAAGGCCATGAGCTACAAAACCAGCCTGCGTTCGATTGTGGGTGATCCGCAGCGCACAAGCCTGGCTTATCGTTATCCGTTGCCGTGGGTCGGCGGTCCGTTTCGTTTGAGTCAGGGGCCTAACGGCAAGTACAGCCACTTCGGCCCCAAAGGCCGTTATGCCATGGACATCGCCATGCCGGAGGGCACGCCGATCATCGCCGCGCGCGGTGGCGTGGTCGTCAAAATTGAAAACGACCAGACCGGCAAAGGTTCGAACCCATCAGGCAATTTCGTGCGCATCCTGCACGACGACGGCACCATGGGCGTGTACCTGCACTTGATGCGCGGCTCGGTCAGCGTCAAGGAAGGTCAGCACGTCGTGGTAGGCAGCGCCCTGGCCCGCTCAGGCAACACCGGCAACAGCAGCGGCCCGCACCTGCACTTCGTCGTCCAGCGCAACGTGGGCCTGGCGCTGGAGTCCATCCCGTACGAGTTTGCACAGCCGGTGCAAAGCCTGCCGAATTTTGCTGTGGGTGGGAATTGAGGGAACACGGCCGAGCAGTAAACATGATCTCTGTAGGAGCTGCCGAAGGCTGCGAAAGCGCTGCATCAGGAGATGGGTTTCGCAGCCTGCGGTAGCTCCTACATAAACGCCTCAATCAATCTTGACCACCTTGGCCAACACGATCTTCGGGCCTTTCATCTTTTTGATGATGATCCGCAGGCCCTCGAACTCCATGACTTCTTCGACTTCCGGCACCCGCTTGAGGGTTTCGTAGATCAGGCCTGCCAGGGTTTCGGCTTCCACGTGGTCCAGATCGATGCCCAGCAGGCGTTCGACCTTGAACAGAGGGGTATCGCCGCGCACCAGCAGTTTGCCGGGCTGATAGGCGAGGATGCCGCGCTCTACCTTGCGGTGTTCGTCCTGAATGTCGCCGACCAGCACTTCCAGCACGTCTTCCATGGTCAGGTAACCGATGATCTTGCCGTCGGCTTCTTCCACCAGCGCAAAGTGCGCGCCGCCCTGACGGAACTGCTCAAGCAGGCGCGACAGCGGCATGTGCTTGGACACCCGCTCAAGCGGACGCGTCAGCTCGGCCAGGTTGAAGGATTCCGGGATGTGGTCCAGTGCCGCCAATTCCAGCAGCAGGTCCTTGATGTGCAGCAGGCCGACAAATTCGCCGCGGTCGGCGTCGTAGACCGGATAACGGCTGAACTTGTGGCGGCGGAACAGGGCGAGGATTTCTTTGAGTGGCGCGTTGAAGTCCAGCGTCACGAGGTCTTCCCGGGAGTTGGCCCAGTCGACCACTTCCAGTTCGCCCATTTCCACGGCGGAAGCCAGTACCCGCATACCCTGATCGCTCGGATCCTGGCCACGGCTGGAGTGCAAGATCAGTTTCAGCTCTTCGCGACTGTAGCTGTGTTCATGATGCGGACCAGGCTCGCCCTGGCCAGCAATACGCAGAATCGCGTTGGCGCTGGCGTTGAGCAGGTAAATGGCCGGGTACATCGCCCAGTAGAACAGGTACAGCGGCACCGCCGTCCATAGCGACAACAGCTCCGGTTTGCGGATCGCCCAGGATTTGGGAGCCAGCTCGCCGATCACGATGTGCAGGTAGGAGATGATGAAAAACGCGGTGAAGAACGACACGCCCTTGATCACTTCCGGAGTGTCTACGCCCAAAGCCGCCAGCAGCGGCTCCAGCAGGTGGGCGAACGCCGGCTCGCCGACCCAGCCCAGACCCAGCGAAGCCAGGGTGATACCCAACTGGCAAGCCGAGAGATAAGCGTCAAGCTGGCTGTGAACGGTGCGCAGGATGTGTCCGCGCCAGCCGTTTTTTTCTGCAATGGCTTCAACCTTGGTCGAGCGCAGTTTGACCATGGCGAACTCTGCCGCAACGAAAAAGCCGTTGAGCAGGACCAGAACCATTGCGAAGAGAATCATGCCGAAGTCGGCGAACAGTGAAGCGAGGTTAAAACCAGGGGAAGGGTCCATGATGGAGTTTTACGGGTTCCGTTTTAGCGAGATAGGTTATTGCCGCACCGAAATCCGGGGGCATAAGTGCCGCAATGTAGCGGCTGAATGCCTGCTTGCCTAGTGGCGGAGGTGTCGCAGCCTAGGCTTGAGCCAGTTGGATGGGTGGGAAATGGCAGGTAAACACGCTGCCTTTGCCTGGAACGCTGTTGATTTCCAGTGTTCCACGGTGGCGCAAGAGCACGTGTTTTACGATCGCCAGACCCAGACCTGTACCGCCAGTATTGGAGGCGCGGCTGGAGTCTACGCGGTAGAAACGCTCGGTCAGACGCGGCAAATGCTTGGTTTCGATGCCGATCCCCGAATCCTGCACGCTCAGGTGCGCGCCTCGCTCGTCGGCCCACCAGCGAATCTGGATTTTGCCTTCGGCGGGGGTGTATTTCACGGCGTTGAAAATCAGGTTGGAAAACGCGCTGCGCAGTTCGGTATCGCTGCCCTTGAGCTGAACATCGGTTTCGATATTCAGGTTGATCTGCTGATTTTTGTTGCCGGACAACGCCTGCGCATCACTGGTGATGGTCTTGAGCAATGTGCTGATGACAATCGGATGGTTATCCGACGGATAGTCCGTGGCTTCGAGCTTGGCCAACAGCAACAGGTCATTGAGCAACGTCTGCATCCGCCCACCTTGCTGATGCATTTGCTGCAAGGCCCGCACCCAGCGCGGGTTCACTTCTTCGACGTTATCCAGCAAGGTTTCCAGATAACCAAAAATTACGGTCAAAGGCGTGCGCAGCTCGTGGGACACGTTGGCGACGAAATCCTTGCGCATCTGTTCCAGTTGATGAATTCGCGTGACGTCGCGCACCAGCATTAAATGTTCGTTGTTGCCGTAGCGGGTAATCAGCATCTGAATGCGCACCCGGTCATTGGTCGGCGAAGGAATTTCCAGAGGCTCGGCAAAACTGCCCTGCTCGAAATACTCCTTAAAACGCGGGTGGCGAACGAGGTTAGTAACCTGCTGACCGCTGTCCTGCGGAGTTTTGAGACCCATCAGGGTTTCTGCGGCGCGATTCCACCATTCCAGGTTGCCTTCGCTGTCGAGCATGATCACCGCGTCCTTTAGGGCGGCGGTGGATTCCTGCACACGGTCGATTACAGCCTGCAGGCGACCACGTACCCGCTGATCACGGCGTTGCAGGTGGTAGATGCTATCGAAGACCTCACCCCACAGACCGTAGCCATCCGGCGGCGGTTCGTCGGTCTGGTGGTTGCTGAGCCATTCGTGCAGGCGCAAGAGTTGTTTGAGGGTCCAGGCCAGATACAGCCCCAGACCGATGGCCAGGCTCCAGCCATATTCGCCGCTGATCAACCCGACCACGAGGCAGGCCGTCACCAACAACAGCATGTGGCGGATCAGGGTGCCATGCCAATTTTGATTCAATTAAACGTACATCCATGTCGAGCGCATACCGGGCGGTTGCGCTGCCTGTTTGCGGCTATCTGTTCAAACTGTCTGTTTACGGGCAGGTCATCAGCTTTTTGTAGAAAAGCGATAGCCTGTGCCGCGCACGGTTTGTACCAGATTTTCATAAGCATCGCCGAGGGCTTTGCGCAGTCGACGGATGTGCACGTCAACGGTACGTTCTTCGACATAAACATTGCCTCCCCAGACTTGATCCAGCAATTGGCCGCGGGTGTAGGCGCGCTCCTGGTGGGTCATGAAGAACTGCAGCAAACGGTATTCAGTAGGCCCCATCTCGGCAGGTTTGCCATCAATGGTCACGCGGTGGCTGATCGGGTCGAGCAGCAGACCGCCGACTTCGATAGGCGCTTCACCATCGGTAGGGCCTGCACGGCGCAGCACAGCCTTGAGGCGTGCGACCAGTTCGCGAGGGGAAAACGGCTTGGTGATGTAATCGTCGGCGCCCACTTCCAGCCCCTGGATCTTGTTGTCCTCTTCACCCTTGGCGGTCAGCATGATGATCGGGATGTCCCCGGTCAGCTCATCGCGTTTGAGGCGTCGGGCCAGTTCGATACCGGAAGTGCCAGGCAGCATCCAGTCGAGCAGGATCAAGTCCGGTTTGCGGTCTACGATGATTGCATGGGCTTGCTGAGAGTTCTCTGCTTCCATGCAGTCATAGCCGGCCATTTCCAATGCAACGGCGATCATTTCGCGAATAGGCGCTTCGTCGTCAACGATCAGAATGCTCCTGCCAACCATGCTTGAACCTCTTGTCATTTAACTGTCTTGGGGCGCATTAGATAACGGAATTATTGCAGTCGTGTGACAGTCAGGGTATGGGCTAGCATGCCACGTTCTTTAAGGACTAATGTGCAGTCTCGTCCGACAACGGTTTCCACATAAGAAGAGGATCTACCGATGTTCAAGATTTCATCGACATTCATGGGCTTGATAGCTGCTGCGGCAATGGCGTCTTCCAGTCTGGTCATGGCTGCTGAACCCGGCATGACAGGGGACAACGGCTACCTCACCGACCACAGCGGTAAAACGCTCTACACCTTCGACAAGGACTCGGTAGGCAAATCCGTTTGTAACGACAAATGCGCAATCAACTGGCCGCCACTTGTGGCTGAAGCCAATACCAAAGCGTCAGGCAAATGGACCCAGATCAAACGCGACGACAAAACCCTGCAATGGGCTTACGACGGCAAGCCGTTGTACTTCTACAAGGATGACAAGAAAGTCGGTGACGTCACTGGCGATGGCAAAGGCGGCGTCTGGCACATCGTCAAACCTAAATAGCACGACACTTCCGTAGGAATTTTCGGAGGTTACGACGGCGCCGATTGCGATGTAACTGACACACCGCCATCGTGACCTCCGATTGCTGCTACGTTTCCAGAGTCATTCAACGCAACCCATAATCCGCAACAATCCCGACAAAGATCGCCAACCCAGCCCAATGGTTGTGCAGAAATGCCTTGAAGCAGGCATCGCGGTCGCGATTGCGGGTTGACCAGAATTCCCAGACGAAACAACCCGCCGCCACCAACAGACCCAGGTAGAAATACACCCCCAGCTCAAAACGCGCACCGGCCAGCAGCAGGCAGCCCAATGCCAGGACTTGCAACGTCAGAATGATGATCCGGTCAGCATCGCCAAACAGCACAGCGGTGGACTTCACTCCAATCTTCAGATCGTCTTCACGATCGACCATCGCGTAATAGGTGTCGTACGCCACCGTCCATAACAGGTTAGCGATGTAAAGCAGCCACGCGGCGGCAGGCAGGTTGCCGGTTTCGGCGGTGAACGCCATCGGCATCCCCCATGAAAACGCCGCACCCAGTACCACTTGTGGGTAATAGGTGTAACGCTTCATGAATGGATAACAGGCTGCTAGCGCCAGACCGCCGAAGGATAACCAGATGGTTGTTGCGTTAGTCAGCATTACCAGCAGAAAACTCACCAGCACCAATACCGCAAATAGAACCAGCGCCTCTTTAGAGCTGACTTTGCCACTCACCAGCGGCCGCTGCTCAGTGCGTTTGACGTGACCATCGACCTTGCGGTCGGCGAAGTCATTGATCACACAGCCTGCCGCTCGCATCAGAAACACGCCGACCACAAAAATCACGATATTGAGTAGTGACGGCGAACCTTCACCCGCGATCCACAGCGCCCAGAGCGTCGGCCACAGCAAGAGATAAATGCCAATGGGCTTATCAACGCGCATCAACTGGATGAAGTCCCAGATGCGAGGGTTCAGGCGATTAAGCGATTTCAGAAGTGTCAGGTACATCAACCATGCTCCGTGGTGCGAATCGCCTGCCAGAGCGTAGGCAGGAAGACCTCGGCAACCAGTATTTTCAATGGGCCCCGACTAAAGCACGAGCGGCGTCCCCATAAACCTTCGGTGGCGTCTGCTGCCGGTAGCCAGACCGCAGGATAACGACAGACCTGCAACGCGCCGCGATCAAACGCCGGGTCGCAGAACAACAACTCGCCAAGCGAGCGTGTGCCCAATTCATCCATCTGCAAGCCGCTTTCCTGCAGCGCGCTGCGAGCCGCGACACTTCGAGCGAAGACCCACTTTTCGCCATACCCGTGTAAATAAACTTCCCGTGCCCAACCCATGCTCTGTTCAGGCAGACCCAATGCCTGGCACTCATCGTCGCGCAGCGCTTGCCAGCCTTCGAACAGAGGCGTGACACTGAAGTGGTCAGCGGAAAGGGCTGTCAGGCGGCGAGTCAGCGAGTCCTGATGAAACAGCCACTCCAGAACCAAGGGTTCGACGGCGTCTCCAAGCGGCTCGCGTCCAAGCCAGTCAACAGGTACGCAAGAGGGTTTTTGCTCAGTCACGGTAAGCATTTATTGAGGCTGATCGGGGCCGCGAGCTTAGCATGATTGCCCCCTTCAGCCGACGACCGGCAAAAGGCTGTAGTGATGTTCGGGGTTGCATGTCGGCGTCGCGGTCAGTACAAAACGCCCTGAGTTCGGCGCAAGCGTGGCACCTCACGACCACGTACACCCGAAATAGCCTGAAAATATGAGAGATATACGATGAAAAAGTGGCAATGCATTGTCTGTGGCCTGATTTACAACGAAGCGGATGGCTGGCCGGATGACGGTATCGCGCCGGGCACGCTTTGGCAGGATGTTCCCGAAGATTGGCTATGCCCGGATTGCGGCGTGGGCAAAATGGATTTCGAAATGATCGAAATCGGCTGATCCGGTTTTTTACTCTCTGGTTTGGAAGTACGTATGAACGCACCTGTTGTGATTGTTGGCACTGGCCTGGCGGGCTACAACCTCGCCCGGGAATTTCGCAAGCTCGATGGCGAAACGCCGCTGCTGCTGATCACCGCCGATGACGGGCGTTCCTACTCTAAACCGATGCTCTCCACCGGCTTTGGCAAAAACAAGGAAGCCGATGGCCTGAGCATGGCTGAACCCGGCGCGATGGCCGACCAGCTCAAGGCTGAGGTGCGCACTCACACGCGCATCAGCGGCATTGATCCGGGGCACAAACGCCTATGGATCGGTGAAGAGGCCGTGTATTACCGTGACCTGATCCTCGCCTGGGGTGCAGAAACCATCCGCGTACCGGTTGAAGGCGATGCTAGCGACGCCGTCTTCCCGATCAATGATCTTGAGGATTACGCCCGCTTTCGCGCCGCAGCAGCAGGCAAGCGCCGGGTGTTGATTCTTGGCGTCGGCTTGATTGGCTGCGAGTTCGCCAATGACTTGATTCTGGGGGGCTACGAAGTCGATCTGGTCGCGCCTTGCGAACACGTGATGCCGACTTTGTTGCCGCCTGCTGCCGCAACTGCCGTGCGTGCCGGCCTGGAAAGCCTCGGTGCGCGCTTCCACCTCGGCCCATTGATGACGCGCTTGCAGCGCACTGCCGATGGCCTTGAAGCTCACCTGTCCGATGGGCAGGTCATTGAGTGCGACGTTGTGGTCTCCGCCATCGGCCTGCGCCCACGAGTCGATCTGGCTGCGGCCGCAGGCTTGCAGATCGGCCGTGGCATCATCGTGGACCGAGAGCTGAAAACCTCCCACGCCAATATCTATGCATTGGGCGACTGTGCTGAAGTCGACGGTTTGAACCTGCTGTATGTGATGCCGCTGATGAGCTGCGCTCGCGCCTTGGCGCAAACCCTCGCGGGTACTCCGACAGCGGTCAAATACGGGCCTATGCCGATTACGGTAAAAACTCCGGTTTGCCCACTCGTCGTGTCACCGCCTCCGCGTGGCAGCGAGGGCGTCTGGAGTGTCGAAGGGCAGGGCGCTGATATCAAAGCTCTGTGTCACGACCCGGCCGGCAACCTCTTGGGTTACGCCCTGACGGGAGCCGCCGTGATGGAAAAACTCGCCCTCAATAAGACGCTTCCAGCGCTATTGGCGTAAATACTGGCCGTTCTGTCGGATAAGCCACATTTTTGGCCGCATAAAGGTCGTTGGTCTACTGGCGTCGGCCAGAACAGCATGCCATCCTCATTCCCGTCTGCCGCAACGTAGAGCTGTTGCGGCACCTGACGCCGTTCTGCATGAGCGGTCCGGGACATAAAAACAAAAAACCGTAGAAGAGGCTTCATATGCGTAAACCAGAACTAGCGGCCGCTATTGCTGAAAAAGCGGACCTGACCAAAGAGCAAGCCAATCGAGTTCTCAATGCCGTCCTCGAAGAAATCACTGGTGCTTTGCATCGCAAAGACAGCGTCACCCTGGTCGGCTTCGGCACCTTCCTGCAACGCCATCGCGGCGCACGCACTGGCAAAAACCCACAAACCGGCGAGCCAGTGAAGATCAAGGCCAGCAACACCGTCGCCTTCAAGCCGGGTAAATCCCTGAAAGACAGCGTCAACCCCTAGTTACCAGCTGGACGCCTCGGCGGGAGGCGAGCAGTGAAAAAACGGGCACACCAACTCAGGTTGGGTGCCCGTTTTTTGTTGTGTCGCCATTGATGCCTCGCCTTGGTGTGTGATCTCAGAACTTGTAGCCAAGCCCCACCATGTAAACGAACGGATCCACGTCGACATCGACTTTGGCCCTGACGCCAAGATTGGTGTTGCTGACGTAAGCGTCGGTTTCAATGTCGATGTAGCGCATCTGCGCGTTAATCATCAAACGGTCAGTGAGCATGTAGTCCGCGCCCACTTGAGCGGCCCAGCCCCAGGAATTGCTAGCGTGAAAGTTATCGAACCCTGCGGCGCTGGCGCTGCTGCCGACACTTTCATCATAGATCCAGGTGTAGTTAATGCCCGCGCCCACATAGGGCTGGAAGGCTGACTTATTGTTCAGCGGGTAGTAAATCAGGCTCAACGTCGGCGGCAGATGTTTCAGCGAGCCAAGCTTGCCGTCCGCAATACCACCGGAAGTGCCGCTTATGTTTACGTCGTGCTCAAACGGCGTAGCCGCCAACAACTCAATCCCCAAATGATCAGTGACCATGTAAGCGAAGTTCAGACCCAATTGGGTATCGCTGTTCATGCCTGCCTTGCCACCCAGATCCGTGCCCGCCAGACCTCCGCGATCAACGCGCACGCTGGAACTGCTTTCCCGTGGGTCGACAGTTACTGCACCGGCCCGGACAATAATATCCCCGGCCTCATAGGCCTGGGCCGTCGACACCGCCAGGGTGAAAATCAGCACCGGGGTGCCAAGAAGGGTCAGTCTGCGCATATCTCACTCCGCTATTCGAACAACGACCAGCCGCATCGGGCTGTGTCGGGGAAGGTCCGAGTATCGAGAAGTGACCCTGTATGAACGTCTGCCGGATGGCATAGCATCCTCTCGGATAGACACGAAAAACGTTACGAGGTTTGTCCCCCGAAGCGTCTAGGCTGAGAACTTTCGGTAAAAAAACGGGTCATAGCGTTGTGCCATATCGGCACTTCATATGGAAAACCTAGTGATGACTAGTAAGTCCGCTTTCCTGAGCTCCAAAATCCGATTCGCAGCATTTTTGATGGGTAGCCTTGCGCTGTCACAGGCCCAAGCCGCAGTCGATTTAAGCTCCTACGACGCCACTTCCCAAGACAGCATTGTTGCCAGCCACTACGAGCCAACAGGCGTTTATTCAATACGTAAAACCGACTTCACTCTGGGCGGCTTGCAGCAATTGCAGAAAGAGTCCCGCCAGAACGCCAGCGAGCTGGCCGCCCTCAAGGAAACCGTCAAAGCCCAGACCCGTTTGATCGAAGAACTCAAACGTAACAACGGCACCACCACTCAATCCAGCAACGCTGACGTGTCCGGCCTCAAAAGCAAGATGGACGAGCAAAGCCGCACCATCAGCAAACTGGAAAGCCAGCTCAACGACCTCAAGCGCAGCGCTGGCTCTAGCTCAAGCAGCAACTCAAGCTCCAGTGACGTATCGAGCTTGAAGAGCAAAATCGAAGACCAGAATCGCAGCATTAGCAAACTGGAGAGCAAGTTGAGTGATATCCAGCGCAGTTCGGGTTCAAGCAGCAACTCAAGCTCTGGCGACATCAGCAGCCTTAAACAGGACATCAGCAACCTGCGCAGTAGCGTGGGCAGGCTGGAGAGTCAGGTGAGTAGTTTGAGTAGTAAGGTTAAGTAGTTGTGGTGTGGCAGACGGGGCTTAGGCCCCGTTTGCTTTTAGTGGCTGAAACTAATCTCTGCTAAGTGCTATGTGCATTCTTTAGAAAGAGAAGGCTTATATAAACTTCTACTCTTTCTACCAAGCTGGTTAGTGCGCATGCCTAGCGTTAACCTGCAACAGGAACGCGCCAGTCATCAGAGCCAGAAGTCCCGGAAACTTCATGGGTCCACGTTATCTTACGATAAGTGAAATATACATCTTCCAGGTGGGTGAAGTGCGATTGGCTTGGGTCCTGGCAGTTAGGCATCGTTGAATTAATGTCGACGATAATTGCGTCTTCAAGCTCTATAGTGAAATAGTGCTGCTGGGTACCCTCTGCGGAAGTCCGGTACCATTCCAGACGGCACTTTGTCAGGCGTTCGCCGGTGGTAAGTGCTGTGAATAGCAAAGGCGAAGATTTGTCGAAAACCTTGGTTATCATCAGCGGTTTGTGAACCCGCTGACCAGTGGGCTGGCCGGATTGCGGGTCGCGGGGAATGATTACCTGGTGATCAAATGCCTGAACCAGTATCTGATCTTCGTGGCCTTCCTGATAGATATTCCCCACGGAGTCCTGGGTGAAAGTCCCGGAAGTAATAAGTCCTTGTGTAGTTCCTTCAATGGACAAATATGCTGGTGTAGGCATCGTTGCACTCCTGGCAGTTTTTAAAGATGTTTCTAGGTTTCATAAAAGCTGTGTTTTATTTTTGCTGTGTTTCTTAAAGGTTGGCGAACTTTACAGTCATATGTTTTGCTGGTCTGTAGTTGCTTTCTCGTAAGTGATGTAGGAAGTTTCGCCATATTATGTAAGATTAAATCCGGAGTAAAATATTTGATTTTAATCTTGCATGTGGATTGCTTTGCTGGATAGTATTGTTGCCGGTGATGAGTTTCTGGCCTTGGTTAATAGTTTTCGGATCATATGTGTGTGATTGTTGGTTTGCGTATTCTGCTGACTTTTTGTTGAGTTTTAATATTTGTCGCTGATTTGATTTTTCCGAAGATTGGAAGTTATGTATTCAGCTGATACCGCGCGTAAATACCTGAAACTCGCTCAAAGCCCTGTATCCGAAGATGAGTATGCGGGAGCCGACGTTCGTTATTCGTGTGAATTCGAAGCGTTGGAGGCGGAGCTTTCAAAGCCACTGGCATTGCATGATGCGGCTCAGATCGATTGGCAGCGAGTGCAGGATTGTAGCGAGGCGCTCCTCGCAGAAATGTCCAAGGATTTACGTGTTGCCTGTTGGTTGAGTTGGGCGTTGTACCAGAACCAGTCGTTCGCTGGCTTAGTCGCAGGGCTGGAGATGCTTTGCCATTTTTGCACGCATCGTTGGATGGAAATTTACCCTAAGAAAACCAGAACGCGTGCGGCCACGCTTGGATGGTTAGTCGCGCGGCTTGAGAAAGCCCTGGACGTGAATATCCCGGTCAGCGACCAGCTTGAGTTGTTTCAACGACTGATTCTGCAGCTTGAGGTTCTGGACGTCGCGTTAACGGAGCATTTGGTGGAAGAGGCGCCGCTGATACTGCCACTGCGCAGGCGTCTGGCGAATATGGTAACGCGAGCCACTGACAGCCGACCGCATACCGGCCCCGTGGACACAGTCGTCGCCCAGGTGAAGGAAGTCGCGACTCAGTGGTTTTCGGGGGGCGCCACTATTGAAAGCGAAAGGGATGCACAGCAAGCGTTACGTGCTCAGCGGGAAAATACTTTGCTGTTGTGTAGCTGGTGGCTGCGCCAGAAAGCCATAGACCCTCGCGCCTTACGTCTAAATCGAACGTTGAGCTGGTTATCGATTAACAGCATTCCGCAGCACAACCCTGAGCGCGTTACTGATCTTCATGGAGTGCCAAGCGACAAGCTCAAGAGTTATCAGTTGCACTTCGACCAGGGTCAATACGCCGACCTGTTGGTGCAATTGGAGACGAGTATTGCCCGCGCACCCTTCTGGTTCGATGGTCAGAGGCTGGTTTGGGAGTGTCTTGAGGCTCTGAATGCCGATGCTGCGAAGCGAGAGCTGGAGATCCATTTCGCGTTATTCCTGCAACGGTTACCGGGGATCGCAGATTTGCGGTTTCACGACGGGACGGAGTTCGCGGATGCGGCGACTCGTGACTGGATCGCTGCGTGTGTCACTCCTCATCTGGAGCGTGCAAGCGGTGCGCAACAAGTTTTGGTTTCAGATAGCTCGCCCGCGTGGGATATCGCGCTCCAAGAGGCCACAGTTATTTTGCGTAGAGGAAATCTCAAGGCTGCAATACAAAAGCTCAAGTCAGGTTTTCAGCACGCTCAGGGTGGAAGAGAAAAATTCTGCTGGCAATTGAGTCTCGCCCGACTGTGCCATCAGGCTAAAAAATTCGAACTGGCCAGGGCTCAGCTGGAGGCCCTTGACGAGCAAATACTGCGATCGGATTTGCATCTCTGGGAGCCAGGTCTGGCTCTGGAGGTCTTGCAGCTTTTGCATGCTTGTTATGGGTTGCTACCTACCGGTCATGAAGCGCGCGAGCGTAAAGAAGGGATTTACCGCAGGTTGTGCCATCTGGATATCGAGGTGGTACTCGAATAAGCCCTCGGGCTTCAACAGTGAAGGAGAAAAGCTGTGGCCAAAGAAGGCTCGGTAGCCCCCAAAGAGCGTATCAATATTACCTTTAAGCCTGCCACCGGCAGTGCTCAGGAGGAAATTGAACTGCCGCTGAAATTGATGGTGTTAGGTGACTTCACCCAGCAGGCGGATGAGCGCAAGGTCGAAGATCGCAAGCCTATCAATATCGATAAAAATAATTTCGATGAAGTGCTGGCCAATCAGAAGCTCGGTCTGACTCTGAGTGTGCCAAACCGATTGCAGGATCAGGACGACTCGCAAGAGTTGGCGATCGATTTGCGCATCAACTCGATGAAAGATTTCAACCCTGCGAGTCTTGTTGAGCGCGTACCGGAAATGAGAAAGCTGATGGAGTTGCGCGACGCACTGATGGCCCTAAAGGGACCATTGGGCAATGCTCCGGCATTCCGTAAAGCGATTGAAAGCGTTCTGGAGGATGAAGACTCCCGTAGTCGTGTGCTCGACGAGTTAGGTCTGGAAGCCCCAACTCCAAAGGATGCTTGAGTTAGTAATCGATAAGGAGGCCACTCTTATGAGTACCCGTGCAGTAAAGCAACAAGATGCTGAAACCACTCAGTTCGGCATACTCGATCAGATCATCGCTGAGACAAAACTGACCCCGGATGATGATGCCTACGGCATTGCCAAGCGTGGTGTTGCTGCTTTCATCGAAGAGTTGCTCAAGCCGCACAACAGCCAGGAGCCCGTCAAGAAGGCGATGGTTGACCGTATGATCGCAGAGATTGATGGCAAGCTTAGTCGGCAGATGGACGAGATCCTGCATCACTCTGACTTTCAGGCGCTGGAAGCTTCGTGGCGTGGTCTGCAGCTGCTTGTCGACCGGACCAACTTTCGGGAAAACATCAAGGTTGAAATACTCAATGTCTCCAAGCAGGACCTGCTGGACGATTTCGAGGATTCACCCGAGGTAATGCAGTCTGGTCTTTACAAGCATGTGTATTCCGCTGAGTACGGACAATTTGGTGGCCAGCCAGTTGGCGCAATTATCGCTAATTACTTTTTCTCCCCAAGTTCCCCCGACGTCAAAACCATGCAGTACGTTTCCAGTGTCGCCTGTATGGCCCATGCACCATTCATCGCAGCCGCCGGGCCGAAGTTTTTTGGTCTGGAAAGCTTTACCGGGCTGCCCAACATGAAAGAGCTCAAGGATCATTTTGATGGTCCACAGTTCGCCAAATGGCAAAGCTTCCGTCAGCAGGAAGATGCTCGTTATTTTGGTTTGACCATGCCGCGCTTTTTGCTGCGCAATCCTTACGACCCGGAAGAGAATCCAGTCAAGAGCTTCGTCTATACAGAAAATGTTGCCAGCAGTCATGAGCATTATCTGTGGGGAAACACCGCTTATGCCTTCGGGACACGACTGACTGAAAGCTTCGCCAAGTTCCGCTGGTGCCCAAATATCATTGGCCCGCAAAGCGGTGGGGCGGTCGAAGACCTGCCGTTACATCACTTTCAGAGCATGGGTGAAATCGAGACCAAAATTCCCACTGAAGTATTGGTTTCCGACCGGCGAGAATACGAATTGGCTGAAGAGGGCTTTATAGCCCTGACCATGCGCAAAGGAAGCGATAACGCGGCGTTCTTTTCTGCCAGTTCGGCGCAGAAGACAAAGTCGTTTGGGATGAGTGAGGAAGGTAGAGAGGCGGAGTTCAATTACAAGCTGGGAACTCAACTGCCCTACCTGATGATCATTAACCGTCTTGCCCACTATTTGAAGGTTTTGCAGCGTGAGCAATTGGGCTCCTGGAAAGAGCGCACAGACCTAGAAGAAGAGTTGAATAAGTGGATTCGCCAATACATTGCAGATCAGGAAAACCCAAGCGCTGATGTGCGTGGTCGGCGCCCGCTACGTGCAGCGAAAATCACGGTCAGCGATGTTGAAGGTGAGCCGGGCTGGTACCGAGTGAGTCTTAACGTACGTCCGCATTTCAAATACATGGGAGCGGATTTCACCTTGTCTCTAGTCGGCAAGCTGGATAAAGAGTGATCGAGTAATGTCTGGATACGGCAGCCTTTTCGAGCGCCTTGCAGGTGATGCCGATGAACGTATCGGCATGGGGCACGAGGAGTGCGTCGTTGCCTCCGTTGCAGCCCATCTTGCGAAGATGCTTAGCACTCGGGCTGGCAGTGTGCAAACGCTGCCCGACTACGGGCTTCCAGATTTAAATGACATGAGCTTGAGTCTGCATGACTCGCTTACTCAAGCTCGTCAGGCCATCGAGAATTTCATTGCACTCTACGAGCCGCGTCTGAACAGTGTGAAGGTCACTTCTACTCCGCGTGAAAGCGATCCATTTCGGTTGTTCTTTGCGATTGAAGGAGTGTTGGAAGTTGCAGGCGTCAAGAGACCAATCAGGTTCTCCGCTGCTTTGAATGGATCAGGACAGGTTATGGTCACGTAAGACTCCATTCGCTTATTGCTTAACCAACCGTGTCTGTTTAGACGCTGGAAAGTTATAGAACATTATTAAAACGCTTTCTCGGCACTTGTTGCTGATGGCTTTGTGCGCGCCGCGTTTAAAGGTGCCGGGAATAAATACAGCGATGTCCTTCAATGATTACTACCAGAGTGAACTGACCGCCTTACGGCAGTTAGGTCGTACTTTTGCTGAGCGTAACCCTGCCTTGGCCCCCTTTCTCGGACAAAGTGGAAGCGACCCGGACGTTGAGCGTCTGCTGGAGGGTGTCGCCTTTCTGACCGGGCGCTTGCGACAAAAGCTTGATGATGAATGGCCTGAGCTCACCCACTCTCTTATGCAATTGCTGTGGCCCAACTATATGCGGCCACTGCCATCGTTCAGCATTTTGCAATTCGACGCGTTGCCGCAAACTGGTCCAGCCATACGGGTCGAGCGCGAGACGCCGGTGGACAGTAAGCCTGCTGATGGAGTCATTTGTCGTTTTCGCACCTGTTATGTCACGGATGTCTTGCCGCTCGAGTTAGTTGCGTTGAACTACTCGGCAAGCGGAGAAGGGGCGTTATTAAGCCTTCGTTTGAAGGTTTTAGGCGATGGTCACCTGGGCGATCTAGGGCTGCAACGTCTGCGCTTACACTTTTCAGGCGAGCGCTACATTAGCCAGACTCTCTATCTAAATCTGTTGAGAAACCTTGGCGCTACTGATGTTGTACCTCTGGATTCAGAGGGTAATTCATTCAAGGGCCCAGGCAACAAAACCCTGTCTATCCGCTTGTCAAAGCTGGACATCCAACCTGTGGGGTTTTCCGAGTGCGAAGGGCTGATTCCCTACCCTCTGAACACCTTTCGAGGATATCGATATCTTCAAGAGTTTTTCGCGTTTCAGGACAAGTTCCTGTTTGTGGACATTGGCGGTCTTGATGTTCTAAACCAGCTACCCGGAGACGTACTGGAGCAGACCAAGGGCTTCGAGCTACGGTTCAGCATTCAGAAAAATGCCATTCAGCGTTCACAACCGACACTGGATAACGTCCGTCTCTATTGCACGCCTATCGTCAATTTATTTCCTCAGGATGCGCTCCCTATAAGGCTGGATGGGAAGCAGGATGAGTATCTACTGCTGCCATCTGCTGATGAGCGCAAACACTGCGGCGTGTACTCGGTCGAAAGTGTTGTCGGCCATTTGCAATCCGTTGCGGGTGAGCGCCGCTACGTGCCCTTCGAGTCCTTCAAACATGACCCCAGCTTTGACGTATCCGGGGAGAGTTCGCATTACAGCATTCGTCAACGCACATCCCCATTACACGGTGGTCTGGATACCTATTTAAGTTTTGATATCCGCCATTCGGATGAGCAGGAAGCACTTTCTATCGAGTTGATATGTACCAACCAGAACTTGCCGGCACGCCTCAGGACCGGCGAGATTTGTGTGGGGCGTGAGCTAACGCCGGGCAACTTAACGTTTCGAAATATCACTTCATGCACCGCTCATTATCCACCGCCGATCAGTGAAAACTTCCTTTGGAAATTGATCAGCAATATGTCGCTGAACTATCTCTCGCTGGAAAACGTTGACGCATTGAAGGTCATTCTCGAGACGTATGACCTTGCCCAGTATTACGACCGCAACGCGGCGAATGTCACACAAAAAATGCTCGCGGGGCTTAAGTCCATTCGCCACGAACCAATTGATCATCTATTCAAGGGGCTTCCGTTGCGAGGGCTGCGTACAGAGTTGGTTGTCGATGCAGAGCAATTTATCTGTGAGGGAGAGGTATTTCTATTCGCTTCTGTACTCAACGAATTTTTTGCCTTGTACGCGAGCCTCAACTCCTTTCATGAACTTCGAGTCAAAACTGTCACTGGGGAGGTATACGCATGGCAACCGCGTATGGGTCTGCAGCCCCTGCTTTGAACGATATGACTCACGGTATACGCGAATACTCGCTGTTTCAGGCCGTGTTGCTGACTATGGACGTATTGCGTGAAGCGCATCCGGACCGGAATGAAAATCAGCTTTATGACCAGATCGAGTTTCAGGCGAATCCTGGTCTGGGTTTTCCCTGCAGTGACGTAGATCGCGTGGAGTATTTCCATGAGCACGGGCTTTTGCGCGCGCGTATGCGTCTGAATCTGCTGGGGTTATCGGGGTCTGCCTCTCCATTACCAGCGTTTTACGCGGAGCAGTCGTTGGGTGACAACGATGCTGGCAACCCGACGCGGATGTTCCTGGATCTTCTAAACCATCGCCTGCACCGGTTGATAACTCCGATATGGCAACGGTATCGCTACCGGGCCAGTTTTCAGATGGGAGCCGTCGACCCGTTTTCCCAGCGGCTATTTGCGTTGATCGGGTTAGCGGGCACCCCTATTCGCCAAGGACGAGAAATCAACTGGAAGCGCCTTTTACCCTATCTCGGATTGCTCAGTCTGCGGGCTCATTCTGCTGCATTGATTGAAGCTGTGCTGCGTTACTACTTCAAACATGTTGAGTTGAGCATTGAGCAATGCCTCCCGCGCGTTGTGGACATTCTGCAAGACCAGCTCAATCAATTGGGGGCGGCGAATAGCCTGATGGGGCACGACTTCGTTCTTGGCGAGCGGGTAAATGACCGCAGCGGCAAATTCAGAATCCACATCCGTGAGCTGAGTTGGCAGCGTTTTCATGAGTTCTTGCCCATCGGAACAGGCTACCCATCTCTCGGCGCTTTGGTCCGCTTCAGCTTGCGCGACCCTCTGAGCTACGACATTCGATTAATGCTACGCCAAGAAGAAATTCGGGAGCTGCGTCTTGGCGCCCAGAGTGATTGTCGTCTCGGCTGGACAACCTGGCTTGGACGAGAAGATGCAGACGGTGTTGTAACTCTGGGCAGTAACCTCGCAAGGATTGATGAAAAATGATCAACGTAGACCTACAGCAACTGGTTCAGGCATTGAATGCTGATACGCGCCGCGATCTGGAAGCCAGCGCCGAACGTTGCGTCGCCAGGGGTGGCAGCAAAATTCTGGTCGAAGACCTCTTACTGGCGCTGCTCGAACGACCCCGCAGCCTGTTAAGTCGTGCCCTGATGGATGCGGAGGTTGATGGCGGCGAGTTGGCGGCAGCGCTACAGCCCAAGTGTGAAGACAGCGCATCGCGTAATCCGGTGTTCGCTCCTGAACTGGTTCAGTGGCTGCAAGACTCGCTGCTGGTTGCGACTCTCGAGCTCGGGCAAAGCCAGGTTGACCAAGCTGCGCTAATACTGGCTTTGCTACGCAACCCGATTCGCTATGCGGGCAGTCGTTATTACGTTCTGCTGGGGAGAATTGACGGCCAGCGCCTGCTAGATTTTTCGCTGTCCGAGAAACCTGGCTCTATCTCTGCTGCTACGTCCCCTAGAGATGAGTCGCTACTCAATCGATTTACTCACAACCTCACGCAGCAGGCTCGCGACGGAAAGTTGGACCCCGTGCTTTGTCGTGATGACGCGATTCGGCAGATGGTCGACATTCTTGCCCGGCGACGTAAGAACAACCCTATCGTAGTAGGGGAGGCGGGTGTCGGCAAAACAGCTGTCGTCGAAGGTTTGGCGTTACGGATCGCTAGCGGTGAGGTCCCTCAGGCTCTTGAAGGTGTTGAGTTGCTGTCGCTGGACATGGGCTTGCTACAGGCAGGTGCCAGCGTCAAAGGTGAGTTCGAGAGAAGGCTCAAAGGCGTCATTGATGAAGTGAAGGGTTCACCCGTACCGATCGTATTGTTTATCGACGAGGCCCATACCTTGATAGGCGCTGGCGGGCAGGCGGGTGGTTCGGATGCAGCCAATCTTCTCAAGCCGGCGCTGGCCCGTGGAGAGTTGCGCACCATCGCTGCAACTACTTGGCTGGAATATAAGAAATACTTCGAGAAAGACCCGGCTTTGGCGCGTCGCTTTCAACCCGTGAAACTGCAAGAGCCCACGGTTAACGAAGCCATCACTATTTTGCGGGGCCTGGCCCCCATCTACGAGCAGAGTCACGGTGTCTATCTGCGTGACGATGCTGTTGTTGCTGCTGCGGAGTTGTCTGCGCGCTATTTGACAGGGCGTCAGTTGCCGGATAAAGCCGTAGATTTGTTGGATACGGCGAGCGCCCGAGTGCGTATCAGTCTTGCTGCTGCGCCTGAAAGTCTTGAGCGTTTGCGTAGCCATTTAGTGGAAGGCGCACGCGAGCAGAAAGCCCTGAGTCGCGATATGGATGCTGGGATTGCTGTTGATAGCAAGGCGTTGGATGCGCTTGGCGTACATCTTGCCCAGAAGCAGAGTCAATTGCTGGAACTGGAGCGGCGCTGGATAGAACAGCAGCAGCTTGCAGTGCGTTTGCTTGAGTTGCGCAGGCTGCGAGCGCTTGCCGATATCGTCGGCGATGGCGACGACTTGGCCACGGCGAGCTGTAATGACAGCGAGACAAGTCTCGACGAGTTAGACGCGCAATTGCACGAGACTCAGCGGGCGTTGATGAAGGCGCAGGCGGTCGAGCGCCTCGTCAGTCATGAAGTTTGTCCACGCCTGGTCGCTGAAGTGGTCAGTGCCTGGACGGGGGTGCCGCTCACGCAACTGGCGCGGGAGCACAATGCCAAGGTCACGAGTTTCGCAGACGATCTACGTCAACGCATTCGTGGGCAAGAACAAGCTGTACAAGCCCTTGATCGAGCCATGCGTGCTACTGCAGCGGGCTTGAATAAACCTGATGCACCGGTTGGAGTATTTTTGCTGGTAGGCCCGAGTGGGGTGGGCAAGACCGAAACAGGTTTGGCTCTGGCCGATCTTCTGTATGGCGGCGAACGTTTCGTGACCACCATCAACATGTCCGAATTTCAGGAAAAACATACCGTCTCGCGACTCATCGGCGCGCCTCCCGGGTACGTCGGTTATGGAGAGGGCGGCATGCTCACCGAAGCGGTGAGACAAAAGCCTTATTCCGTGGTGCTACTGGATGAAGTGGAGAAGGCTGACCCGGATGTTCTGAATCTTTTTTATCAGATTTTCGACAAAGGTATCGCCAACGATGGCGAGGGGCGCGAAATAGACTTTCGCAACACGCTGATTTTGATGACTTCCAATCTGGGCAGCGAGCGTATTGATGCCTTGTGTATGAATGGCGATCGACCCAGCGCCGAACAACTGGAAGAGGCCATTCGGCCATTGCTGAGCAAGCATTTCAAACCTGCTTTATTGGCGCGTATGCGGGTCGTTCCGTATTACCCGGTCACTGGTCCAGTGATGCGTGAATTGGTTGAACTGAAGATGCAGCGACTTGGTGAGCGCTTGAGCTGTCGTGGGCTGGTGTTTACCAGCAGTAACGAGCTGCTGGAACACCTTGCCGATCGCTGTGTTCAGGGCGAAAGCGGCGCGAGGCTTATCGACCACCTTATCGAGCTGCATGTCATGCCGCTCATTGCAGACCGTCTGCTAACCGCTATGGCTGAAGGCCAACCTCTATCGCGAGTGCACGCCACCCTGAAGGGGCTTGGTGTCGTCTGCGAGTTCGCCTGAAACACCGCAAGCAACTTTGAAACTATCCGTTTTTATCCGGCAGTCGCTCATCGGGTGGCTGTCTTCACATCGTTATCAGGGAAAACCTCGATGTCTGTACGACCCCGGCACGCCATTGCGTTGTGCCTGTTCTTGATGCTCTGCCTGGCGGGCTGTTCTGGCCACTATCGGTTCAGCGATCACGAGTATCGGCCCTTGGGCGAGCCTCTAGCGGTTAATCGTGGCAACTGATCGCAAGGAGATTCGTATGGAGTTGATATTCGAACTCGCGGGTGGCGAGCTGCCTGCGCAAAGTCAACAAGTGTCCAAGACCTTTAAGCGGGCTGGGGGGCTGATTGGTCGTGCCGAAGGCTGCGACTGGGTCATTGTCGACAATCAGGCTCATGTATCCAGTGAACATGCGCAAATCACGTTCAGTGACGGTGAGTTTTTTCTGACCGACCTTAGCACCAACGGGACGCAAATCCTGCAGAGCGGCCAGCGGCAGGGCCAAAATCTACGCAGAGGGGAAACGCACCTGATTGAACACGGCAGCCGGTATCGTCTGGGCAAATTCGAGATTCATGCCCGGCTGGTCAAAAACGCTGCAGGATTTGTAGGTCACTTGGGATCTGCCTCCATTGAAGGCGCTATCGTTCCGGATGATTCGTTTCTGAGTCTGGATCTACTGAGGGACGTCGATCACTCAGTTGGCCTGGACTTGGGCTTTGATGAGCTACTGCCAACTTACGCATCACAGCAAGCCAGTGAGCAAGGTGTTGATTACGGCTCCGCCGATCGACAGAGTCTTTTGTTGCCCGAGTTGGTTCCTGAGTCTCGGCCGACAACTGACACCGAGCCTGTTCAGAGTAAACCTCAAAGCGATGATTTCTGGCAGCGTTTCGGCGCTGCGATCGGCATTGATTTATTGACTCTGGACCAAGTGCAGCGCGAGACATTAGCCATCAATTCTGCTGCTTTGCTCAAGCAAAGTATTGGCAGCCTCCAACAGACCTTACGTACTCGTAGCGAGTTGAAGAACGAGCTGCGCTTGACGCTGAGCATGGCCCAACACAGCGGCAACAATCCACTCAAGTACGCAGGCGATGCCGGCGAGGCTATCAGCCTCCTCTTACAGGCCCACAGGGTTGGGCAATTGCCCGCAGACGAGGCCGTTGCTCGTGCGTTTCGTGACATCCAGGCGCATCAGGTTGCGCTACTTGCTGCCAGTCGCAAGGCGTTGCGTGGTGCCTTGGATCATTTTGCTCCGCAACAGTTGGCGCTGCGTTTTGAGAGCGACATGCGCAACTCGTTTTTCCACACCAAGGCTGCCCGCTGGAAAGCGTTTGAGAGATATCACCGCACGCTGTGCCAGGACGATGACTGGAGTGAGCGCTTATTGGCTCGGGATTTTGCCCAGACTTATGAGGAGCAGGTGCGCTTGATAGCGACCTTGCATACCGGATTCTAAGGACCCCCCCATGTTGAAAATCAATACCTTGGCCACGTTGGCGATTACGTTGCTGCTGGTGGGCTGTACGGCACTCTCGCCTTACTCAACCCAGACCCGACTTGAGCTAAAGCTGGCGGCCAGTGACCAACTTAACCCGGATATCAACGCTCGCCCCTCGCCAGTCGTTTTGCGGTTACTGGAATTGAAAAATCCCGTGCTTTTCATGACGGCAGATTTTTTCAGTCTCTACGGTCAGCCAAAAGTGGTTTTAGCCCCCGACCTTGTTGCGATTGAAGAGATGGAACTTCGGCCCGGTGAGCAACTGCAATTCAAACTGCATGTTCAGGAGGGCAGTCGGTATGTCGGCGTATTGGCCGCGTATCGGGACCTGCCTGAAACCAAATGGCGATATGTCATTCAACTGGTGCCAGGCGAGACCAATCGGGCGCAACTGACCCTTGATCATGCGGGTATCCACGATAGCGACGATGCATTCAATCAGGCGGATCGCCAATGAACAGCCATAAGGTCATTTGGCAGGAAGGCATGTTGCTCCGGCCCCAGCATTTACAGCAGAACGACCGGTACTTTGATGACAGGATCAAGTCCCAGACACGACTGATGCAGCGCAATGCTTGGGGCTTTTTTGAGCTAATGATTGATCCGCAGTACTTCAAGTTGAGCAAGGTGGTGGTCACCCATGCCTCGGGTGTACTTCCGGACGGGAGCTTTTTTGATATAGGTAAAAGCAGACAGCCCTTGATGCTGGACATCCCGGCTGATAGCGACAATGTTTCGGTCTATCTGGCGTTACCGCTTTTAACGGGTAGCAACATCGAAGCGAGACGCGATGATCATGCGGATGTGCTGGCCCGCTACATCACTTACGAAACCGAGATATTTGACTCCAATGCAGGCAGTGATTCGGCTGCCAAAGTCAGCTGTGCCAAGCCTGACTTTCGATTGCTGACGGGCGAGCAACTGGCGGATCAGCCTTATGTGAAACTCAAGCTTTGCGAGTTGATGGACATCACGAACAATGGCGGCGTCACGCTCAATAGTGACTTTTCCCCCACCGTTCTTTACGTCCAGGCCAGTGACTATCTGGTGTCTTGCCTTAACGAGGTAATTGCTCTGCTTGCGCACCGCGGTGCAAAGATTGCCGACCGTATTCAATCCAGTGGCAGAGGTGGCGCCGCCGAAGTTGGCGACTTCATGATGTTGCAACTGATCAATCGGACCGAGTTGGTACTAAGGCACCTACGTAGTCAGCAGCAACTCCATCCTGAAGAGCTGTATAGCGTTCTGCTGGAGATGCTGGGGGAGCTGGCAACTTTCGCCAGTGATCTGAAACGGCCGCAACTTGAAAGTTTCTATGAGCACAGCGAGCAAGGTAGAAGCCTGCGCTTGCTGATGGCTCCCATTCGTCAAATGCTTTCGATGGTGCTGGAGCAGCACGCCGTGGAGCTGCCATTGCAGGAGCGCCAGTACGGCATTCTCGTGGCTACTTTGACGGATCGTTCGCTGCTGGGATCGGCGACGTTCGTTTTAGCTGCCAGCGCCTCTTGCGATGGTGAAGAGCTACGTACACGACTGCCTGCCCACTTGAAGATTGCACCGGTGGAGAGCATCCGCCAGTTGGTCAACCTGCACCTGCCGGGGATTAGGGTCAAGCCCCTTCCCGTCGCCCCCCGGCAAATCCCTTACCACGCAAACAAAACGTATTTCATGCTGGAGCTGCATTCCCGTGAGTTGGCTCAGTTGGAAGGTTCCGGCGGGTTTGCCTTCCATGTTTCGGGTGAGTTCGCCGACCTGAAGCTGAATTTTTGGGCCATAAGGAGCTGACTGAAATGGGAATGGAAAACACAGAGACCAAAAGAACTGTGCTCTTGAGTCATGACCAACGAGCGCAGGGCAAAGAAGCATTAACGGATCTCGCTTCGGCCCCGAGTTTCGAGCATCTGGAAGACCGCATGGTGTATGCCGCTCGCGTGCAGCCTGCGCACTCATTCAGCGTCAGCCTGAACGTGCTGGTGAGTGCCGCCGCGGATCTTCTGGGCTACGTCATTCAATTCAAGACCAAAGCAGCCAAGGTTGATCTCCTCGAACTCAATCAGCGTTTGTGCAACTGCATCCGTTTGTTCGATGTGACTGCCGTGCAGAAGGGAGCCGAAACCAGCCAGGTCCAGGCCGCTCGTTATGTGCTGTGTACGGTTGTCGACGAAGCGGTGACCACCACGGTGTGGGGGGACAAGAGCGAGTGGTCGAAAATGAGCTTGCTCAGCCAGTTTCACAACGAAACTTTCGGTGGTGAAAAATTCTTCCATTTGCTCGATCGCGTAGTGCAGAGCCCCGAGAAATACATGCCATTGCTTGAGCTCATGTACATCTGCCTGTCACTGGGTTTTGAAGGTAAATATCGAGTCAAACCTCGCGGATCTATTGAGCTGGAAGGGATTCGGGATGGGTTGTATCGGCAAATTGGCAAGTTGCGAGGCGAGGTGTCGCGTGAGTTTTCTCCGAACTGGAAAGGCCTCAATGACGGCCGCCGCCGTCTGATCCGCGTCGTGCCCTGGTGGTTAGTGGCCATCTTCATCCTGATCAGTCTGACTGGCCTTTATTCTGGATTCGCTTGGGTGTTGGGCGAGCAAAGAGAAGCCGTGCTTCAGCCCTATCAAACCCTCGCGCCAGCCTTGGCCTCCTCGCCGCTGTAGAGACATGTAATGAAAGATTTTCTGAAAAAACTGGCTGTCTGGCTAAGTAATACCTGGCTGTGGTCGCTGCTTGTCGTGTTGTGCATGGCTTTATTGGTCTGGTTATTCGGACCTTTGCTGGCTGTTTCTGATAATCGATTCTGGGAGACCGCTACAAGTCGCTTGCTGACCATCAGCATTTTGTTCCTCTTGTGGGGCTTGTTCATGGTGCTTGTCAGTTGGCGACGTGGCATCCGTAAGAAACAGGAAGAAGAAAGCACTGATGGGCTACAGCGGCTAGAGCATGCGGAAAAAATAGCCGAGGAACATAAAGAACTGCGCGGGCGATTCATTGATGCGGTGCAAACACTGAAAACCTCGAGCCTTTATAGCGGCCGCAGCGAGCGGTGGCGTAATGAGCTGCCTTGGTATTTGGTCATAGGACCAAAGGGTGTCGGCAAGACCAGTTTGCTTGACTTCTCTGGTCTGGATTTCCCACTCAACAAGATCGAGCGCAAGCTGACTCGTGACACCCAAGGGACACGCTTCTGCGACTGGTACTTCGCGAATAACGCTGTGTTGATTGACACCCCAGGACGTTACCTGACGCAGCAAGACGACATTGATAGAGCGGCCTGGTCAACGCTCCTGGGTCAACTGCGCAGACGCCGTCGTAATCGGCCGCTCAACGGTGTTTTGGTGACCATCGATATCAAGGCGCTAAAGGGAGACGAGGCAGGTCTGGAAGGTCTGGCGCGTCAGGTACGTGACCGTCTGAGGGAGATTCATCAACGTCTGCATGTCAACGTGCCGGTTTATCTAGTGCTCGCAAAGTCTGATCAGATAGTCGGCTTCGATGCATTTTTTGACCAGCTTTCCCGTGAGGAGAGCGAGCAGGTTTTGGGCACCAGTTTCCAGAAGGGGCAGATCGGCACTGACGTACTTGTCTTGCGCGAGGAGTTTGATGCTTTGCTGCAACGACTCAACACCCAGGTCGTTACTCGCATGCACGTTGAGCGCGATATTGGCCGTCGTGGTTTGATTCTCGATTTCCCTAACCAACTCGCAAAGCTGGGCGAGCGCCTTTGCCTGTTTGTTGACATGGCATTCACAGGAACCCGTTACCAGCGTCCAGCTCAACTACGCGGATTTTATCTGACCAGTGCGCCGCATCTTGCACAGCCTCTGGATAAAGACACCGCGTCTATTGGCGCCGAAATCGGCATGTCCAGCAAATTACTGCCCACCTTTCGTTCAGGGGGCGCGCGTTTCATTCACCATCTATTAAGCCGAGTGATTTTTCCGGAGGCTGAACTGGCGGGGCTCGACAAGCGTGAAACCCGCCGTATTCATTGGTGGCACCGCGCGCTGTATGGCTGCGCTTTGGTGGTTTTGAGTCTTTTCGCATTGGCATGGGCAACCAGCTTTTCCGCCAATCATGATCGATTGGAAAGCGTTCGTGAATTTGCCGCGCAACTGGCACAGGAGCGCTCTCGCTTGCATGCTGAGGATGATGAAAAAGCAGCGTTGAACATTCTGGATACCAGCTTTGCAGCAAGCCAGGTATTTCCGTCTAGAGACGGTACCGCCCTGTATGAGCGCAATGGTTTGTATCAAGGCGATATGAGCAATCCAATACTGGAAGCCTCATATGCGCATGAGCTGGAAACCCAGCTGTTACCTCGGGTTGCCAGGCTGCTCGAAAACCAGATTCAGACAAACCTGAAGGATCGCGAGCAGCTTATGGGCAGCTTGAGAGCCTATCTGATGCTCAATCTTAAAGATCGCCGGGATTCAAGCTGGCTCAAAGAGTGGGTGTTGGCGGATTGGTCCGTACGCTACAGCGGTAACAACGTTACGCAGAATGGTCTGGACGGGCACCTGCAGCGGTTACTCGCTCGGCCTTTCAGTTATCCAATAAACGACGCGTTGGTTAACCAGGCTCGTCAGGTGTTGCGCGGTGACTCACTGGCCACTCTGGTTTACCAAGCGCTTCGGGATCAGGCCCGTGGGCTGCCGGATTATCGCCTCAGCCTGCATCTGGGACCGCAAGGAAGCGCCTTTTCCGGTACCGACTATGTGATTCCCGGGTTCTACACTCAGCAAGGTTATCAGCAGAACTTCATCGTTAAAGGTCCTGCTCTGGTCAGCGGCATCCTGCGCGACAACTGGGTGCTTGGCGAAGCAAGCGAGATCAGTGAGCTGGACTTGCGTCGTTTGATGGTCGAGCTGGAGCAATTGTACTTTCGTGATTACGCCAACCACTGGAGTGAAGCGTTAGCCCAAGTGGGACTGCAGCCCTTTGCCTATGCTTCTGATGGTTCTAATCAAATGGCTAGCCTGACGGCTGCCAGCTCGCCGTTGCTGCAATTGCTGACAGAGGTACGTGAAAATACCCGCTTCCAGACGTTTGCCGAAAGTGCTGATGCCGTGGCGTCGATAGCGCCTGCCCAGAAAGCTGTCACGGCAGCCGCCAAACAGGCTGGACAAGTTATCGTTAAAACCGCACCGGACACCGCCAGGAAATCCCTGCAGCGACGCTTTGAATCATTGCATCGATTGTTGGATGACAATGACGGACCTGCTGCGGATTTAATGCCAGTCTTGCAGATGCTTAACGAGTTACAGGTACAGTTGTCGGGGTTGGCTCGTTCCAGTCAGCAAGACCAAAGCGCTTATGAATGGGCCAAGAGTCGCATGAGCGGCCAGAAAGATGTTTTGAGCGGCTTGCGCAATGCATCCAGCCGCTTGCCTCAGCCGGTAAACGGCTGGCTCAGCTCAATGGCCGATGACACGTGGTCTCTGGTCTTGGGTGATGCATATCAGTTCCTTAATCAGCGCTACCAGAACGACTTGTATGGCTTTTATAGCAAGGCCATCGACAAGCGCTATCCGTTTAGCGCACACAGCACCAGCGATGTTGCGCTCAATGACTTCAGGGAGTTTTTCAAGGAGCAGGGTGTCGCCGATAAATTCTTCGACAGTTACATAAAGGCTTTCACCAGCGGTGACGCAGGGAACTACAAACTGCGCAGTATTGACGGCCGTAGTCTGCCAATGTCACGGGGTTTCCTGGAGCAAATGTCTCAGGTCCAGGTCATTCGCCGGGGATTCTTTGCGGAGAATCCGAATGAGCCTAAGGTGCTGTTCAAACTTGAACCATACACCCTTGACCCGAATGTCAGCCGCGCGGAGTTCCGTCTTGGCGATCAGACGATGGAATACCGTCACGGCCCTATCATGCCTGTTTCGTTCGAGTGGCCTGCCGATGCCGATGATGGACGTACCAGTCTTGTGCTGGAGAAGATTGCAGGTCGAGCAGTGGGGTTGGAGGAAAATACAGGACCGTGGTCTCTGTTTCGTCTGTTCGATTTGATGCAGACCGAGTATCTACGAGGGCGCGACGTGATGGTGTTGAAGGGCAACGTCGGCGGGCTGAGGGTTAATTATCTGTTGTCCAGCCAGCGGTCTCCAAACCCGTTTGATATGAATGCGATCCGGCGTTTTCGACTTGCGGGGCAGCTTTGACACGCTTGGCTCGTAGGTGCGCAAGTGCCGGGCGCACCGAGCGAGGCAAGGTGCGAGAGCGTAACGAAGATGCATACCTCAACCATCCCGAGCATGGACTTTGGGTAGTCGCTGACGGGATGGGTGGTCATCAATCTGGCGACGTTGCGAGCCAGTTAATTGTAAGCAGTATCGCCGCACTTGCCCGTCTCACTGACCTCAATGATCGGCTGGCCGCCGTGCGTAAGTGTTTGGTGGGGGTGAATTATCGTCTTGGGGAGGGGATCCCGGTGCGCGGTGGCAATTCACGCACTGTGATTGGCAGTACGGTAGTTGCGCTGTTGATTGAAGAGGCGCGAGCCGTATGCGTGTGGGCAGGCGATAGCCGTTGCTACCTTTGGCGGGAACAACGTCTGTATCAACTGACGCGTGATCATTCCTTGCTTCAAAAGTTGATTGCCGACGAACAAATGTGTTCGCGCAAAGCCGCACAGCATCCTGCGGCTCATGCGCTTACCCGAGCTGTTGGCGGCGGGGATGGCTTGAGCCTTGAACTCATTGAGCTAGATGTAAGGTGTGGCGACGTATTTGTACTGTGCTCTGATGGTCTTTACCAGGCACTGGACCATCAGGTATTGGGCGATGCGTTGAACAACCGCTCACCCAGGCTGGCCGTTGATCTTTTGTTTGACTACGTTTTGCGAGGGCCGGCCAGCGACAATGTTACTGCGGTGGTGGTTCGGACATGAGCGCTGAATCAAAAGCAGGCCTGGAGCATCAGGAAGTGGGGGCGCTGACCCAATTTGCGCTTGCGGGTGGGCTTGGTGTTGCTCCCCGCATGAAGGCTTCCTCGCAATCGTTTAATACGCGATTACCCGATGTATTGTGTGGTCGTTATCGACTGGAGGAAATATTGGGTGCGGGCGGTATGAGCGTGGTGTATCGCGCCCGTGATTTATTACACGAGCAGTTTGGCGACCCCGACCCCTTCATCGCGATAAAACTCTTGAACGACGACTTCGCCGAAGTGCCGGACGCAGGCGTTTTGTTATATCGCGAGTTTGCTCTGACCCGGCATCTTTGCCATCCCTACATCATCCGTTTGCGTTCTTTTGAGGTGGACCTTTCATGCAGGAGGGCTTTCGTCACTCAGGACTTGCTGCGAGGCACCGGGTTGGACAAGTTTCTTTGCGAACAACCTTCGGGCCTGAATGCTGCTGAGGTAAAGGCTGTTGCGGTTCCACTGCTTGATGCGCTGGCCCACAGTCATGAAAGTGGCGTACTGCATGGTGACCTGAAACCCGCGAACATGATGCTTACCGATAACGGACCACGGCTGATTGATTTCGGGCTGGGAGGTACGTTCGATGGTGTTTTAAGTGGCTTACCGCGACTTAGCCGTGAACGCTTCGACGCCTGGACGCCAAGCTATGCTGCCCCGGAACTATTGGAGGACGGTGTGCTTTCACCAAGCACAGATGTCTACGCCATGGCCTGTGTCCTTTATGAGCTTGCCAGTGGTAAACACCCTTATGGCAACAGGACTTCAATTCAAGCGAGAGACGAACAGCTTTGGCGGTCTTTATCTGGACCGCCGAATCTTCCCGTTCGCTTCTGGCCAGCTTTGCGTCATGCACTGTCTCTGGACTCGAATAAAAGAACAATCAGTGCGCAGGAGTTACATGATGCGTTCTGCACGCGTCCGATTGGGTACATGCAATTTTGAGAGGTATGAGCCAATTTTTTGAGCGTCTGAAATTTCCCTCATAACCAATCCATAAGCCTACATAACCTACGGATTTTTCTGACATTTTTATCCATTTATTTCCCTTAAAGTGCGGCCGCTGTTTACAACTCCTAAACATTTGACCGGGAAATAGTTAATGAAAAAGCTATGGATGTCTGCTGCTGTTGCGACCTTGATTGCAACCACCAGCGGCTGCGTGAGCTACAACATGAGCCAGCCAAGCGCGCCGCTGGAAGGCGTTGTTAAAAGCGACCTGAAAGCAGACGTTAAAGTCGGCGATACCATCAGTGGTGAATCCTCCACCAACATCCTGTTCAACTTCCTGAGCTTCGGCGGTGATACGCAGTTCGCGGACGGCGTTGTTTACGGCGGTGGCGGTGGCGGTGCTCTGGCCGGTCTGCCGATCCCTGATCCGATCTCCCAGGCTAAAGCTGCAGCGGCATACAAAGCAGTCAAATCTTCCGGTGCCGACCTGATCGTAGCGCCACGCTATGAAGTGAATGTTCAGGACTACTTCATTTTCAAGAAAGTCGACGTGAAAGTGACAGGCAACAAAGGCAGCATCACCAGCATTCGCTGATATCTATTCTCAGAATGCCCCCCACAAAAACGCCGCCTCTTTAAGGTGGCGTTTTTGGATCGGGTTCCAGATCAGCAGAGCATCTGAGCTCCGTGCCGCAAGCGCCAGCGGTCTGCGCGACGTGTGTTAGTCGACTGTCTCCTTTGAGTTGACAGTAAAACCCTTTTCAGCCGATTTATCCCTTATTCGAAGACCTTTAATCTGGCCTCAAGTTGAACGACGCCACTAACTACTTACCTACTTCGATAAAGGATTCCACCATGACTAACGCCACCTACAACCGCCTGAACAAAGACGACGCCGTAGTTCTGATGGTCGACCACCAGACGGGGTTGATCTCGCTGGTGCAGGACTTCACGCCGAACGAGTTCAAGAACAACGTGCTGGCGCTGGCCGATGTGGCCAAGTTTTTCGAACTGCCAACCATCCTGACCACCAGCTTCGAACAAGGTCCTAACGGCCCACTGGTTCCAGAGCTGAAAGAGATGTTCCCGGACGCGCCGTACATTGCCCGCCCTGGCCAAATTAACGCTTGGGACAACGAAGATTTCGTCAAAGCGATCAAGGCGACGGGCCGTAAGCAACTGATCATTGCCGGTGTGGTGACGGATGTTTGTGTAGCGTTCCCGACGCTGTCGGCACTGGCTGAAGGGTTTAATGTGTTCGTGGTGACTGACTCGTCCGGCACTTTCAACACCGCGGTGCAGCAAGCTGCCTGGAACCGTATGACCCAAGCGGGCGCGCAGATGATGAACTGGTTCTCGGTGGCGTGTGAGCTGCAACGCGACTGGCGCAACGATATCGAAGGCCTGGGTAACTTGCTGTCCCAGCGCATTCCGAACTACCGCAACCTGATGAACAGCTACTCGGCGCTGACAGCTCGTTGATCGAGTTGCAGTGAGCCAAAAACAAAGCCCGCTTTTAGAGCGGGCTTTTGTGCAATTAGCTGCTTTACAACTACTCCTGTAGGAGCTGCCGAAGGCTGCGATCGGTTTTACCTGACTCACCGCAATTCGCAGCCTTCGGCAGCTCCTACGAGTTATGACGTCGCCTCAAGCACGCACCGCCGCATACAGCGCTTTGATCAAATCCGACTGGGTGATGATGCCGACCAGATGCCGTTCAGCGTCGATGATCGGAATGTGCCTATGGCCGTTTTCGGAGAACACGGGCACGAGGTCGATCAATAAGCGATCACTGCTGGCGACGCGCACGCTACGGGTCATGATTTGCCCGACGATATTGGCGGGTTGATCTTTACGGGAGTGTCGCAACAGTGCGCGCAGGTGCCAGCCGACACCTTCGTGTGCGTCGAGGTCGATCTGCTGCATGAAGTCCGCCACGGTCACGATGCCCATCAGGTGCTGCTGTCTGTCGATTACCGGCAGTGCTTTGATCTTGTGTTTGCGCATCAAGGCCCAGGCTTCCCGGAGCGGCATTTCTTGTCGAGCCGAGATGGGCTGGGTACTCATCACATCGGCGCAACGCAGTTCGCCCATCTTGCGTTGGTAGGCAGAAGCTTCGGCCTGTTCAAGCAAGGTTTGCAGGTCATCGCGGCTGACATCCAGCACTTGGTTGTAATGGGCGAGGGCCGCGTCCAGGTCTGCGTTACTGAAGCGGCTGGCAGCATTTGTGGTCGCGGGCTTCTGCACGTGCGGCCACGGTCTTCGAGTCAGGTTGTTGTAGATCAGACCTGCTACCACCAACATGGCGGAATCAATGAGCACGGGGCTTAGCGCGAACTCGAATCGATCACAGCCAATCAGCACCATCAACAAGGCCGACGCCCCGCCGGGTGGGTGCAGACAGCGCAGAGCGAACATGATGGCGATGGCCAGGCTGACGGCAAGCGCGGCGGCGAGGGTCGCATCGGGTACCCATTTCACACAGGCTATGCCCACCAACGCTGACAGCGTATTGCCGCCCAACACCGACCAGGGTTGGGCCAGCGGGCTGGATGGCACCGCAAACACCAACACCGCGCTGGCACCCAGCGGAGCAACCAGTGCCAAAGCCAGCATGTTGTATTGGCTCGCCGGTGCGCCCTCTAGCCAGAAGGCGGCAGCCACTGCGACCAGTAGAATGCCGAGGGCCGCGCCGCAGCAGGCGCGCCATTTTTCCCGTGCATCGACGGCGTGGGGCGCGGGCCAAAGTGCACGAAGGTGCGATGTGAATGTTGAGCGTGGCGGTGGTGAGGGCAGTTGGGCGGTCATGATCAAATGGATGCCGAGTTGAATAGCAATGCGCTGCGACTGTGTCGTCGCTTGGGCGTGGTGGGGAACGTTAAACCCTATGGCGCACTCATTCAATTCGGCTGAAGTGTGTATCCGGTTCAGCTCATGCCAGTTCACTGGCCTTTATGTTGGCGATTGGGCCAAGAATCGAAGGCTCGAAGTTCGCAAGCGGTTGACCGCCCGCCAGGCGCAAAGGCAGGTCTGGATTAGCCAGCGCCGCTTTACCAATGGCGATCAGATCGGCCCCGTCCCGCAGGGCGATATTGGCCTCGGCTGCGTTGTGTAGGCCGCCGTTGGCGATGATGGGGATATCCCCTGCAAAGCGGCGCGCCAGTTTCACCAGGCTGGCTTCGTTGTTGGCGAATGCGGGCTGCCATGCTTCTCGTTCGGTCACATGAATGAAGTCCACGTTAGCGTCGGCCAATGTGCCGAAGATGACTTCCGCGTCGGCTTCGCTTCCGGCCCATTTGTGATCGAAATCGTTCACCTTGCCCTGAGATATGCGCACACCTACCGGATGCGCACCGGCAACCTGCTTGACCGCCTTGATGACCTCCAGCGTCAGCTCCAGACGAGCACGCACATTTGCGCCCCAGCGATCGTCGCGCATATTGGTGTAGTCGGTTAAAAACTGATCAAGCAAGTAGCCGTTCGCGCCGTGAATTTCGATCCCGTCAAAGCCAGCAATATCGACAGTGCGCGCCGCTGCCTGCGCAAATCCTTCGATGACGTCGGCGATGTCTTCATCGGTCATCGCGCTGGGCATCGGGTACTGGCCCTCGCCGTAATAAAAGGCCATCTGCGTGCCCTTGGGCCTGATGGCTGAAGGAGCGGCGGAGCGACCGGTAAAACGATTCCCCTGACTTAAAGCGCCTGCGTGCATCAGTTGGGCGAACACTATTGCGCCATGGTCATGTATGGATCGAGTAACTGCGAGCCAGGCCTGTGCTTGCTCTTCATCGCTGATGCCGGGCTGGCAAGAGTAGCCTTGCGAGAATTTCTGGTCTGTGTAGATCCCTTCGGTGATAACCAGCCCGAAGCCACCTTTGGCGAAGCGTTCGTAATAGCGCGCCATGGTGGTGGTTGCATTGCCGCTTTCGGTAGCGCTGACCCGGGTCATGGGCGCTACGGCCAGCCTGTTCTTCAATTTGATCGGGTTAATATCGATTGGCGATAGAATCTGGCTGTCAGGTATTTTCATTTTCGAGCCCTCAGTTCAGGTGAATGTGGCTCACTGCTGAGCTTGAGTAGAAGATAGGCTGTATGCCGAATGTTCAGTAGTGCCCATGGCCGATAAGCCGCTTTAACGAAATGAGATATAAAGCATGCAGCTTCCAGAGGTAGAAGTGTTTTCCGCCATCGCGGCGAGCGGCAGTCTTTCAGGGGCCGCCCGGCGTTTGGGCGTCTCGCCAATGACTGTTTCCAGGCGACTGGCATCTCTGGAGCGCGAGCTGGACGCTCGGCTGGTTCAGCGCACGACCCGCTCTACGTCGCTCACCCCTGAAGGCGAAGCGTTTCTGCCCTTTGCCAACAAAATGCTTGAGGCGCAGGAGGGGGCTCGCGCCACTTTACGAAGCCATTCAGCGACCGCCAGCGGCCTGCTCAAAATCACTGCTCCTACGGTTTTCGGTCAGGCGGTAATCATGCCTCTGCTGCCCGAATTAATGGCAGAGAACCCTGATCTGCAGGTGGACCTCACCCTTTCGGACAGCATCGTGGACATCGTCGGTCTGGGGATTGACGTCGCCATTCGCATTGCGACCTTGCGTGACTCGACACTCGTGGCGCGGGCCTTGGCAAGTAACCCGCGAGTGGTGTGCGCCAGTCCGAATTATCTGGCGAATCGTGGCACCCCCAAAACACTGGACGAGTTGAAACTCCATTCCTGTATCGCTTTGCACGGGATGCCTTACTGGCCGTTTACGAGGGCGGGAGCCAGTGTTTCGATTCGAGCTGAGGGGCCGTTCTCTGCAAACAGTGTTGAGGCGGTTCGGACCGCGAGCAAGAGTGGTCTGGGTCTGGCGATGTTGACCTTCTGGGATGTCAGAAATGAGCTCGACGACGGTAGCCTCGTTCTGGTCGAGCTGGCGGATGTCGTGCCCGAGCAACTGTCTGTCACCGCGGTATTGCCGACCCGCCATCATGTGCCATACAGGGTCGAAGCCTTTCTGAAAAAGCTTGAGCATGATCTGACACAAACCGACGGATGAGGGGGGTAGGGCTGCGTGGTGTGACGGCGGTATACGCTAATCTCTGGACAATTGCCGACGCCGGTGGCTAAGTCTTACCGCAGTTGAGCCGGTGCTGATCATCGCGCTGCGTCATGGTCCCAGGAGTCCCGATTTGAGCGTGCCAGAAACAAGAGTCATCAAGCGCAAGACGCTGCACAGTGAAACCGTTGATCATCTGAGGGACATGATTGTCAGTGGCGAATTGGGCCCTGGGCAGAAAATTCCGGAGAAGGAGCTGTGCGCGCGTTTTGATATTTCGCGCACGCCGTTGCGCGAAGCACTCAAGGCTTTGGCGGCAGAAGGGATGATCGAGTTGTTGCCGCAGCGCGGTGCACGGGTCGTGACAATCTCGGATGAGGAGCTTCAGGAGCTGTTCCCGATCATTGCCAGCATTGAGTCACTCGCCTGTGAGCTGGCGTGCGATTTGATTACTGATGCACAGTTGGCAGATATCACGACGATGCACGAAGAGATGCTTGTCGCTTATCGGGAGTCTCGACGCCTGGACTATTCGAGGCTTAACCGCGCTATTCATTTTGCGATCTTCGAAGCCGCTGGCAATGCATCTTTGCTGACCCTGTATAAAAACCTTGAGCTGCGCATCCGCAACATCCGTCACACGGTGCGCCAGATGCCCTCCGATTGGGAGGAGGCCGTCACTGATCACGAAAAAATCCTCAAAGCGTTAACCGCCCGCGACCGTACTCGACTGGCGAAAGTCATGCGCCAGCATGTGATGAACACGGCAAAAACGGTCCGTCACTCCATTGATGAAATGGTCGATATCGAGCCGGTTTAACAAATCCTCGAGGGACCAGCTTAGCTGGTCCCAATCTAATCAATCAAAAAACGCGCTAAAACTGCACATTTCCCATAAAAATGGCTCTAATTACGTGCAAATAAAATGAATTCATTATTTATTATTCTTTTTTGTTGACGTCAGCGCTCGACGAAAGCCAGCATGCTTGCGCATATCACTGGCGGCTCGTCGGCCCCTTCAATGGAGGTGGCCGGAACGCGATCACTACCCAAAGGGGGCACCTCATGAAGAAGACGCTGACCACTTCGTTGTTGATGTTCATGTTTGCAGGTGGGGGCGCGCATGCGCAGGACGACGGCACACTGGCGAAGATCGCCGAACTGGGCGAGATCACGGTCGGCCACCGCGACGGAGCCGTTCCGTTCTCTTACTACGACGATAAGCAGCAACCCGTTGGATATGCGATGGACCTGTGCGCCAAGGTCGTCGACGCGGTGAAGGTCAAACTGGGCAAGCCTGACTTGAAGGTCGTCTATATGCCGGTCACTGGCACCACCCGTATACCATTGCTGGCCAACGGCACTATCGACATGGAGTGCGGCACGACCACCAACAATGCCGAGCGACAGAAGCAGGTCACGTTCTCCACCACCAACTTCGTCGCCGGGGTGCGCATCCTGTCGAAGAAAGCCGCGCCCATCGATACATTGGCCGAAGCCAAAGGCAAGACCATCGTCACCCTGGCCGGGACCACCAGCGTCAAGGTGATCAACGAGGCCAACAATGAGCAGAAGCTGGGCCTGACGGTGTTGACCGCCAAGGATCTGGCCGAGGGCATGCTGACGCTGGAAACCAACCGCGCCGCTGCGTTGATCTTCGATGATGTTTCGATTGCCGGTGTTGCGGCTACGTCCAAATCGCCCGCTGATTACGTGCTTTCCAGCCAGCCACTCTCGGTTGAGCCATACGGCATCATGCTTCGCCGCAACGATGAGGCCTTCAAGGCGCTGGTCAATCAGACCCTGGAAGGTCTCTACAAGAGTGGCGAGATCAACACGATCTACGCCAAGTGGTTCACCCAGCCAATTGCGCCACGCGGCATCAACATGAATTTCCCGATGTCGAGTCAGCTCACCAAGGTGATCGCACACCCGACTGACGATCCCAATCCCGACCTGTATCGCTGATCGAAGCATTACTCATGCGCCGGGCGTTCGCGTCCGGCCTGCTACCTGCGCTAAACGGGCGACGCTATGAGTTACAACTGGAATTGGTGGATCTTTTTCGAGCCGTCCATGGACGGTACCCATACCTACCTTGAGACATTGATCTGGGGCGCGGGGTGGACTGTCGTTACGGCTCTGGGCGCGTTCACGATTGCGCTGACGCTGGGCTCTGTTGTCGGTGTGGCACGCACTTCTCCGTTGGCCGGTTTGCGTGCATTGGGTAAGGGTTTTGTCGAGGTTTTTCGAAACGTACCACTGCTGGTGCAGATGTTCCTTTGGTACTTCGTGCTGCCGGAGCTTGTGCCAAGTGACCTTGGGACCTGGCTAAAGCAATTGCCTAATGCGCAGTTCTACACAGCAGTGATTTGCCTGGGTTGCTACCACGCTGCCCGGATGGCCGAAGTGGTGCGTGCCGGTCTCGAAAGCTTGTCCACCGGGCAGCGCATGGCGGGGCAGGCGCTGGGGCTGAATCTGGTACAGACCTATCTTTATGTGCTGTTGCCGATGGCCTATCGCATCGTGGTCCCGGCCATTACTTCTGAGTTTCTCAGTTGCACCAAAAACACGTCTGTCGCTTTGGCGATTGGCCTGATGGAGCTCACTGGCAGCGCCCGTGCAATGCAGGAAAACAGCTTTCAGATCTTCGAAGCGTTTACAGCTGCCACGACCCTGTACCTGACGCTGAACCTCATCATCGTCTTTGCCATGCGCGCCGTTGAACGACTCTCTGTCGTTCCCGGCTATGGCTCGACCAAGAAGGCAGGCTGATCATGCTGAGCGGATTTGACCTGCAGGCGGTCATCAATGCCTTGCCGTATCTGTTCCTGACGGGAATGTCTTTTACTCTGACGTTGACCTTGTTCGCCACGTTGGGCGGCATCTTCTTCGGCACCTTGCTGGCGCTGATGCGTTTGTCGCGCTACCGGGCGTTGTCCCACGTTGCAACAGGTTATGTGAATTTGCTGCGCTCGCTGCCACTGGTGCTGGTGATTTTCTGGTTCTACTTCCTGATGCCTTATCTGGGGCAGTGGGTGACAGGCTCATCCCGACCCATGCGGATCGATCCGTTCTGGTCCTCGGTCATCACCTTCACGCTGTTCGAAGCCTGTTACTTCTGCGAGATCATTCGTTCAGGCATTCAGTCATTGCCCAAGGGCCAGTCGATGGCCTCGCAGGCCTTGGGCATGACTGGAAGCCAAAGCATGTTGTACGTGGTTTTGCCGCAAGCGTTGCGCAACATGCTGCCGCTGATGCTCACCCAGACCATCATCCTGTTTCAAGACACGTCGCTGGTGTATGTGCTGTCCATCACGGACTTCCTCGGTGCCACCGCAAAAATCGCTCAGCGCGATGGCCGTCTGCTGGAGATGTATATCTTCGCGGCGCTGGTCTACTTCGTGATTTCCCTATTGGCTTCCCACGCAGTGCGCCGCCTTCAACGCCGCGTTGCGATCATCCGTTAAGAGCGCACGACCATGATTACGATCAGCGACGTCTGCAAATCCTACGGCCAGTTTCAGGTGCTCTCGCATTGCACCACTTCCGTCGCTAAAGGCGAGGTGGTTGTGGTGTGCGGGCCTTCCGGGTCTGGCAAATCCACTTTGATCAAAACCGTGAACGGCCTTGAGCCAATCGACAGCGGCGAAATCGTTATTGATGGTGTCAGCGTTGTCGCCAAAGACACCAATCTGTCGATGCTGCGTTCGCGGGTCGGGATGGTTTTTCAGCATTTTGAGCTGTTCCCGCATCTGTCGATCATCCAGAACCTCATGCTTGCGCAGATCAAAGTGCTCAAGCGCTCCAAACCTGAGGCGCACGCCAAAGGTATGGCGTTGCTCGAGCGCGTTGGGCTGAAAGCTCATGCACATAAGTTTCCGGGTCAGCTTTCCGGTGGACAGCAACAGCGTGTGGCCATTGCCCGAGCGCTGGCGATGGACCCGATCGCAATGCTGTTCGATGAACCCACGTCGGCCCTCGACCCGGAAATGATCAACGAGGTGCTGGATGTGATGGTCGAGTTGGCCCGCGAAGGCATGACGATGATGGTGGTTACTCATGAGATGGGCTTCGCGCGAAAGGTCGCCAATCGGGTGATCTTCATGGACCGTGGCGAAATCGTCGAGGACGCTGACAAGGATGCTTTTTTCGGTCAGCCGCGCAGCGAGCGCGCCCAGCAGTTTCTATCCAAAATTCTTGTGCACTAAGGAGCCCGGCGGCATGGAAATTCTGAACGAGCAGCAGTTGCTTGAGCGGGCGGTTGCACGTGGCACTACGCTCAACGATGGGCGCCTGATGCTGTATGCTGGCGCCAACTTGCCCAGTGCGCAAGCGCAACAGGCTTATTCCCCCCAGCTGAGTGCGTACCCGGCAATGGGGCCGAGCTTTTCCAAGGAGCAGCCTGATACCGATGTGGTTTCCGGGCTGGAGGTCGCCATACGCGAGCGCATTTGTGAGTTGTTTGGTGCGCAGTGGGCAGAGCCGCGTCTGCCCAGTTGCACTATCGCCAATCTGGCCGTGTTCCATGCGTTTTCCAAACCGGGTGATTTGCTGCTCGCGCCTGCTGCGGCACATGGCGGACATCTGAGCCAGCGTCGGGGCGGGACGCCTTCACTGGCGGGACTTGTGGTCGAGGACCTTCCCTTTGATACGCGCCAATGTGTGCTGGATGCGCAGCGTTCTGCTGATCTGGTCCGTGAGCGTCGACCGACGCTGGTGATGCTCGGGCGGTCAGTGATTATCAAGCCTGACGACATCGAGCCTGTGGTCGAAGCGGCTGGGGAGGTGGGCGCCAAAACTATTTTCGATGCATCGCATGTTTCAGGGCTTATCGCTGGCGGCACTTTTCCAAATCCGCTCTCGCTGGGGGTTGATGTCATCACCAGTTCCACTTACAAGACATTGCCGGGCCGCCCGCATAGTCTGATTGCTGGCCGACATCCCGAGGATGGCGAGCGTCTGGCAAAGCTCATTGACGGTGCACTGCTCGCCAATTACGACGCCGGTAAACTGCCTGCGTTTCTTCACACGCTGCGCGAGGTGCAGGCAAATGGCAGGGCCTATGCCGAGCGTGTTTGTGCAAACTCCCAGGCATTGGCGCAAGCATTGCTTCAGCGTGGAGTTGTTGTCATCGCACCTGAGGCAGGTGAAGTGTTCACCCATCAGATTCTGATCCCCATGACTCCAGACCTTACCGCTGCGGCGGCAATGGCAGCACTGGAGAAGCACGGCATTCTCGTTGGAACCTGCGCGGACCCTACGACCCCAGGTGGCTATGCCCTGCGCGTGGGCACCCAGTTCTTCACTGCGCAACAGCCGAACCCGAACATCAACGCCATCGCGCAGCGGTTGGCGAGTGTGCTGCGGATTGACAGGGTAGGGCGCATGGCTGTTATTTGATCAGGGCACCAAGCTCTGTTTCACTGCCCCGCCAAAGGCGCTTCTCAATCACTCGGCTCACATCACAGGCCTCCAGCATCAGCAAATGCGCGGTGCTGGCCAAGGTAGAGATGTCGGATTCGTCGGTGTGGGTCGGGTTCATGTGGGCGAGGGTGTCGAGGAAGCGGGTGGCGAGGCTGATGCGGGTTTCGGCGAAGGCGTGCAGGTCTTTGAGCGAGGCGTGGCTGTCGAGTAGCAGCACGGCGTTTTCTTGCCCTGGGTGGGTGAGGGGGATGTAACGGGCGTGTTCGGTGTCATGGTTCATGTGCTGAAAACTCCTGACCGATGTGATGTTGCCACGCCTGATTAGAAGGGTGGCGGCTGTGCGCGGGTTGACGAACCGGTGACGAAAAGCCCATAAAACCGGCAGACCCGAAGGTCTCCCGTGCACAGCTGCCATAACATGGCCTCTGCTGACTTTTCGTCTGTACGGATCGTCAAATCCGGTCGTTGATTTGGCAACGACGGCGCGCAGGTTAAAGGTTCAGCGGGAGGCCAAGGCGGTATATATAGCTATTGTCTGGAGCAGGTGAAGCGGGGATGTGTTGCCGGACGTGAGTTTGATTCTCGAGGCAGTAGTAGATCGTATCGACCCCTGTGGGAGCCGAGCTTGCTCGCGATAGGACTAACTCGACCTCAGACCGCGTCATCGTTTATCGCGGGCAAGCCCAGCTCCCACAGAATCTACGTAAATTTCGACGGTCCGCGCGGCCATTCCTGCGACTTTGATCAAACTTGCGCGCAAACATAGAATCCCCCCATCCCGAAGTTTAGAGCGACTTCAATATGACCAATCAGTCACGAAAAGTTATCTATCTTCTGCGAATTTGCTACTGAATTGCCTCTAACAAGCAGCTACACTCGCGGCCCGATCCTCCTTCGAGCACGCCCATGAAATTTCGTTTTCTACTCTGGATGCTAGGGCTATTGATGGCGCGGGCCAGCCGCAATAACCCGGCTTTTCAACAGCAGTTGGCAGGCAAGGAATTGACCTTTGTGCTGCAGACCGCTGACGGCAAGGTCGCTAGGCATTTTGTGGTGAGCGGGCACCGGGTCAGCAGTGCTTCGGGGGTCATTGCAGAGCCTGGTTTTGCGATTATCTTCAAGGACGCCGCTTACGGTTTTGCGACGTTGCAAGCCAAGAATAAACAGCTGGCGTTCATGCAGGGCATTCAGGACAAAGACATTCAGATCATGGGCAATGTCGGTCTGGTGATGTGGTTTCAGGGCTTGATGAAGTACCTGAAACCACGCAAGAACAAGCCAGCGGTAAAAGCTTAAGGCAGTTCCAGGCCGCCACCGGCTTTGTGCAAGGCCCGCAAGTGCTCGCTGAGCTGCTTGAGGTTGGCCTCGTTGGCGGCGATTTCCTTGGCGCGTTCGGGTTCGAGCAGGGCGCGGACTTCTTTATCAAGGTCACCGGTCAGACGCTGTAGCTGTTTCTGACGCTGACTGCTTTCGTCTTCCAGACGTTTCCATTCTGCTGTTTGCGGCAAGCCGTAGCCGCCGCTGTCGAGCAGTTCGGCCGGGCGACTGAGGAAGCCGCTGCTGGCGAGAATTTCCTGCAAGGTGCCAGTGGCTTTGGAAACGCTGCCGTCTTTCTGCTCACGAGCGCTGAGGTAGCGTTGCTTGACCTCATCCTGGGCCAGCAACAATTGCCGACGCAGGCTGGCTTGCTCAAGCAGCAACATCGCAGCGCTGGTGCGCAAGTCCGCTTGTGGCAACCACGGTTTGCGCTCTTCGGCGGACAGCGACATCCATTCTTCAACAGTGGTCTGCTTGATCGGCAGGTGCTTCCTCAGCACGTCGAACATCGCTTGATAACGGTCACGATAGGAGTCGAAACGGTAGCCTTTGCGCAGCGCTTCCTTGGGATCATCCAGCACGCTGGTGTCAGCCAGGCCGCGGCCTTTGAGCACTTCAAGCAAGCCATTGGGCAGGATGCTGTCCAGGTCGACCAGCTTGGGATTGTTGGTCCCGCTGCGCAGCAGCTTGAGGTTTTCCACAGCGCAGTTGTTGGACAGGAAGAAGTAATTACCGTCGTAGCTCCAGTGCATTTCAGCGGCGTGCTGCACCAAGCCTTCGATTTCCGGACGGGACAGTTTCAGCGGCACCGAAGCAAGGCTGCGCAGTTCCGTCTTGGTGTATTCATCGATCACCTGTGCCAGTGGCAGCACGAACAGCCTTGACGGGTAGGCGCCCATCAAACCATCCCAACTGGACAGTTGAACGTCGCCGACAAAGGCGCGGTACGAAAGCACCAGATGTTGGTCAAGATCGAGGCGGCAGTCGGGTCCACGCGGGCGACCGGGTTTGCAGATGACCAGGCGCAGCATGCTGTGGCCCCAGCGGCTCATCATGTTCTGGTTGGCTTCGGCCAGCAGGTAATCCACTTCATAGACGCGTTCGGGGTCGAGCTTACCCAGCGGCTCACGGCCGAAGTCGTTGCCCGCGTTCAGGTACGGGTAGAAGGAAGGGCATTGGTCTTTTGCCGCGGGTGCCCATCCGAATTGTTCTTTGTAGTAGGCGTACAGCGCTGGGCGACGGCAAGCGTATGCCGGGTCGAGCAGGAAGTACTCCATGTTGACCGCGACGAATTCCAGCGGGCTGGTGGTCTCGTAGATGTCGGGGCTGCGCGCAACCTGGCCGTTGTGTTCTTCGCGATCACCACGACGGCCCACGTATTGCGGCCAGCCTGCCAGGTCCAGCAGGCGCGGGTCGTCGCTCAACGTGAAGCGGCGGTCAGTCTGGCCACGGCAGTAATCAGGCAAGCCGACTTTGCCCAGCGAGCTGCTGCGCCGTCCGCACTGGAAGATCACCGAGCGTTGGGCGGGTGACCACAAGCGCGCGCGGTCATAAATGTGGGTCAGCTCGTGCAGCACAGTGGCGAGCATTTCTCGGCGCACGGTGCCATGGGGACGATTGGTTTGTTTGGTCGCGGCACTGCCGTCGGTCAAGCCCGCCAGCAGGTTGGTATTGAGGTCCAGGCGATAGGGGCCGGATGCCTGACCATAAGCATTGGCAGGCATGTCGGCGGACCAGCGCACGTCAACACGGCGGTCCAGATCCTTGACGAAGCTCGGCGGCAGGGCGCCGAGCGCTTCATCCAGTAGCGTCTGGGTGGCTGTTTGCTGCGCAGGACTGAGGCCGCTGGTGTCCAGCGACAGGCTCAGGTCAGCGAAGGCGGACGTGCCCAGCAGAGACAATGCGCCTGCCAGCAGCCAGACGCAGAGGCGCCTCACAGTGCGAGAATGGCTTCGGCCAGGACTTGGTCGCTGGCACCGCGCGCTTCTGGCAGGCGAGTGCGCAGCATGTCGAATGCTGCATCGAGCTGCGCGCCGTGAATGTCACCGCCAGTGGCTACGTAGCTGGCCGCATCGTCTTTGGCCTGAACGACGATTTTGGAGTCACGGATCGAGGTGGTCGTATCGGACGTGAAGTCGATGGTGCGACCGAAAGCGCGCACGATGATGTTGCTGGTCTGCACGACGGTCTGTGCTTGAGCAATGTCAGCTAGCAAAAACAGGCCCAGGGTGGCGGCAATCAGGGGGGTACGCATGGAACGTCTCCAAGTAATGCAGAAGAGGTGAAGTGGCTATTGGACGAGGATTGCTTGCGCGAGTTCGAGGTCGCTGACACTAAGTTTTGGATCAGCCTGGCGCAAGGCCATTAGCGCTGATTCCAGACGTGCTCCCAGCAGTTCGCCGTCACTGGCGACAAAAGCCGCAGCATCATCCTGCGCTGCAACAATCAGCTTTCTATCAAAGGGCGCGGTCGTCACCTTGCTGGTGACGTAGCCTGTTATGACCAAAGATTGCGTGGTGGTATCCAGCGCCTGGGCCGGTACGGTCCAGAGCAGGCACGTTATCGGGGTGATGAACAGCAGCGGCAGTAAACGCATGGCTCTCTAACACTTGCAAAAACGAGCCGCAAGGCTAGCGCAATGGCCGGGCTAGAGCCAGCCCGACAGCCTGGCCGGATTGCCCAGGCTGTCAGAGCATGACGTCAGATGGCCAGGATGGCTTGGGCCAGTTGAGCGTCGGAAGCTTGAAGTTGTGGAGCGAGCTGGCGAATGTGCTGGAAAGCATTTTCCAGGCGGGCACCACGAATTTCACCGGCGCTGCCTACAAAAGTGGCAGCGTCATCGCGGGCTTCACGAACGATCTTGTCATCCCTGAAGGAAGAGCTGACGTCAGATGTGGCGTTGGTTGTTGAATCGACTGTGCGCACCATGGCATCTGTTGTTACAACAAAGCTGGTGGCATTGGCGCCGGTAGCAGCAGTCAACAAGACGGCGGCACCTAGCAGGCGAAGACGGGACATGGTCGGACTCCAGTGGAACAAAAAACGATAGTAAAGAAACGCGGGCTGGCCCGGCTGTTTCGTGAAGGCCTTGACAGAACTGATAGTACGGGGCTGTCACAAGCCTAGCATGGCGCTGCTGTAGGCGGTGCTTGCTATGCGCTGCGGGCATTTGCCAACAGAGCGTCGTTTAGCCATCTGCCCAAGCTGATGACCCAGACCAGCAGGGCTATCAAGCCGGTGCTGAACAGCATCCCATTGACCCCGCCGTGGACGATGAGTTTGCCTGCGATGAAAGGAAAACCGAACACACCCAGGAAATACGCCAGGCTGAAAAGCACCAGTGACTGCGCTGTCAGCCCCGAAGGTGCTTCGTTGGCAGCAAGCCCGTTGATGACTGAATAGTTGAGGCCATAACCGACGCCCAGCATGGCGGCGGCTGCGCCATAGCTCATGTTGTCATGGACCCACTGGCCAAAACCGATGACGGCGATCAGCATAATGGCGCTCAACACGCAGGACGCTGCGAACGGATTGCGCTTGACCACCCAGCTTGCGATCAGCAAACGGCAGCAGATGGCCGCCCCCATAAAACAGACGAAGAACACCGAGTAATCCAGCCCTAGGCTTGAGGCATAGCTGGTCTGAAAGCTGCCCAGGCCACCGAAGATCGCGCCACCCAGGCCCACCATCAGAATCGAAAAAGCTGCTTTGGATGTCAGCACTTTGCGTACCGAACCGAAGCTGATTTGTGCGCGATCTGCGGATGAGGCGTTTGCGTGCTTCCGTTGTCCTGTTTGCCAGAAATACAGTCCTCCTGCTACCGCCATGGCCGAAGCACAGAAAAAAGCGGTCTGGATCGGCAGCCCAAAGTAACCCGCCAGTTTCCCTGCCAAGGGGCCAGAGCCAATACCCGTAAGCATGCTGCCCGAGAGCAACGCAAAGCTGTGGCTGCGGCGAGCAGGTTCAACCATACCCGCGACCATAATGGGCCCCAAGGTATAAAAGACTCCCCAGCCGAGGCCAAGCATCAGGGCGCAAATCATCAGCCAAGGGCCGAGGCTATCTGCAGTTGCGAATCCTAGAGAGGCTGCCGCCAGAAAACTCGCCCCCAAGGCTATACAGCGCGCAGGCCCCCATTTATCCGTCAGGTGCCCAGAGCCCAGCACGGCTGCAATAGTGCTGATCATCGCGACGCAAATCACTTGGCCGGCATAACGCTCGTCCCCGCCGAAGGATTTGATCAGTAGCGTCAGGAGGAAGGTTGAGCCATATGAGACCGAAAGCAGCAGGCTTGCGATGCAGAAGGCGCCAAAGCTTGAAGGCTGGCTGGGTGGAGAATGGGTCATGCGCGTATCCATGCGTGGTGGTTCTGGCTTTTTAGCACTGACGCACATGGAGTTGGTTGCCTAAGTGGCGGAGTGAAGGTCAGGGGATTTATAACAAACTGTACTTGTTTTATGTTGGATTTAAATAACTGTACTTGTTCGGGCTGTTCAGCTTTGATTTCGGTCCTTAGCCGTTCACCTCCATTCAATACCGCGAATTGGAGCGTATTCCACGTGGGAGCTGACGAAGGCTGCGAATGCTATGAAGCTGACACACCGCCATCGCAGCCTTCGGCAGCTCCTACAAGGCGAGGCCAGAGTTTTTGATGCCCCAGAAATGACAAAACCCGTCAGCAGTTACCTGCGACGGGTCTTGTATGAAGCAATTCGGGTTGCTGGTGAGTGACCTTGGAAGGTCAGGACCAGCGTGCGCCAGTTAGCGCCAGAACGGCTTGCTCAGCTCTTCGTAACGCTGCGATTCGCTGATACCTGCGTCAGCCAGCAGACGTGCATCCAGGCGGGCCAATTGGTGGCGGCTGGACAGGCGACGTTGCCAAAGCATCAGGTTAGCGAAAGCGCGAAGAGGCCATGCAGCTTTTGCGGTTGTAGCGGTGTTTTCGTTGAAAAGGTCGGAACTGAGTGTACGTTCCATGGTGTGCATCCTTCCGCTTGTGGCGGGCTAGAGAGTGATTTAACTGGTGCCCATCTTCCTCCGAGTTGGCCAGTCTCTCTAGACACAGTTCAACTGTATTGTGCGAGTTCAGTTAACTGTTTAAAGGCACTGTTTTGTTCCTATTTGGGGCAACTGTACCGGTCGGCACCTTTATAGTGCATTTTGTGCGCTGATTTGGTGAAAACCTCGTTTTACCCCCTCCAAATGACCGGTACAGCAGTACAGTTTTTTCAGAATTGTCTTTGTCAGTCTTTTTGCGAAGCAGAAAAGTGTATTGCTCTCTCGCAACTGTTCACGTCATACGGGCAGCATGCTGCCTGTCTCATCCAGGCGGGAGTGCCAACTTAGTGCTTCGCGCAACACATGAGGGGTATGTCCTCCCTTGAGGCAGGCCGCCGCAAAGTAGGTATTCAGGGCGTCGCGGTAGGCTGGATGCACGCAGTTGTCGATGATCACCCTGGCGCGCTCCCTAGGTGCCAAACCGCGCAGATCCGCCAGACCTTGCTCGGTTACCAGAATGTCCACGTCATGCTCGGTATGGTCGACGTGGCTGACCATCGGCACGACGCTGGAAATCGCGCCACCTTTGGCAATCGACTTGGTCACGAAAATGGCCAAGTGCGCGTTGCGGGCGAAATCACCCGATCCTCCAATGCCATTCATCATGCGCGTGCCGCAGACGTGCGTAGAGTTGACGTTGCCGTACAGGTCGAACTCAAGCGCGGTGTTGATGCCGATGATGCCCAGCCGACGGATGATTTCCGGGTGGTTGGAGATCTCTTGCGGGCGCAGCATCAGGCGTGACTTGTAGCGCCCGAAGTCGGCGTACACTTCAGCGTATTTGCTGGCGGAAAGGGTCATGGAGCTGCCGGAGGCAAAGCTCAGCTTGCCCGCGTCGAACAGTTCGAATGTCGAGTCCTGCAGAACTTCGGAATACATCGTCATGTCGTGGAAAGGCGAGTCCACCAGACCATGCATGACCGCATTGGCGATGGTGCCGATCCCGGCCTGCAGCGGCATTAGTTTGTTGGTCAGTCGATCCTCGCGAACTTCATTTTTGAAGAACTCCACCAAGTGGTTGGCGATAGCCTGGGTATCCTGATCCGGCGGCAACACCGTTGACGGCGAGTCAGGCTGGTTACTGATGACAATGCCGACGATTTTTGCCGGATCGATCTGTACCGCCGGGTTGCCGATGCGCGTGTCAGCTTGCAGCACCGGGATTGGCAGGCGGGTAGGGCGATAGCTCGGGATATAGATGTCGTGCAGACCCTCCAGCTCCAAGGGCTGGGCCAGGTTGATCTCGACGATGACTTCCTTGGCGAGGATCGCGAAGCTGGCGGAATTGCCTACTGAGGTGCTGAGTACCAGATGCCCCTCTTCGGTAATCGCTACGCATTCGATTACCGCCAGATCCACGGCTTTGATTTGCCGGTTTCGCAGTTGCTCGACGGTATCGGAAAGGTGGCTGTCGATGAACATCACCGAGCCGTCGTTGATGGCCTTGCGCAGCGTGCTGTCGACCTGAAACGGTGAGCGACGCGACAGCACGCCAGCTTCGGTCAACTGCTTGTCCAGGTCGTTGCCCAGGCTGGCGCCGGTCATCAGGCTGATCTTGAGCGGCGACAGCTTTGCGCGCTCGGCCAGTGCATGAGGTACAGCCTTGGCTTCGCCGGCGCGGGTGAAGCCGCTCATGCCAACGGTCATGCCGTCCTGAATCAAAGCGGCAGCGTCAGCCGCGCTCATGACCTTGTTCATGAGCGAAGGCAAGCGGATACGATCACGGTACATGGGATTCTTTTCTCGGGGGTGGAAGCGAAGCCCAAGTCTAGAGAGTTGGGCGGTGTTCGTCCCGCTACCAAGGTCGCATTTGGAGGCTCTAATTAGCGGGTTTCAAAGCAAAACACTGTTACGCAGAATGTAAAAAGCCCCGGCGTTTTTCGCGCCGGGGCCCGGTTTTAACGCATCAGGAGCCTACGCGTTGTCGACCGCCTTAACCATGTCCTCGATCACCTTTTTGGCGTCTCCGAAAACCATCATGGTTTTGTCCAGATAGAACAGTTCGTTATCCAGACCGGCATAACCGCTGGCCATCGAGCGCTTGTTGACGATGATGGTTTTGGCCTTGAAGGCCTCCAGAATCGGCATGCCCGCAATTGGCGACTTGGGATCGTTCTTGGCGGCCGGGTTGACCACGTCGTTGGCACCCAACACCAGCACCACGTCCGCCTGACCAAACTCGGAGTTGATGTCTTCCATCTCGAACACTTGGTCGTAAGGCACTTCGGCTTCTGCGAGCAAGACGTTCATGTGGCCTGGCATACGTCCGGCAACCGGGTGGATCGCGTACTTCACGGTCACGCCGTGGTGAGTCAGCTTCTCGGTCAGCTCTTTAAGCGCATGCTGCGCCCGGGCAACCGCCAGGCCGTAGCCCGGAACGATGATCACGGTGTCGGCGTTGGTCAGCAGGAAGGTTGCGTCGTCGGCCGAACCGGACTTCACCGGACGGGCTTCTTTGGCGCCTGCCGGGCCTGCATCGTCAGTCGCGCCGCCGAAGCCTCCGCCAATCACGTTGAAGAACGAGCGGTTCATGGCTTTGCACATGATGTACGACAGGATCGCACCCGAAGAGCCCACCAGCGAACCGGCGATGATCAGCATCGAGTTGTTCAGCGAGAAACCGATACCGGCCGCGGCCCAGCCCGAATAGCTGTTGAGCATCGACACGACGACAGGCATGTCAGCCCCGCCAATCGGGATGATCAGCAGTACACCGATCACGAAGGCCAGGGCCAGCATGATGGCGAACGCGGCGAGATTGCCGGTGAACATGAAGAACAGGCCGAACGCCAAGGTAGCCAGACCCAATACCAGATTCAGCTTGTGCTGCCCGGCGAACTGTACCGGTGCGCCTTGGAACAGGCGGAACTTGTATTTGCCCGACAGCTTGCCGAACGCAATGACCGAGCCGGAAAAGGTGATTGCACCAATGGCCGCGCCCAGGAACAGCTCCAGACGGTTGCCCGCAGGAATAGCATCGCCCAGGTTCTTCACGATGTTCAGCGACTGCGGCTCAACCACGGCTGCAATGGCAATGAACACCGCTGCCAGGCCGATCATGCTGTGCATGAACGCAACCAGCTCAGGCATTTTGGTCATTTCAACGCGCTTGGCCATGATCGAGCCTGCGGTTCCGCCGACCAGCAGACCGATCACGATGTAGCCAATGCCAGCCGAGGTGTCGGACAGAGCGGCCAGCTTGTAGACCAGGCCAATGGTGGTCACGACGGCCAGACCCATGCCGAGCATGCCGAACAGGTTGCCGCGACGTGACGTCGTCGGGTGCGACAAGCCTTTGAGGGCCTGAATGAAGCAGACCGCCGAAACGAGGTACAGCAGGGTGACGAGGTTCATGCTCATTACTTCGCTACCTCATCTTTGGCTTTCGGTGCTTTTTTCTTGAACATTTCCAGCATTCGTCGGGTGACAAGGAAGCCACCGAATACGTTGACGGCGGCCAGAGCCACGGCCAGGGTGCCCATCGTCTTGCCCAACGGCGTGACGGTCAGCGCAGCGGCGAGCATTGCGCCGACGATGACAATCGCCGAAATGGCGTTGGTCACCGCCATAAGCGGTGTGTGCAGTGCTGGCGTTACGTTCCAGACCACGTGATAGCCGACGTAGATCGCCAGTACGAAAATGATCAGGTTGTAGATACCTGGGGAGATCAGCTCTTCCATTGTTTTATCCTCAGCCGTTCTTGCGGATGACTTGGCCGTCGCGGCACATCAGGCACGCAGCAACAATGTCGTCTTCCAGGTTGATGTGCAGCTGACCGTCCTTGTCGAACAGCAGCTTCATGAAGTCCAGCAGGTTGCGGGCATACAGTGCCGAAGCGTCAGCAGCGACCAGCGCGGGCAGGTTGGTGTAGCCCACCAGCGTGACGCCGTGCTCGACAACCACTTGATCGGCCACGGTCAGCGGGCAGTTGCCGCCTTGGGCTGCGGCCAGATCGATCACCACGGAACCGGGCTTCATCTCGGCCACGGTTTCTGCGCTGAGCAATACCGGCGCTTTACGGCCCGGGATCAGTGCGGTGGTGATGACGATGTCCGACTGCTTGGCGCGTTCGTGCACTGCAATCGCCTGACGCTGCATCCAGCTGGCGGGCATCGGGCGGGCGTAACCACCCACACCGACGGCGCATTCGCGCTCCTCATCGGTTTCGTAAGGCACGTCGATGAACTTGGCACCCAGAGACTCAATCTGTTCCTTCACCGCTGGACGCACATCGGACGCTTCAACCACGGCACCCAGACGCTTGGCGGTAGCGATCGCCTGCAGGCCAGCCACGCCAGCGCCGAGTACCAGTACTCGCGCAGCTTTGACCGTGCCCGCTGCGGTCATCAACATCGGCATGAAGCGCGGATAGTGATGAGCGCCCAGCAGCACAGCCTTGTACCCGGCGATGTTGGCCTGGGAAGACAGCACATCGAGGCTCTGCGCGCGGGAAGTGCGCGGCGCAGCTTCCAGAGCAAACGCTGTAACGCCCTGCTCGGTCATCTTGCTGATGGTTTCGTTGTTGAAGGGGTTGAGCATCCCGACAACGAGCGTGCCGCTCTTGATTTGCGTCAGTTCGCTGTCGTTCGGCGCGCAAACCTTGAGCACTAGCTCGGCAGCCAGCGCATCGGTGGCGGTGCCAATTGTCGCGCCTGCTGCTTCATAAGCGCTGTCCGTGACGCTGGCAGTGATGCCTGCTCCACTTTGCACCGTAACCCGATGGCCTTGGGCGATCAGCTTCTTGATGGTTTCAGGGGTTGCAGCAACCCGCTTTTCACCCGACTGGGTCTCGAGAGGAACGCCAATGTGCACGTGTAATCTCCTGCGTGATCTTCTTGTTTTCTTCAAATAGGCCAGCGCACTTCAGCGAGTACGACTGGGGCTGCCGATCAGCATGATCCCGCCAATTTCAGGGCGGGGCGCGGCATTTTGCAGGCGAAGTTTGGTGCCTTCAATCCATTTTGTAAGGAGACGATAAATTAACTACAAGTCATCCCGTGACCAAATGTCGCAGTGATCTGCTTCTAGCCCTTGTTTACTGGGCCTTAGAGGGAAAGTAGTCGAAATATGAGAAAACCATGAATTCAATTCCTGAATCATTGGCATAACCAAAGAACAGGGCTGTACCTCAGGCATTTAGAGGCTTATAGGCCTTATTTTTCGTGCGGAGATACTAAGGCGTTTATGCGACAAAAACGTATATCTGTAGGTTTTTCTGAGGGCTGACTACAAAGTTATTCAAGGTTTTGTATAGCGCTCTCGTGCTCGTAAGTCTTGGCTTGCCCGGCGAGCCAGTCTCGGAATGCGCGCAGTGATGCCGACTCCACTTTGCGCACCGGGATCATTAGGTAGTAGGCCTTGGGGCTGGCAAGTGCGCGGGGGTTGGCGATCACTAGCCGCTGTTCTTTCAGCTCACGCTGTATAAGGAAGGGCGGGATCAAGGCAATGCCCATTTCGTGGCTGGCGGCTTGGGCAAGCATCGAAAACAGTTCGTAACGTGGGCCGGTCATGTCCCGTGCGACGTTCATCTCCAGCCCGCTGAACCATTGTCGCCAGGCGTAGGGCCGAGTGGTTTGCTGCAGTAGCGGTAAAGTTGCGATTTCTGCCGCGCCAAGCTCGCTCCGTTTGCCTAACAGTGCAGGACTGCAGACCGGGACGGGGTTCTCACCCATCAATCTGTAAGACTCGGTGCCTGGCCATTCGGCATCGCCAAAGTAGATGGCGGCGTCGAAGTCGGTATCGGCAAACAGGAACGGCCGGGTGCGGTTGGTGAGGTTCACCGTGACGTCAGGGTGGCTCTGCTGGAAATCCTTCAGGCGGGGCAGTAGCCATTGAGTGCCAAACGTGGGCACAACTGCCAGTTCAATCGCGTTGGCGCCTTGGTTGCCCATCACTGACAAGGTATCGCGTTCTACCGCGTCCAGTTGCGTGGCGACTCGTCTGCTGTAGGACAAGCCCGCTTCTGTCAGCTTCACTCCCCGCCGAGAGCGTCGGAACAGTTCTATGCCGAGGAACGATTCGAGGCTACCTATCTGTCGGCAGATGGCGCTCTGAGTCAGAGAAAGTTCGTCAGCGGCCTTGGTGAAGCTCTCATGGCGAGCGGCTGCCTCGAAACTGACGAGTGCAGCGGTGCTGGGAATTTTGCGGCGCATGTACGCAGCCCTCACTAATCAAAGCCGATATGGGTCTTGATATGAATCTCGGAGTGAGAAATTAGCACAACAGCGTGCAGATTCATCGTTTGTGAGGTCGCCGTCTCAGGTCTAGGATCATTCCATAATTATTTCAATGATTGAGGATGGCTCATGGCTGGCAAGGCAAGCTTCAACTGGATCGATCCCCTGCTGCTGGATCAGCAGCTCACGGAAGAAGAGCGCATGGTGCGCGAAAGCGCGGCGCAGTTCGCCCAGGATAAGCTGGCACCCAGAGTGCTCGAAGCCTTTCGTCATGAGCAGACCGATCCGGCGATCTTTCGCGAAATGGGTGACGTAGGCCTGCTCGGTGCGACTATTCCGGAAGAGTACGGAGGCAGCGGCCTCAATTACGTTTGCTATGGGTTAATTGCGCGGGAAGTGGAGCGCATCGACTCTGGCTACCGTTCCATGATGAGCGTGCAGTCCTCTCTGGTAATGGTCCCTATCAACGAGTTCGGGACAGAAGCGCAAAAGCAGAAGTATTTGCCAAAGCTCGCTTCCGGCGAATGGATTGGCTGCTTTGGTCTGACGGAGCCTAATCACGGTTCCGACCCTGGCGCGATGATTACCCGGGCAAAGAAAGTCGACGGCGGCTATAGGCTTTCAGGCAGCAAGATGTGGATAACCAACAGCCCGATCGCCGATGTGTTCGTGGTTTGGGGTAAGGACGATGAGGGTGATATTCGCGGCTTTGTGCTTGAGAAGGGTTGGGCCGGACTGAGTGCGCCGGCTATCCATGGCAAGGTCGGTCTGCGCGCCTCGATCACTGGCGAAATCGTCATGGATAACGTCTTTGTGCCTGAAGAGAATATCTTCCCGGACGTGCGCGGCCTCAAAGGCCCCTTTACCTGCCTTAACTCGGCTCGTTATGGCATCTCGTGGGGCGCTTTGGGAGCCGCGGAGTTCTGCTGGCACACCGCCCGGCAATACGCTCTGGACCGGCAGCAGTTCGGGCGTCCATTGGCGGCCAACCAGTTGATCCAGAAAAAGCTGGCCGATATGCAGACCGAGATCACCCTGGCGCTGCAAGGTTGTCTGCGCCTGGGGCGTATGAAGGATGAAGGCACGGCAGCAGTTGAAATCACTTCGATCATGAAGCGTAACTCCTGCGGCAAGTCTTTGGACATCGCCCGTATGGCTCGCGACATGTTGGGTGGGAATGGCATCTCCGATGAGTTCGGTATCGCCAGGCACCTGGTGAACCTTGAGGTGGTGAACACCTATGAGGGTACTCATGACGTGCATGCGCTGATTCTCGGGCGTGCGCAGACCGGCATTCAGGCCTTCTATTAAGGAGGCCGGCAATGAGTGCGCTATCGCATATCCGCGTACTGGACTTGTCTCGCGTATTGGCCGGGCCCTGGGCGGGTCAGATCCTTGCTGATCTGGGGGCCGAGGTCATCAAGGTCGAGCGGCCTGGCAGTGGTGATGACACTCGCGCATGGGGGCCACCATTTCTGAAGGATGCTCAGGGCGAGAACACGGGTGAGGCGGCTTATTATCTGTCCGCGAACCGGAACAAGCAGTCAGTGACCATCGATTTCACTTTGCCTGAGGGGCAGAGGTTGGTCAGGGAGCTGGCTGCAAAGTCCGACATCCTGATTGAAAACTTCAAGGTCGGTGGTCTGGCTGCTTATGGTCTGGATTACGCTTCGCTTAAGGCAATCAACCCGCGCCTGATCTATTGCTCCATTACCGGGTTTGGACAAACCGGACCCTATGCCAAGCGAGCTGGGTACGACTTCATGATTCAGGGGTTGGGTGGTTTGATGAGCCTGACCGGGCGTGCTGATGAGCAGGAAGGGGCTGGGCCGGTAAAAGTCGGTGTTGCGCTAACGGATGTCATGACCGGTGTGTACGCGAGCACTGCGATATTGGCGGCGTTGGCGCATCGAGATCAGGGTGGGCAGGGTCAGCACATTGATATGGCCTTGCTGGATGTGCAGGTGGCCTGTTTGGCAAATCAGGCGCTGAACTATTTGACCACAGGAGTGGCGCCGACACGTTTGGGTAACGCCCATCCCAACATTGTTCCTTATCAGGATTTCCCCACCGCTGATGGTGATTTCATTCTGACGGTGGGTAATGACAGTCAGTTTAGAAAGTTTGCGCAGGTCGCAGGTCAGGCTCAGTGGGCGGACGACCCGCGCTTCCTCACTAATAAGCTGCGGGTTGCCAACAGGGCTGAGCTGATTCCGCTGATTCGTCAGGCGACGGTGTTCAAGACTACGGCGCAGTGGGTGAGAGAGTTGGAATCTGCGGGTGTGCCCTGCGGGCCAATCAATGATTTGTCCCAGGTCTTTAGTGATCCGCATGTGCAGGCGCGAGGGCTGGCAATGAATCTGCCGCATGCGCTGGGTGGGAGTGTGCCGCAGGTGGCCAGCCCCATCCGTATGTCCGCAACTCCGGTGGAGTACCGGCATGCGCCTCCCTTATTAGGGGAGCACACTGCGGAGGTGCTTGAGCGGGTCTTGGGAATGCAGGCTGCGCAGATCAATACACTCGGTCAGGACGGAGTGCTGTAACTCCTTCTATATATAGAGGAAAACGCGTTTTTCAGGTTTTTCACTAAAAGCGTAAATTAAGGG